>CAZIAX010000088.1:0-9359 GCA_964537745.1 uncultured Sangeribacter sp.
GGCGACGGCTTCATAGCCCTCATCATCGACAAGTTCTTCGGCAAAAAGCCCCAACACACCTCTAACCCATAACCCTTTAACCCTTTAAATGAATAAAAAATCCCCTTTCGGAACAGAAAAGGAATTTTTTATTCAGTTAAAATTTATTAAAATTTTCATTTTTCAAATTTATTTTGTAATTTTGCATTCCCCCATTATCACTATGCTTATTAGTGGTTTGGAAAAAGCAATCTGTCCGATACCGCGCTTTGCAGTAGGGACTCTATTTAAAGTAAAATATAACAAATTATTAAAATATCCGTTGCTTTATAGCCCCAGGGGGCGAGGACAAATAGAACCTGATTTTTGAATTTAATTTAAACCTAACATACCAATTGATGCAAACTATTAAAAAGACTATGAAACGCCTTGGGGCATCGGCTCTCAAATGCATGATGCTTATGGCGTTTGTCCTGAGCGGACTGGCTGCCCAGGCAGCGATTGTCAAAGGCACGGTGACCGACGAAGGCGGAGAGCCATTGATCGGCGCTACCGTGATGGTGGCTGGTTCCAACAACGGCACCGCAACCGACGTTGACGGTAAATTCTCCATCGACGTGGAGCAGGGCAAGACCCTCAAAGTATCCTATGTAGGCTACACGTCGCAGGATGTGAAGGTGAAAGGCAACGACCTCAAGATTATCCTTAAGGAAGACAATGCCCTTCTGGACGAAGTAGTGGTAGTCGGCTACGGCACAATGAAACGTAAAGACCTGACCGGCTCAATCACAACAGTTAATGCAAAAGAAATGAACGTGGGTGCCTACACCGACCCAGGCCAGCTCCTCCAAGGTAAGGTGCCGGGGCTTGTAGTAGTGCAGAACTCCGACCCTAACGGCGGTGTCAACTCTATCAGCCTTCGTGGTGCTTCCACTCTGCGCACTGACGGAGATGCCGCCGCTCCTCTCTATGTAGTGGATGGTATCCCAGGTGTCAACCTCAACCTTATTCCTCCAAGCGAGATTGAGAGCATCGACGTGCTCCGTGATGCTTCCGCCACTGCTATCTATGGTTCGAAGGCTGCCAACGGTGTCATCATCGTGACTACAAAGCGTGGTTCTGATGGTCCGGCACGCGTGACTTACTCCGGCTATGTATCTTGGGAGCGCATCGCAAACGACCACAAGATGATGACTGCAGATGAACTCCGCTCCTATGCTGAGCAAAACGGCATCCATATTCCCAACGACCGTGGCGTAAGTACAAACTGGGCTGACGAAGTGCAGCGCACTGGTTTTGCTACCAACCATGACGTATCTATCTCAGGCGGCAACAAGACTACCACCTACAATGTGTCTATCAACTACATCAAGCGCGACGGTGTCATCAAGGGTGTTGGCAACAACCTCTTTACAGGCCGCTCATATATCGAGACCAAGACTCTCAAGGAGCGTCTGACACTCGGCATCGGCATCAACGGCAATATCCGCAAGGAATGGGGCGTTCCTCGTGATATTCAAGGTAGCTCTGTTTACGAGGGTATGTACTACTACTCCCCTCTCGTTCCCGCTACAAACGAAGATGGCAGCTGGTATGCTGATAAGACCATCTCTCAGAACTACAACCCCCTCTCACTTATATATGAAAACCGCTCGATGGCTACTATGAAGCGTCTCCAATTCACTGGCAAGGCTTCTTTGAAGATCATCGAAGGTCTCTTCCTCAACGCCAACTTCTCTTACGAGACTGAAAACTATCACTACAAGGCTTATACTTCCACTGAGTCGCAGAACAATACACGTCATGGCGAAGCCGAACGCAAAGTTAAAGACAATTGGTCCAAACTGATGGAAATCTATGGCAACTACGACAAGGAATTTGGCGAAAACCATAAGCTCGCCCTTATGGCTGGTTATTCTTGGGAACAACACAAGAATGGCGACGGCTTCGGTGCAAAGGGTTACAACTTCTATGACGACAGCCTTGGCTGGAATGACATAGGCATGGCCAACAGCTGGGACACTGACCCTGTATGGGGTGAACTTGAGAGCCACACCAAGATGATTTCTTTCTATGGACGTGTCAACTACTCTCTGATGTCGAGATATCTTTTCCAGGCAGCCATCCGTCGAGACGGTGCATCCACCTTCGGTTCCAACAATCGTTGGGCTACATTCCCCTCCGCATCTGTAGCATGGCGCATTTCTCAGGAAAGCTTCCTCCGCGATAACAGCTGGCTCACCGACCTCAAGATCCGTGCAGGTTGGGGACAGAGCGGTAATGCCAAGGGTTTTGATATCTATACCTCTCGCTTCTACTACGAAGCTGCAAAACGTTTCGACTACGTTGATCCAGTGACCGGTGCTGTCACTTCCTACAAGGGTCTTACTGCAGCGCGCAACGTCAACGAAAATCTTAAGTGGGAGACCACTACCATGCTCAACCTTGGTATTGACTTCTCCTTCCTCAACGGACGCATCGGCGGTACGATCGAATACTACAACAAGGATACCAAAGATATGATCTGGGAATACCCCGTATCAGTGGCTCAATATCCTGTCAACAAAATGACTGCCAACGTAGGTAAGATGCGCAACCGTGGCGTCGAGCTTATGATTCAGGCTTATCCTATCCAGACAAAGGAGTTCACTTGGAACACCTCGCTCAACTTCTCTCACAACGACAACAAGGTGGTAAGCGTACACAACAGTGAATTCAACGCCGGTGTCCTCAACCGTTATGACCCGCATCTCCCGGGCCTCTCACAGGGATGCAACACCCAGCGTATCGTAGAGGGCAAGCCTATCGGTTCCTTCTACCTCTGGGACTGGGCTGGGTATAACGAGGCAGGTCTCTCCACCTTTTATCGCTATGACTCTGATGGAAACCATATCCTTGACGAGAACGGCAATCCTGAGACTACTATCGAGCCGGGCGAAGACGACCGCATCTATATGGGCAACGCACAGCCTAAGCTGACAATGGGCTGGGACAACCGCTTCAACTACAAGAACTGGGACCTCAACATCTTCTTCACCGGAGTGTTCGGCCAGAAGATCTTCAATGAGCCTCACGCATACTTCTCTTATGTCGGTTCCATCTCCCAGGGTAAGAACGTGATGTCGTCTGTTTGGGACGACCAGCTTCCTACCGACGGTCTCGCCCACTACCCATCACAGCGCTATCTTGAGAACGGCAGCTACTTCAAGCTCGCAAGCGTGACACTTGGATACACCTTCAGAAACTGCTTCAATGGCTGGCTCAATGACATCCGTCTCTACGTATCGGCCAACAACATTTTCACTATCACCAAGTATAGCGGCCGCGACCCGGAAATCAACCTTGGCGGGCTTGAACCGGGCCATGACACACGTTCCGACCACTATCCGCGCACACGCCAGATTCTCATAGGCGCTACAATCAACTTCTAATTCAACTTTAGCAAGCTAAAGTTGAGGTTTATGGGTTTATAAGTTTATGAGTTTAAAATTCATAACAACAAAAGCTGATTACCAATTACAAATAAACCTATAACCCCATAAACCTATAAACCTTAAGTGGAGCTTGCGAAACTTAAATATATTGAAAATGAAATCATATAAGAAATTTCTCACACTCGGTGCGGTCCTTGCAGGAATGGCTTCCTGCACCGACCTCAACACCGATCTGAACACGAGATATGAGACCCTTCCGGACAATCCCATCGCCGTGGAAGGTGAGTTCAATGCATGCTATCTATACCTGCACGGCTGGTTTGGCCGAGACTTCAACGAGGGAGTAGTGGCACAGGGAGACGAGGTTATGGGCTGTTGCTTTGGTGTCGGCAACTATTTCGATGATGGCCGCTACCTCGATGCTTCCGTCCACAATCTCAACCTTGACAACTGGCGCACACGTATCATCGAGGGATGCATGTCGGGCGTCAGCTACACCAACACCAAGATTTTGGCTTACGGTGGTCCAGATATGAACGACCCCGTTGTGGCTCCACTGCGTGCTATCCGCGCCTACTACACTTTCTGGATGATGGAGCTCTATGGCGACGCCCCTATCATGAAGCGTCCGTTGGCTGAGGGTGAACCCATCGACCGCTCTCCGCGCAAGGAAGTGGCAGAATGGCTCGAAAGCGAACTCCTTGAGATTCTCGGTCAAGAAGATGGCCTCAGCAAGGCCAACGACCTCTCCACCTATGGCAAGCCCAACTACTGGATGGCAGCTGCCCTCCTCGCAAAGATCTACCTCAACTGGGGCGTCTACACCAACGACATCAACACTGTCACCAATGACACTCCCAATCCGAAGCTCAACGACTGCGTACGCATCTGCGACGAAATCATCAACTCAGGTCTCTTTGAGGTTGGCAAGGGTTATCGCAAGAAATTCTATCCCGACAATGGTGTCCATATCAAGGACTTCATCTACGCTCTCAATGTTGACCCTCAGACTCAGGGCGATGGCACCACTACATGGTATCGTTGGTTTGGCTTCAAGAAAGATGGTCTATGCAGTCCCTATACTCTCGGATGGAAAAATCCTCTGTCAATAGCCGGCCAGACAGTGCTGACCAAAGAGGCTGTTGATCGTTTCTGCCTTCCGGGCGACGAGCGCAACAAGATGGTGCTGAAAGGTCCTCAGTGCACGATTGGTGCTGACTACGAGCAGACCACTACTCCAGTATATATTTATTCTGTGCCAGGTAATGAAAAATCTCTCGTAGGCCAGCTCACTTATCATGAGGACTTTGAGTTTGACGATGCCTCTATCTACTCCCTCGGCGACGAGGCTCTTCCGAAAGCCAACAAGACAAACATCGAGAATGGAACTGCCCTTCTCAACATCCAGAAGGGTGCGCGTCTCTTCAAGTATCCTCCACGCGAGGAAGACTATACACTCTGGAATCGTCAGCAGGCCAATGACTCCCCTATCTTCCGTTATGCCGACATCCTTCTGACTAAGGCTGAGTGCATCATGCGTGGAGCGACTCCTACCTTGGGCGCAACTGTCAATGACCTCGTCAATGAGGTTCGCCGCTGCTCGAGCGCACCTGAAGTGACCGGAAACTTCACTATCCAGGATCTTATGGACGAGCGCTCACGTGAGTTCATTCTTGAGCCGTGGCGTCGCAACGACCTTATCCGTTGCGGAATGTTTGAGAATGACTGGGGCCAGAAGAACCAATACAAAGTATGGGACAATGAGGAGCATACCGAATTCCATTGGGTAGACCGTGGAGTGAAAGACACCTACCGTCGCCTCATGCCTATCCACCGCGGCATCCTTGAGACCAACCTCAACTGGAGTCAGAACCCCGGCTATCAGGGACTGTGATTAAGGGTCAAGAACCAAGAGTCAAGAGTCAAGGGTCAAGGGTCAGGAACCAAGTATAATTAAGTATTACGGGATTGGGAATCGGCGTTAGGGCCGATTCCTGATTCTCAAAGATAAACCCAAATAAAACATTTTTTAACCTTAAATTCATTTATGGCAAATTTCAACCTAAAACGCAGCGCAATGCTGCTCGGCGCAGCTGCAGTGATGTTGTCAGCAGGCGCAGCCGGTTATCGTGACGTGACTGGCCAGTATATGCAGAATCCCGCATTCTTCCCTGGATGGCAGGGTGCCCTCACTTTCATTGGTGATGGAGTAGGTGAAGTCTATAACGGTGCATTCAACCTTTATCAGGTGCTTCCCGACATGCCCGCTGGAGATTATGTACTCACAGCCAACGCTTTCTATCGTTGCGGCAACAATGAGTTCGCTGCAGCAAATCAGGAAGGCAATGCAGATCTCAACACCACCTTTATCTATGCTAATGGCAATAAGAAGGTAGTCAAGGGCCTCTTCGAAGGGCGCGCAGTAGCACCAAACAGCAGAGCAGAAGCAAATGAGGCTTTTGCTGCTGGAGAGTATCTGAATACTCTTACTTTCACACACGAAGGAGGAGACCTTACAATTGGTATTTCCAACACAGGTTGCTATGGCGACGAATGGTCAGCTTTCGACAACTTCACTCTTAAGAGTGGCGATACTGATTACACCAACCGTATCAAAAATGCAGACTTCTCAGAAATGCCTGAAGATGCATTTGAGGCAGGCAATGCTGAAAAATATACTGGCTTAGGAGCACAGTATTGGGATATGACCAATAGCGAAGGAAAAGTAAAAGTACCTGATGCAAACAAAGGTGGTGGTGTATACCGTAAGACCAATGCATCGCAATACAACTTTGGTCAGCAAGTTGACCTCCCCGCTGGTACTTATCGCTTTAGTGCCCTCACATTCCTCCGCTATGGCGGTGCCGGCGACTATGACGGCAAGATTATCACTTGCAAAGGCCAGTGGGGTCTTACTGATGTGGAAAAATCTCCTAAGCAGTGGTGGGAAGAAAAAGCTTATACAGAAAATGATTTCCACGCTAACGCTTATCTATTTGCATCCTTTGGCGAAGACAAGCCTGCTAACCTTGAGTTTTATGTTGAGACTCTTGAGGAAAACATGGTCATCACAAGAATAAAAGGCACATGGGAACTCAACAACGGCGACTACGCTGCAATGCCTGAAAACGAAACTCGTGGCACAGCTGAAGGCACTGAGATTGTTCCTGCATATGAGACTAAAAATGTCTGCACGAACTGGTGTGACTCCGGTATGGAGCGCGAATCAGCAGCTGCATTCGTAGCTAATCCAGAGCTTTATCGCCAGTATGTAGAATTCACAGTGACTGAACCTGCAAAGGTTTGGGTAGGACTTGGCAAAGATGCTAATTATCCTCCTCAGTTCTGGAATCCGTTTGCTGACTTCAAGCTTGAGAAGTTTGACGAAAACTACAATGCTGTTGAGGCTATCAATGCTGCTAACGGCGTAGTTGAATACTACAACCTCCAGGGTGTTCGCGTTGCTAACCCCGAAAACGGTATCTATATCGTTCGTGAGGGCAACAAGGTATCCAAGAAGGTTATCCGTTAATTAGTTTAAATGGTTTAGATGGTTTAAATAGTTTAAGCGGTTTAGATGGTTTAAATGGTTTAGACCAGATAGATCGATCAGATAGGAGGTGGGCATCCAGAAGGATGGCCACCTCTTTAATTTATAATTAATCATTCATAATTTATAATTTAATGTAAAACTTAGGGATTTTTTTTGTAAATTTGCATTTGATTATAATTTATCATTAATCATTTATAATTTATCATTAGAAAGAGATGAGCAAATTAGTCTCCAAGAAATACCTTGTCCCGTTCGTGCTTATCACGAGCCTTTTCTTCATGTGGGGTTTTGCGCGCGCCATCCTCGACGTGCTCAACAAGCATTTCCAGGAAATGCTCCACATATCCATCGGTCAGTCAGCCCTCATCCAGGCCACTACCTACCTTGGATATTTCCTTATGGCTCTCCCAGCCGGTATCCTTATCACGCGTGTCGGCTATAGAAAAGGAGTTGTAACGGGTCTTCTTCTCTTCGCTCTTGGAGCGCTCCTCTTCATCCCGGGCGAATCGATTATGTCGTTCGGAATGTTTTTGCTTGCTCTCTTCATCATCGGATGCGGCCTTGTGATTCTTGAGACGGCGGCCAATCCCTATGCCACGGAACTTGGCGAGAAGGAGACCGCAGCCAGCCGACTTAACTTAGCTCAATCGTTCAATGGACTTGGTTGCATCCTCGCTCCCGTAATCGTCGGTGGTTTCCTCTTCTCCACTCCTGAAAGCAGTGTGTCTGTCCCCTACGGCATAATGGGAGTAGCGGTGCTTATTGCCGCGCTTATCTTCTCGCGCGTAAAACTTCCGGAGATAACGAATAATGATGAGCAGACCACACCGGCAGCAAAGGAGAGCCTCGGAGCCACAATCAAGGGACTTTGGAGCAACTCCACATTCCGCTTCGGAGTCATAGCGCTCTTCTTCTACGAGATAGCAGAGATATCCATCAACAGTCTCTTCATCAATTATGCTACAGCCGACGGTTGGATGGACAAGACCACTGCATCTATAGTGCTCTCTTTCGGTGCTCTCGGACTCTTCATGCTTGCGCGTATTGTCGGCAGTTGGGTGATGAGCAAGGTGGCGTCGGAGAAGGTGCTTGTGGCATGCGGATTGCTGACAGTGATTGGAGCTCTCCTTGTAGTGCTCGACTGCGGTTGGATATCGCGTGCCGGAGTCTTCATGTGCTACGCATTCGAAGCCATCATGTTCCCGACAATTTTTGCGATCACGATAGTTGGAGCGCAGGGCCACAATGTCAAGATCGCCTCCTCCTTTTTGATGATGACTCCTATAGGAGGAGCAGTCGGCACCCTTATCATGGGTCAGATAGCCGACATCACCACGATGTCGACCGCCTTTATCATCCCGGCGATAGCCTATGCCTTCGTACTCATCTACGCCCTCAGCGTACTTAAGAAAAGACAGACCCCTTAACCCCCATAAACATATAAACCCATAAACCTACAAACCAACTGATGAAACTTACCTGCATCGGACATATCACCCTTGACAAAGTCATAACCCCTCGCTTCACGGCATACATGCCTGGGGGTACAGCATATTATTTCGCCAAAGCTCTCAAGAACATCGACCTTGAGGATTTCCGTCTCGTGACATCGCTCGCCGAGAGCGAGATGCATGAGGTAGACAAACTTCGAGAGGACGGCATCGATGTCGAGGCAATAGTATCTAAGAACTCCGTATATTTCGAAAATAAATATGGGGAAGATATGAATGAGCGTACACAGCGTGTGCTTGCCAAAGCAGATCCTTTCACAAAGGAAAACCTACATGATGTAGAGGCGAATATCATTCACCTTGGCACTCTGCTTGCCGACGATTTCGATAAGGAGACCATCAAGTATTTGAGTACCAAGGGGACGGTATCGGTCGATGTGCAGGGTTATCTGCGCAAGGTAGAAGGGGAGCATGTAGTGGCAGTTGACTACGACGATAAGTTGGAAGCCCTCCCCTACATCGGCATACTGAAGGCCAATGAGATGGAAATGGAGACGTTGACCGGGACCACCGACCCATATGAGGCAGCTAAGATGCTTGCAGACTGGGGAGTGAAGGAAGTGGTCCTGACACTCGGCGACAAGGGTTCGCTAATATATGCTGATGGTGAATTTCATAAGATTCCGGCATATCCGGCTAAAGATCTTGTGGACGCCACCGGGTGTGGCGACACATATATGGCCGGCTATCTCTACAAGAGAAGCCGTGGAGCATCTTACGAGGAGGCCGGAGCATTCGCAGCCGCCATGTGCAGCATCAAGCTCGGCTCAAAAGGCCCCTTCTGCGGCACCATAGCCGACGTAGAAGCCCTCATAAACCTATAAACCTATAAACCTATAAACCTATAAACCTATAAACCTATAAACCTATAAACCTATAAAC
>CAZIAX010000089.1:0-9272 GCA_964537745.1 uncultured Sangeribacter sp.
CCAATAACAAAAAGACAAGAAAATGAACAAGTCAAGTTTTGCAATGGGCGCACTGATTCTTCCCCTTTGCCTTGCTACCTCTTGCAAAGAAGGCAGCACAAAAGAGAATGTAATCGAAAAGCCCGAGATCAACATCGTCGACGGACAGATGACACCGGAAGTACTCGAGGCTCTCGGACAAGTGAACGGAGCTGTGGCTTCTCCTGATGGAAAGACCATCGCTTTCACCATCAAGTATGAGGACGTGAAGGAAAACAAAGGCAACTCCGAGATTTACACCGTTCCTGCAGAGGGAGGCGAAGTGACTCGCCTTACCCATACTGAGGGTTCGGAAGGCAACCTCCAGTGGATCAACGGTGGCGAGCGTATCGCCTATCTTGGAAAAGACACACAAGGGAAAATGCAGATTTTCTCAATGCAGCCCGACGGAAGAAACGTCACTTGCCATTCCGAAGTAGAAAGCGGCGTGGAGTGCTTCCTCTTCTCTCCAGACTCCAAGAAGGTGGTCTACTCAACTTCCATCAAGGATTTCAATCAAAAGGATTCTGCCCTTTTTGCTGGACTTGACAAGACAACCGGCCGTCTGGTAGACGACCTTATGTATAAGCATTGGGACGAATGGGTGGAGTCAATACCTCATCCTTTCGTAGCAGACTTTGATGGCTCCGACATTTCCGGGGCTAAAGATATCATGGCAGGCGAACCGTTTGAGTGCCCGATGAAGCCTTTCAACGGGGCTGAGTCATTTGCTTGGAGCCCGGATAGCAAGCAGCTCGTCTATGTCAGCCGCAAGCTGAAGGGCATGGACTATGCTTTTTCTACCGACAGCGATCTTTTCCTTTATGATATAGAAAGCGGCAAGACTGAGTGTCTGACTCCTGGCGAGGATTGGCCTGGCTATGACACTGACCCAGCTTTCTCGCCCGACGGAAAGAGCCTCGCTTTCCTCTCTATGAAGACTGCAAAGTATGAGAGCGACAAGAAGCGCCTGATGGTGATGGATATGGCTACTCGTGGCGTGAAAGATCTCACAGAAGGTTGGGACCGTTGGCCTGAAGGAATTGCTTGGACTCCCGATAGCAAGCAGATCGTATTCAACGCTTACAGCGATGGCGTGATGCCGATTTTCAAAATCAATGTGGCTGATGCCAAGATTGACGTGATTGCAGAAGGTCAGTATGACTATGTTGGAGTTCAGCCCCTCGGCGACACTGGCAAAGTGGCATGTATGCGCCACTCTATGCTTGAGCCAAACGATATCTATGTGGCTGAGGGCGGCAATGTGAAGCAGCTCACCGAAATCAACAAGGACATTCTTTCTCAGCTTGCTGAGGTGAAGGTGGAGAAGCACCTTGTGCCCACAACCGATGGCAAGGAGATGACTTGCTGGGTTATCCTTCCGCCGAATTTTGACCCCAACAAGAAGTATCCTGCCATCCTTTATTGCCAAGGTGGTCCGCAGCAGGCAGTCAGCCAGTTCTGGAGCTATCGTTGGAACTTCCGCATCATGGCTTCGCAAGGCTACGTAGTCATTGCTCCTAACCGCCGTGGTCTTCCGGGCTTTGGCGAGGAATGGAACCGTCAGATTTCTGGCGACTATGGCGGCCAAAACATGCGCGACTATTTCTCAGCTACCGACTACATTGCAGCTCAGCCTTACGTGGATGAGAAGAAAATCGGCGCTATCGGCGCAAGTTACGGGGGCTTCTCCGTATACTGGCTTGCAGGACATCATGAAGGTCGTTTCGCGGCTCTCGTAGCTCATGCTGGCATCTTCAATATGGAGGCTCAGTATCTTGAGACTGAGGAGATGTGGTTTGCAGACTTCGATATGGGTGGCGCTCCTTGGGACACCAACAACGCAACTGCACAGCGAACTTTCGCTACTTCACCCCACAAGTTCGTAAACAACTGGACAGCTCCTATTCTTGTGACAGTCGGCGAACTCGACTATCGTATCCTCGCATCGCAGGGCATGATGGCGTTCAATGCAGCCAAGATGCATGGTCTCGAAGCTGAGATGCTCGTCTTCCCGGATGAAAACCACTGGATTCTCAAGCCCCAGAACGCAATCCTCTGGCAGCGCACTTTCTTCCGCTTCCTGGACAAATACCTTAAGAACTAATTTACCTCAGCTCCAAGCTATCATAATGACAAAACCCCAGGCATCCGCCCGGGGTTTTGCTATATACTGCGTAGCCGTGGAATGGAGGCGTCGTCGCCTCCGCCGAGCCGGCTAACGGTAACTTTAGAATTTATAACCGATTTTGAGGTTGAAGCAGTTGGTAGCGTCTGCGTGCTTCGGAGTCCAGCAAAGAGCCTGGTAACCGATGCCTGCATATACCTTTCCGAAATCAAGACCGATCATCGGGTTTACGAGAACTGCACCGCAATCAGTGTGCTCAGTATTGATTGCATAGCCAAGGTCGAGAGAGAAGAAAGGCTTGAGGCCACCCATCTGGCCGCTGACGTCGCCTCTTACGAAGATAGGGATAAGCGGACCATTATCGAAGTTCCACTGCTCTGTGATACCGAGACCCGCACCGAGACCGATGTTCTTGGTCATCATCTCATGGATACCACCCTGCACGTTGAAACGGCAAGTATGACCACCGGCAATGACTGGCTGGAATTCTACAAACGGAGAGATAGCGAAAGCGGAGGAGACAGCGGCGAAAACGCCAGCGAGAGTGAGTAATAATTTTTTCATAGTAGTGTTGATTAAGTTTATAATTTATCCTTACAACGCGAGAGGCAACTATTAGGTTCAATAAAATATTAAAAAAAGGACACACTGTGCGTGCGTCCTTATAATTTTATATCGATACTCTATGTTTAGAATCTTACACCTGCTGAAAGCACAATCTGACTGTTGTTGAAGCTCAACTTAGAAGTCGGACTCGGTATCTGCGGATTGGCTGGGTCGGGAGTATAAGCATGATACTCACTGCTCTGATACTTATTGACGTAGGCGGCGTCAATATAGAAATGGTCGAAATTATACCCAAGGCCGCAAGTGACGTAATCAGTCGAGTTGTCCATACGATAATTTGGCATAGTGCCGGAAGTATAAATCAACATCGATCCATCCTTAGCAACTTTGTGAACAGGAGAAGATACATGCGCATAGCCGGCACGGACACTGAAACGTGGAGTCACACGATATTCGGCTCCTACGCGGATGGTAGTAGTGGTCTTATAATACTCCTCTATATCGGCATTTGTTGCATACCATGGGTCTGTATTGAAGACGGGTGTTGATATCTTAGCTGCGGGAGCATAATAGGGGTAATCCCAACCCCAGCCCCAGTCATCGTAACCGCCGCCGTAGCTGTTGCCACTGCCATCATAGAAACGCATCTTATTATATTTCTGCCATTCAAAGTCGGCACTGACTATAAGGCTGCTTCCTATTACGCCTGCTGCACTGGCAGTGATGCGCCAAGGGGTACGGAAGTTGTAGGAATTGAGCCCCCACTCTCCTCCGTTGGTGACAGCATAATCCGTATTTATATCAGTAATATTTGCACTGTATCGGAAGTCTGTCGAAGCTATGTAGCTTTCATTGATTGAGTACCAAGTCGGAGAAGCGAAAGAAAGACCAAGTCGCAGTTCCTGGATAGGACGATAGATAAGGCCAACTTTGATGTTGAAGCCATTGCCGCTGGCATTGTAGGAGTTTGTCATCTTCCAAGTGGCAGTGCTGTTGGATGTGCCCTCCGGATTGTCCACTACCGCATTCTGAAGGTTCTCACCCCACATAGCAGTCATGCTGTAATTCATATCTACGATACCGAAGTCAACTCCCCAGAACACCTTATTCTTGATATTGCCACCAATGGCAATGTTATATTCATTAACGCCACCTGATGTCAAAACATCAAACGCTCCCGAGCCTGAAGTATTAGCACCCCACTGCCCTATCCAGTTAGGCTGGTCGTCATCTCCTGAAGGAGTGATGAAATAACTGTTGTAGCCTAAGATGGAGAGCCACGGAGCAGCAATACCACCATCGTTTGGATTGTAAGGATCAAAGGTTACGTATCCATCTTTGTCGAAAATAGTCTCCACATCAGGCACTGTTATACCCTCGTTGTTGCTCACTCCTGCAATGTAGTTGGTCAGTGAGTTACTAAGCTGAGGGATTGTTCCTGCGTAGTGAGCGTTGAATGAAGCAGTACGATTGTATGTAAACCCTATATTTAGGTTTGGCATAGTGGAATTCATCAGATTCCAAGTTGCCACACCTCCAACATTATTCAGGAGTACCTTAGTCTGATTCTGTGTGTTCTTGACGCCTTGTGCTTCCGAAGTTGCACTCTGGATATCGACATCCATTGTGATGCCAATCTCATTGCGGCGGTAGACACCGATACCTGCAGGATTGGTGGAGATGGAGCTTAGGTCGCCACCGAGGGCTCCGAAAGCACCGGCCATGCCCATATAGCGGGCAGTACCCTTCATATCAGGCTGAGAAAAACGAAAACCGTCTATAGCGCTCTGCGCATCAGCCATAAATGGGATGGCCATCGAAGCCGCTAAGAAATATATCTTTTTCATGTCGATGAATGTTTATGGTTATTATCTGCGACCGCCACGGCCACCACCGCCACCGCTGCTTCTGCCTCCACCGAAGCTTCCGCCTCCGAATGAGCCGTTGCCGCTTGAACGACCTGAATTGTAGGTGCCGGAGTTACGTGTAGTGCTCGTATTGGAGTTACGGTTGCTGTTATAGCTGTTGTTTCGGTTGGAATTCGTATTGCTGTTATACGTGTTTCCTCTTGAATTGCCGGAATAACGGTTGTTGTTGGAAGAGTTGTTGACAGTTCCGCTTCCGGTTCCTCTGTATCTATGGCCATCATTGCCGATGGTATAGCCACGGTTGTTGCCGGTAGAGGAAGTGTGTTGCTTATTGGAATTGCTACCAGCTGTGCCGTAGGAACCACGGTGATTTCCTGCTATGCTCCATTGCGAACCCGAAGAGGGACGGTTATTACCAGGACCACTGAGCGTTCCCGCGGGACGAGTGCCTGCAGGATGACGATGGTTGCCAGCCCAGCCAGTGCCGGGATTTATAGGACGGTTGCCACCGGGGCTCCATGTTCCGTTAGGTCTGCCCCAACCCCAGGAAGGACCAGGACCCCAACCGGGACCACCCCAGCCCCATGAAGGACCCCAACCCCAAGACCATGACCAGGATGGACCCCAGCCCCAAGACCATGAGGGACCCCAATACCACGGGTCGTACCAACCTCCTATGCTCCAACCTCCGAAACCGATATTCCAAGCCCATGGATCATAGTATCTGTAGTAGGGCCAGCCGTAACCGTAGGTAGGAAGGAATGCTGGTGTCAGTCCGTTGTAGACAATCTCTACATTGCCATATGAGTTTTGGAGCACATCGGCAAGCAACTGTGAGTTGTCGAGGACGATAGTAGGATTGTAATACTTCTGAATCTGCTGAGTATATACGAAATCCTCTTCTGAGCTTACCTTAGCTCCGATAGTATCGATTGGAGTAGTATAGTACTGACCACGAAGATTATAGGCATCCACATCCATATCGCTGAAATTCTCGATATAGTTCGGATTTTTCTTCTTGGCACCGACGAAAGTATCTTTTTTCGGATTATAATATATATCATCAACATAATCGTCGGCGAAGACGGCCGCCGGAGTCATCGAGCCCAGCGCCATTGACAAAAGGAGTAGATTTTTAAATTTCATAGCGCGATTGTGTTAGTTTTTTATTTATATGACAAATAATCTGCCAATTGGTTTAATCGTTTTAGAATCTGAGATAGAAATCTTTACAAAGCTCTCGATATTCTTCGGTAGGATGTCCGGGTTGCTCTTCAAGTGTCATGAAAGTTGTCTCTGACCCTACGTTATGGAATTGTGAGGCTGCGAGCTTCCACTGAAGCAATATTCGCTTGAAAGGTGCATCCTGGTGCCCTCTGTAACAGCATTTTCTGACTAATTGAAACCCCATGGTCTCCGCATCTTTTTCCAACTGCGCGGAAATGTCTAAAGGCACCACCATTGCCACTTGTCCGTTGTCAGCCAAAAGAGATTTCGCTCCTTCAAGCAATGTCAAAGGAGAAAGTTCTCCTTGATGCCGTGCTTTTTCCCGTGCGGTTACTGCGTCTTTGACTCCCGAATCAAAATAAGGAGGGTTTGAGATAATCAAATCATATTTGGTCTCCGAATCTTTCAGCAATGAAGAGGCTTCAGAGTAGCTGCAAAGTCTCGCATTCAGTCTGTCGGCCCAAGGAGAGGAACTGAAATTTTCAGAAGCTTCCTCAATCGAAGGCTCGTCGATATCAATGGCATCGATGGTTGCCTCGGGAGCTCGCTGGGCCACAATCAGAGCAATCAGGCCGCAACCGGTCCCGACGTCAAGTATACGTCGGGCAGAGCATACATCGGCCCAGCTGCCTATCATCACCCCGTCGACTCCAACTTTCATAGAACTGCGGTGATGACTAACAGCAAACTCTTTGAAGAGAAACTTTGAGTTATGCTTGCTCATGATTGGTTATCTAATTATTTGCTGAAATTCTTATCTGCTCCTTAGCGGAGGAAGGAATGCATCTTCAAGATAATCGAGAGTGTAGTCCTCGACATTTCCACTTATAGAAGCCACATCAAACCTATAATAGAATGAATGATCCTGCGAGAGAAGATATGAATTAGCGCCGCGCACTAAATTTCTTATCTTCTCAGGAGTCATAGCCAAAGTTGGGTCGATATCTTTATCCGTGCGGGCCTTGACCTCGACAAATGCAATGGTGTCCCCTTGCTGGGCAATGATATCTATCTCGCTATGAGACGTTTTAGGGCGCCAGTTGCGTTCGCGGACCGTATAACCCTTTGCGATGAGGTATTCGCAGACTATATTCTCTGCCTGCTTTCCCCACTCTTTGGCAGTTTCCAGTTTTTTGTCAGCCATAGCGATTTTCTATCAATCTCAGAAAGCTTTAAACGACATGTCAAGACCTTTCACACTGTGGGTCAAAGCACCTACCGAAATGAAATCCACTCCTGTCTCGCCATAATCGCGGAGAGTATCAAAAGTGATTCCTCCGGAAGATTCGGTCTCAACCTTACCATCGACGAGGGCGACGGCCTCGCGGGTGAGTTCGGGAGTGAAGTTGTCAAACATAATGCGGTCTACCCCACCGATGGCGAGCACCTTCTTTATGTCGTCGAGATTCCGACATTCCACCTCAATCTTGAGATCCTTGCCATTGGCTTTGCAGTATTCCTTTGCTCGCTCAACTGCCTGCTCTATTCCGCCGGCGAAATCCTCATGATTGTCTTTGATGAGAATCATGTCGAAGAGTCCGATACGGTGGTTGGTGCCACCACCAATCTTGACTGCCTCTTTCTCAAGCATACGCATGCCGGGAGTCGTCTTGCGGGTATCGAGCACCTTGGTGTGAAGTCCTTTGAGTTGGTCCTGGTATTTGCGTGTCATAGTAGCCACGCCACTCATGCGCTGCATGATGTTGAGCATGGTGCGCTCTGCCACGAGAAGACTTCTTACGGGACCTTCGGCAGTGAATGCCACGTCACCGGGATTGACCTCTGCCCCATCGTGGATAAACACTTCCAACTTGATGGAGGGGTCGATTTTATGAAGCACCTTCTCAGCGATGTCTACACCTGCGAGAATACCTTTCTCTTTGATGAGAAGGCGTGAGCGTCCCATAGCGTCAGCAGGTATTGTGGAGAGAGTAGTATGGTCGCCATCGCCAATGTCTTCGGCGAAAGCCAAGTCGAGAAGAGCGTCAATAAGTTCGTCTTTGGTTTTCATATGTCAAAAATCTTCGCTAATTTTGCAGTTGAAAAAGATTGGGATGTCAGGCTGTAGACCTCCCAAGATGCAAAGATAATAAAAAAAATGGATATTTTGCTGATTACTGTCGGAAAAACGACTACCGGATACATACAGACGGGAATAGACGAATACTGCAAGCGTCTGAAACGCTACGTGCCTTTCTCAATCAAATGCCTTCCCGACATCAAGAATGCCCGCAAACTCACAGAGAGCCAGCAGAAGATAGAGGAAGGGAAACTGATTCTCGGAGAACTTTCAGCGTCAGACCATGTAGTACTGCTCGACGAGCGCGGCGACATGCTGACATCTCGAGGTTTTTCCGACTTCCTTCAGAAGGGTATGCTTGGAGGGAAGAAACGGATGGTGTTTCTCGTCGGCGGTCCCTATGGATTCTCACAGGAAGTGTATGACCGTGCCAACTCCAAACTTTCCTTCTCAAAGATGACGTTCAGCCATGAGATGATCCGCCTCTTCTTCACGGAGCAGGTCTACCGCGCCATGACCATCCTCCGCGGCGAACCCTACCACCACGACTAATCCCCCATGGAATGGAGGCACCCCGACTCCGCCGTTCTTCCCCGCTCATCCGAAAAATAATTTGCAAATTCACAGAAAAATCATTAATTTTGCCCTAAAGACAACAACAAAGATAAATGTCAGGTCCGAATCTTTACATAATAGCCGGTTGCAATGGAGCAGGAAAGACCACTGCCTCATTCAATGTCTTGCCACAGATTCTCAACTGCAAGGAGTTTGTCAATGCCGATGAGATTGCCAAAGGTCTCTCGCCATTCTGTCCGGAATCAGTTGCGATCCAGGCTGGCAAACTTATGCTTGACAGAATCGAGACATTGATGTCGCATCGGCAGTCATTTGCCATAGAGACCACATTAGCCACAAGAAGCTATAAAAACTTAGTCTTGAAGGCCAAAGAAAAAGGGTATAATGTCAGTTTGTTGTTTTTCTGGTTGGTGTCACCCGAAGTGGCATGTGAACGAGTCGCCAAAAGAGTCTCGGAAGGAGGCCACAATATCCCCACAGAAACCATCAACCGTCGCTATAAGCTTGGCCTGGAGAATCTCTTCAATATCTTCATACCGATAGTCGATGAATGGGCGCTTTATGACAATAATTTATCAACCAATTTGATTGCCGATAACGTTGGAATAGTCAACGAACAGTTATACAATAAAATCCATCAACAGATATGTCAGAACAAGAAAAAATAGCACGAAGAAATCTTCTTAATGAAGCCCTAAAAGACTCATTTTTCAAAATGTTGGAGTTGAAGAAGAAATTAGGGCAACCCATTGTTACGACAGACGGCAATGGGCACACAATAGTCATATCTGCAGAAGAAGCCGAAAGATTGGCCACCTCCCACTCCTGATCCAACCGTTCAATACTGCGTAGCCGTGGGTAGTTAGCA
>CAZIAX010000090.1:0-9176 GCA_964537745.1 uncultured Sangeribacter sp.
TCACTTCATCTTATCAAACTGCCCCGGGTCGCCTACTATCCAGAGTAGGTCGCCGGCCTGAAGCACAGTGTCGGGACGTGGAGTGATAAACTCACCCTCCCCTCTTTGCACGGATAGCACCATGCAGAAGTAATCGTTGCGAAGGTCGGTCTCTCTAAGCGGACGCTCAATGATAGGAGACTTTGGAGTAAGCAATATGCTCTTGAGCTCGATGTCGGGATGGTGAAGAGATTCCTTCTTCACCTGGCAAGTACGGTCAATCTCGTCGTTGAGGAGCTTGATCTGGCTGTCGGAGCCTATCACGCCAAGAGTGTCTCCTGGGAAAATGCGGGTGTCGCCCGTAGGGAGAGGAATAAATTCATCGCCACGACGGATACTCGAGACACTTACGCCAAACTCGCTTCGCAATCCGGAATCTTTCAGTTTGTCGCCTGCAAACCGGCAGTTGGGCTTTATGTCTACGTATGCCTGGTGGAGGTCGCTCACAAGATTGTTGTTTGCTCCGCTGCGGGCATTCTCTCGGTTGTTGAGATTGTTCATAAATTTCTTCTCCATCCTCTTGAAACTGCGCATGAGTTTTGAGGATGCGAATATCACCATAAGGAGGAAGCAGATAGAGCCGCCTATCCAGCCTACGAGGGTGGAGTAGCAGACCGTAAGGAAATACACCACGAAGAGAAGGGCCAATATATAGCGGATGATGCTCATAGCTATAAGCGGCACGTCGTAGAATGAAGCTGTGGAGTGCAGCTTCATCTTGTGGTCAGACTTAATCGTGGTGAAAGAAAGCGCAGTGAGGAATGGCGACATCAAGACGAGCGAGATGGCGGTAGCCACAAGGTGACCCCATTTCGGTATCAATCCCTCCATCACTGGGAAGAGCAACTGCCGGCACGCGAAGATGATGGCTATCAGAATCACGGAGTATAGCACAATTCTCCACACGTAGCGCCCCAGGATCTCGCGCCAGAGACGACGCGTCTCGTTGGTGTCGACTTTCTGCGATGAGTAGCGGTTGATGAGGAAATTGAGCTTTGCGGGAAGATGCCGCTCCACAAACTTATAGGCCGGAGTCGACATCTTGATGAAATAGGGTGTGGTGAATATGGTGATGACTGACACCGCAACTATAATCGGATAGAGCGACGCGTCGAGCACTCCGAGTCCCATACCGAGCGAGGCGATGATGAATGAGAACTCACCTATCTGAGTCAGTGAGAAACCGCTCTGGATAGCAACCTGGAGTGTCTGGCCTGTGACGAGCATACCGATGGTGCCGAAAATAATCATGCCGACTATAACCACGGCAGCCAACAGAAGCACCTGCGGATAGTAGGTTGCGATGACCGCTGGCTGCACCATCATCCCGACGGAGATGAAGAAGACCGCTCCGAAAAGATCTTTCACAGGGGCGATGACGTGCTCCATCCTTTCAGCGAAGACTGTGCCGGCAAGAATCGATCCCATCACGAATGCCCCGAGCTCGAGAGAGAAACCGCACATCACAGAGAATGCCGCCATCATGAAGCAGAGTCCCATCGATACCACAAGGAGGGTCTCCGAATTGAGATAGGAGCTTATCTTCTCAAGAAGTGAAGGAAGCACATAGACACCTACTACAAACCATATGATGAGGAAGAAGCAAAGCTTGGCGATGCTGAATATCAGTTCCGAACCCTGCACGTCGCCCATGGCGAAGGAGGAAAGAAGCACGAGCATGAGGACAGCGAAGAGGTCTTCGATGATAAGCACTGCGAGCACCATCGAGGCGAATTTCTGCTGTTTCAGTCCCAAGTCGGTGAAGGCCTTGAGGATTATAGTGGTCGATGACATCGATATCATGCCGCCGAGGAAGATGCAGTTGATGGTGTTGAGATGCAGCATATACCCCACTCCGAAACCAGCCATTGTCATGCCGACGATGATTATCAATGCCGTGATTATAGCCGAGGATCCGGAATTCATCAGTTTCTTGAAGGAGAACTCAAGACCGAGAGAGAACATGAGGACCACAATGCCAAGGTCGGCCCAAATCTCGATATTCTCGAGATTGGAGATGGAGGGGAGATATGTAAAGTTGGGGGAAGCGAGAAATCCGGCAAGGATATAGCCGAGCACGACCGGCTGCTTCAATTTCTTGAAGACGAGGGTCGCGATTGCTGCGAGCACAAGAATCCAAGCCAAGTCAAGTATAAGGCCGTTGGTGTTGTCTTCTGAGCCATGCCCGCTATCCTTCCCCGCATCGGGGTTCAGTTCGGTATAGATGGTCTGCTGGAGGTCGGTGGTGGTCTCTTGAATCATCTGTGGCATCATAGGTCAATCTGGTTTGAGAGGGTTATCGAAAGTATGTCGTGCGCCTCACTAAGGCGGTTGATGGCTACCATCAGCCTGTGTGAGGTGCGGGTGAGCACCACGAGGTTGACTTCAGTGAAGTCTTTCTCGAAGTTCTGCTCTATGAAGAAGTTGGATATATGTATTCCTTCAGCTTTGAGAAGGCGGTCGTAGTCGTCGATATTGCGCAATATTCCTTTGCTCCTGATGGATATCACCTTGGTCTCCTGACCGATGTGGATTACGTGCTCAAATCGGTTGAAACCGACTATCACCATGAAGATGAGAAGCGTGCATATGATGGAGGCCATATACATTCCCACTCCCACCGCCATGCCGATGATGGCCGTTATCCAAATACCCGCGGCTGTGGTGAGTCCACGCACCACTCCGCGCTGCTGTATCATCGCGCCACCACCGAGGAAACCGATTCCGGTGATGACCTGCGCAGCGATACGCCCTGGGTCTCCATTCTTGAGCCCCATATATTCCTGCGGCACATAGATTGAAAGAAGCATCGAGAGGCATGCTCCCATCGAGATGAGCGCAAACGTGCGTATGCCGGCCACCTGTCCTTTGTGCTTTCGCTCAGTGCCCACGAGGGCGCCAAGCAGAAGGGCAAGTATCAGTCGGAAGGACGCGTTGACAAGGTTGACGTCAAGCGATGCAAACTGCGAAGCTATATTCTGAAAAAAATCCATAATTCTCAATTCTTAAAAATGTCAATTTGACAAAAAAATTCACGACTCACAAATCACCCATTGAACTGCTCCGGATAGATGACCATGAGGTTGTGGGCGGCGAAGTTTTTCGATAGGAACTCAGGCATCTCTTCTTGCGATGCGCTGTAGGAGATGGATCCTCTGCGCGCTCCGACCACCACAAGGAGGTCTTCTGCTCCGACATCGCCCGAAAGGAGGATGAAGTCGTCCCAACCTGCCATCTCCTGATAGATGCGTCGTATGCCGTAGCCATCTGTGGAGATAATATCTTCTATATATCTCGACGTCTCGGCGGTCACAAGAAATATCACCTTGCAGGCGAGCTGCTGCGCGAGATTTCCTATACGTGCCACCCAGTCGTGGAATCCTGTCTCATATTGCGACTTCGCTCCTGCCACCACCACAATCCTCCGTATGGTTGAGATTGGGATGAAACAGCGTGACATGACCACCATCTTCAGGGTCTCTTTGAGGAGAGTGTCTATCATCTGCCCAAAGAAGGTGTCTACTATATTTGCTTTTCGGTGAAAACCAAGGACTATATCTGTGGCATGGTTTTGGCGAATCATGTTAGTGAGTCCGGAGACGACGTTGAGGTCGAAACGCTCCTCCTCTACAGCCTGCACGCCCATCTCCTGGGCTGCCTGGGCAGCCGTGCGCAGTGAGAACCGGCCGGCCCGAAGGCTCTTTGGGTCGTCGGAATTGCGGACGAAGAGAGCCGTTATGGGTTCGGTATTCTTTGGAGAGCGCATGAAGATGGCAAGCCTCATCAGACCTTCGGCAGTGATTGGATTGGATACCGCCACAATCTGGCGGGCAAACTCGGGCCGCTCTACCCCGGCCTGCTCCATCTCGGCAGCCGTCAGTTCGATTCGCATCCTTATGGCGGTGCGTTCGGTGGTGACGGAAGCCACAAGGCAGCAGACGAGAATCATGAGCACGGCTCCGTTCATAATGTCTTCATTAATGATGCCGTATTGATAGCCGAGCATGGTCGCGGCGATTGTGGCTGCAGCCTTGCCGCTGCTGAGACCAAACATCATGCGGCGGTCTGTCGGTGTCAGGCCGAGAGATTTCTGTGCAATCCAAGCGGCTATCCACTTGGAGACCAAGGCCACGACCACCATGTTGAAGGCTACCCAGGCTACTGTCCAGCCGCTGAAGATGACCCTTACATTGATAAGCATACCCACCCCTATCAGAAAATAAGGGATGAAGATGGCATTTCCGACAAACTTTATATGGTGCATCAGCGACGACCGCCCCGGGATGAGACGGTTGAGCACAAGACCCACGTAGAAGGCTCCAAGAATTGCCTCAAGGCCAATCAGCTGGGCGAGCACCGCCCCGATGAAGACCATGGCGAGGATGAAAATGTACTGAGCCACGGCATCCGACATCTTGCGGAAGGCAAAGCGCGTTGCCCACGGGAAGACTATACCGACCGCGGCCGCGTAGACTGCAGTGTAGAGGAGCAAAGTCAGGATATCCATGGCGTCAAAGACGCCAGTGGCCTGCAGTTTCACTACGGAGGCCAGAGTGAGAAGGGCAAGGAGCACCGCGATGATTGTACCTCCTACCGCAATGATGACACCCCGGCCATTCTGCAGGCCAAACTTACTGACCACAGGGTAGGATATCAATGTGTGTGATGCATACATGCTGGCAAGCAGCAGGCAAGTTGTCAGTCCAGCTCCGAAAGCATAGTGAGCCGCCACCATTCCGAGCGCGGCAGGCACCGCGAAGGTGATGAGGCCGAAGATGAGTCCTTGCTTCAGATTCTTCTTGAAGTGATACATGTCGATCTCGACAGCGGCGAGAAACATGAGGTAGAGAATGCCGACCTGTCCGAAGATCTGGAATGATGCATCCCGTTCAAGAAGGTTGAAGCCGTATGGGCCCACAGCAACCCCGGCGAGAATCAGTCCCACCACATCTGGAATCCTCAGGCGCCGGAACACGACAGGCGCCGCAAGGATCAGCAACAGCACCAAAGTGAATATCACTACCGGCTGATGAAATGGGAGACTGAATAGCTGGTTCAAATCCAAAAGAATGATTTAGCGTTGCGGGTAGTCAGTCGGTCGGTCTCAGCGGGAGGCAACCCGAGGATTTCCGCAATCTTGTGGTTGATATAGGTAAGATAAGAGCTTTCGTTTCGGCATCCCCGTTTTGGCACTGGGGCGAGATATGGTGAGTCGGTCTCGAGAAGGAGCCGGTCGATGCCGATTTCCTTCACGGCATCGGGCAGGGAGCCGGCATTCTTGAAAGTCACGACTCCATTGATGCCGAAGTATGGGTCGCATACCTGCCGGATACGCCCCACGTCGTCGGGGCTCCCTGTGAAGCTGTGGAAGACGAGAGGGGGAAGTTGCCCACCGGCCTCTTTTTTAGCGGCCTCAATGCATTCGCAGCATTCCTCCACCCCATCACGGCAATGGATTATCACAGGGAGGTTCATTTTCCATGCAAGGAGCAACTGGGCCGTGAAGGCATCCTTCTGGAGCGCGAGATTGCTTTGGTCCCAATAGAGGTCTATGCCCACCTCCCCTATCGCCACGGGAGATGTCTGAGAGAGGATGGCGATGATATCGTCGAGTTCCTCACGCCAGTCCTCCCCCACTTCCGTAGGATGGATTCCCATAGCGGTGCGCGTGCTTTCGGGGCGCGCTGCGTGCAGCATCGCGACTTCGGCAGCCGACTCACGGTCTACTGCGGGGAGCACCATGAGTTCTACACCGGCATCCAGAGCGCGGTCAACAGCTGCAGCGCACCCCTCAGGATCCTCCTTCGAGAATGAGTCCATGTATAGGTGGGTGTGAGTGTCTATCATTACGCTGGACGTTTTACGTTTTACGTTGTGCGATAGTATGTCTTATTTGGAGCGGCCTACGAGTTTCTCGATAAGTTTGCGGTAAGCTTCGCGGGCTTCGTCGCTGAGGGCGGTCTTCTTGATGGCGGCAAGGGCCTTGCTGCTGTAAGAAGCGGCTTCAGCCTTGCTGACTGCAGGCATACCCATGGTCTCGTAGATGCGGGTGACGGTCTTCACCTTTGTCGGACCGGCGGGCATCTTCATGGCCACCTTCAGTGCCTCTGCGTTGGCACCTCCCAAGGAGAGGGCCTTTACCATGAGGAATGTCTTCTTATTGTTGTTGATGTCGCCACCTATTGGTTTGCCGAAGGTCTCGGCGTTGCCGAAGGTGTCGAGATAGTCGTCTTCAATCTGGAACGCAACGCCGAGCATCACTCCGAACTCAAACATGCGGTCGGCATCCTCCTTGGAAGCTCCGCCGATGAGAGCACCTATCTTGGCTGCTCCACCGAGAAGTGCGCCAGTCTTGGCCTTTATCATCTCAATATATTGGTCAAGAGCCACTGTCTCTTGGTTTTCGAAGTCCATGTCGAGGCGCTGGCCTTCGTATACGCGGAGAGCCTGGTCGTTGAAGGTGTCGAGCACAGGGCGGAGAATAGAGTCGTCGACGTCAGAGACGAGTTTAGTGGCGAGTGTCAGCATTGTGTCGCCAGAGAGGATGGCCGTGTTGGCGTCCCATTTGGAGTGGACTGTCGGGCGGCCACGACGAAGGTCAGACTTGTCCATGACGTCGTCGTGAAGGAGAGTGAAATTATGAAACATCTCAATTCCGACGGCTGGGCGTAGGGCCTTTTCGGGGCACTTTCCGAAGGCATCGGCAGTCATGAGCACGAGTGTTGGGCGCAGACGCTTTCCGCCGGCCTGCATGCCGTAGGCAATGGGAGCGTAGAGGCCTTCGAGGTTGTCTTTGGGAAATTCTAATGCGCGGATTTCAGCTTCCGCGAGGGCTGCATATTCTGATGTTCTTTTCATTGTCTTTTAGTTTATATTGAGCCGGCTGGGAAGCCGGCGTACCATATTTAGATAGTGTCGGTGGGAGCTTCCGCAGTTTGAGGGTCGGAAGCAGGGATGGCCTCCGGATGCTCTTCAATTGGGATAGTATCTGGAAGAGTGACGGGAGCGTGCGATCCACCCTTTGACTTGTTGCGTGAATAATATTCGTCAATGGCCACTTGGTCGTAATCGAGGAAGCGGTTGTATATTTCCTTCGGCATGTCGGAGTTACGGTCGTAGCGGAGGACGGTGCGGAATCCAATGAGGAAGCGTGCATACATGTCGGGGTCATCTGCAGATGCACGTTTAAACTCCTTTAGTTCTTTGACCACATCATCTGCAGTCATCTCCTTGACTCGGATTTGGTTGAGATATTCCAGCCCGAGCGTCAGTCCAAGACCCTGAGGATCCTCGGCACCCACGAGGGTACGGAGACGCATCTTGTCGAAAAGAGGGAGAGCCTCCGCCACGCGGTCAAACTCCCAGCTAAACGACTGGAGAGCAGTGTCGGCATAAGACTCATATGCCTTCAGAGTGGCGTTGTTGAGGGTATCGATGCGAATGCCGTCGATTTTTCCGAGCGAGGCATAGATGATGAAACGGGCCACAGAGTCAGCTGTGGCGTGCTCCATCATGTAGACCACCTTCTGCTCATCTGAAAGGGTGGCGAAGCCGTCAGGAAAATCGTCGGCCGATGTTCCTTTGCCTTTACAAGCGGGAATCAGTAAGACTGCAGCCATCACCGCGAGAGGAATCAATCTTTTCATAGGGTCGTAATTTTTTGCAAAATTAACAAAAAAAAATGAGGTTAAACCTCAAAAACTGAAAAAAGATTTGGCAGGGTGAAAAAAAATGCTTAAATTTGCGGAGCAAAAGCAAAAAGCATGCGATAATAGCTCAGTTGGTAGAGCACTAGCTTCCCAAGCTGGGGGTCGCGGGTTCGAGCCCCGTTTATCGCTCCCACGACAAGGCCTGACAGTTTCAACCGATGAAATTGGCAGGTTTTTTTCATCTTAACCTTGAACTCTTACATAAAGTCATATGTTCGAGACGGCACGAGGCGGTTAAAATTAGCTACGCCCAAGCTTACGCAAGTCGCTCCTCCCATTGACTATGCATATGGAATAACATGTGAATCTTAAAACTATATATGGAAAAGAAGAAGATTGTGCCGGTGCTTCTGATCACCGGTTACCTCGGGAGCGGGAAGACCACGCTCCTCAACAAGATACTCAACAATAGGAAAGGAATTCGCTTCGCCGTCATCGTCAACGACATCGGCGAGGTCAACATCGATGCCGACCTCATAGCGAAGGATGGTCTCGTAGGCCAGGGCGACGACTCCCTTGTGGCCCTTCAGAACGGTTGCATCTGCTGCACCCTCTCGATGGACCTCGTCAACCAGCTCGTCGACCTGATGGAAGGAGACCGTTTCGACTATATAGTGATTGAGGCCAGCGGCATCTGTGAGCCGGAACCGATAGCACAGACCATCGCCTCCATTCCGACGATGGGTCCGCAAGTGACCCGCAACGGCGTCCCGGTCCTCGACTGCATCGTGACGGTAGTGGATGCCCTTCGCCTTCAGAGCGAGTTTGGCAGCGGACAGTCGCTGACCGTGAGAGAATATGGTGAAGAAGACCTTGAGAACTTGGTAGTGCAGCAGATAGAATTCTGCAACATCGTGCTTCTCAACAAGATTTCGGAGGTATCGAAAGAAGATGCCAAGATGATTCGCGAGGCCATCCATGCCCTCAACCCCGTCGCAAAGATAATCGAGTGCGACTATTGCGACGTCGACTTCAGCGAGCTTCTCGACACCCATATGTTCGACTTCGGCAAGGTAGCCACATCCGCCACATGGATTCGGGAGATAGAAAAGCCGCTCGATGAGATCGAAGAGTCAAGGGTCAAGAGTCAAGAACCAAGTGAGCATCATCACCACGAGCACGAGAATGAGCATCATCACCACGACCATGAACATCACCATGAACATGAACATGAGCATGAACATCATCATCATGAGCATGATCATGATGAAGAGTGCCATTGCGAGGAGGAAGGGCATGAATGCCATCATCATCACCACCATCACCATCATCATGGAGAAGGGGAGGCTGAGGAATATGGCATCAGCACCTTTGTATATTATAGGAGGCGTCCCTTCGACCTCAACAAGTTTGACTATTTCTGCTTCAAGCAGTGGCCGAAGAGCGTAATCCGATGCAAAGGCATCTGTTACTTCAGCGACAACCGCG
>CAZIAX010000091.1:0-9175 GCA_964537745.1 uncultured Sangeribacter sp.
ATGGCAGGGATTGATGATGGGCGTCCTTTCCCAGTGCAGTTCTCCACTCCGGTATCTTCCGTATGGATGCACCGACGCCGCTCTATGGTGGATGCTATAATGGTAGGGAAAAATACTCTTGACATAGACCATCCACGTCTCGATTGCCGTCACTGGCCTGGACGCGCTCCACGTCGCATCATGCCGCGCCACGACCTTGAGAAGCAGATGCGGGAGCTTTATAAGGAGGGCATCACGTCGCTGATGGTGGAAGGGGGGCCTACCCTTCTCCAAAGCTTCATCGACCTCGGCCTTTACGACGACGTGAAGATTGAGACAGCAGAAAAAAAATTGGGAACCGGTCTTCCGGCTCCCAAGTTTTAATGATGAATTATAAATGATTAATTATAAATTTAACATCTTTATATTAGTCTTATTTTCATCAACTCCAATTTGTCATTAATAATTAATCATTTATAATTAGCAAATTAGTTTCCTTCCGGACGGAGGCTACGCACTGTAGCGCCGGCCTGCCACATCTCGCTTTCGCGGAGTTCCTTGAGTTCCTTCTCAAGACCTTCGCGATAGTCGGGCTTGGAGTTACTGTCGATTGAGTTCTGAGCCTCGATGCCGTCGGCCACGCTCTTATAAAGCTTTTCTACTACCGGCTTGATAGCGTCATGGAATGGAGTCATCCAGTCGAGAGCACCACGCTGTGCTGTGGTGGAGCAATTTGCATACATCCAGTCCATACCGTTCTTTGCCACGAGCGGCATGAGAGACTGGGTGAGTTCCTCAACAGTCTCATTGAACGCCTCAGAGGGTGTATGGCCGTTTTCACGGAGCACCTCATACTGAGCGAGGAAAAGACCCTGGATGGCACCCATGAGGCTGCCACGTTCACCTGTAAGGTCGCTGTAGGCCTCACGCTTGAATGTGGTCTCAAAGATATAGCCAGAACCGATACCGATGGCGAGAGCAAGTGTGCGCTCAAGAGCACGACCGGTGTAGTCCTGCTCGATGGCGTAGCTTGAGTTCAGGCCACGTCCTTCGAGGAACATGGTACGGAGTGATGTGCCGCTACCCTTGGGAGCTACGAGGATAACGTCAACGTCTGCCGGGGGCACAACGCCGGTACGCTCAGGCCATGCGATGGCGAAACCATGTGAGAAGTAAAGAGCCTTGCCGGGAGTAAGGTGCTCCTTTATAGTGGGCCATACAGAAAGCACCGCTGCGTCGCTAAGAAGACACATGATGATGGTGCCTTTCTTGCAAGCCTCCTCAATGGAGAAAAGTGTCTCGCCAGGTACCCAACCGTCGGCCACTGCCTTGTCATAGGTCTTGCCTTCACGCTGGCCAACGATTACGTTGAATCCATTGTCGCGCAGGTTGAGGCCCTGTCCAGGGCCCTGCACACCGTAACCAATCACTGCGATAGTCTCATCTTTCAGTATCTCACGAGCTTTCTCGAGAGGGAATTCCTCTCTGGTGACTACGGTCTCTTCGACCTCACCAAATTTCATTTTTGCCATAGTTATATATTTTAGTATTTTTATACTTTAAATCCTCCCCAAAAAACTTGGTTCTTGCCCCTGGGTTCTTAACCCTTAACTCTTAACGCCCTTTTCTCAAGGAATTCATCTACCAACTCCCGCGACGAGCGAGTAACTGCCACGCGACCCGACCTTACAAACTGGCGGATACCCAGCGGCTTCAGATGATCGTAAAGCTGCATTATTTCGTCAGTGTGGCCTGTCTTCTCAAAGACAGTGTATTCCGGATGGATCTCCAGAACTCTTGCGCCGTGGCGACGCACTATCTCCTCAATGTCGGTGTTGACAACACTCTCAGTGGGCACCTTATAGAGGGCCACTTCCTGAAAGAGAATTTCGCTGTCGGTCAGCAGGAAGGCCTTGATTACATCAATTCGTTTCTCTATCTGCTTCACTACATGCTCCATCATCGGGCGCGTCGACCAGCAGGTGATGGTGAATTTATGCACACCCTCTATGGAGCAGGCGCTCACTGTAAGGCTGTCGATATTGAGACAACGGCGGCTGAATATCATTGATATCTGATGCAGCAGCGTGACTCTGTTTTCGGTATAGACCGAGATTGTATACAGTTGTTCTTCCATAGCTTCAGACAGGTTTATAATATTCAGATTCATTTAGTAATATCTCATCCACTCCGTTGCCTCCGGGGGTCATCGGGAATACCATGTCGGTCTCGTCGATATTGACATTAAGAAGGTAGGCTCCCTTGTGCTCCGCCATTTTGGCAATGGCGGCATCAAGTTCGTCGGCATTGGCTACATCGGCTGCCGCTATACCGTAGGCTCCGGCAAGCATCTTAAAGTCGGGATTTGCCATTGGAGTGCTGCTGAAGCGGCTATTGTAGAAGAGATGTTGCCACTGGCGGACGTTGCCAAGGAAATTATTGTTGAGCAAGACTATTTTCACATCCACTCCATATTCCATTATCATGCCGAGCTCCTCTACGGTCATCTGCAGACCTCCGTCGCCACAGAAGAGCACCACCGGACGGCCTGGGACTCCGATCTTTGCGCCGATAGCGGCAGGCAGACCATAACCCATAGTGCCAAGGCCTCCGGATGAGATAAGACTGCGTGATAGGTTGAAACGTGAGTACTTGACTGCAAACATTTGGTTTTGACCTACATCTGTGACGATTATGGCATCATTGCCAAATGCCTCGCATACTTTTCTGACAACTCCACCCATGAGCATCTTCCCATCAGGAGCCTCACAGGCAAGCTCACGCGCCATCACTCTTTCCTCCTCTATCTTGCTGTGCTTGTCGAATGACGTACGCCATTCCTTACGGTCTTTCTTCTCTATGAGTGGCAGCAAAGCCTCGAGCGCCTTGCGCGCATCAGCATGCAGCGCGACGTCGGTACGTATCATCTTGTCAAACTCGCTGGAGTCGATGTCGATGTGGATTATCTTTGCGTTTGGGGCATATTTGCGCACGTCGCCTGTCACGCGGTCGTCAAATCTCATGCCTACGGCCAAAATGACATCGGCTCGGTTAGTGTTGATGTTCGGCCCAAGATTACCATGCATGCCAAGCATTCCTACATACTGAGGATGGTCTGACGCCATTCCGGAGAGGCCAAGCATGGTGCATCCTACAGGAAGCTCCCCTTTCTCAGCAAGCTCAGCAAGCACTTTCTCTGCGCCTGCTATCATAACCCCGTGCCCAGCCAAGACGAGAGGTCGCTCGGCAGAGTTGATCATCCGGGCTGCCTCTTCGATAGCAGTCGTATCCATCTCAGGGTCGGACTCGTAGCTGCGGATGAAAGGCACATCCTGCTTTTCATATACCGCCGTTCCTATCTGTGCATCACGGGCAAGGTCAATCACCACGGGACCTGGACGCCCGGAATTTGCAATGAAAAACGCACGGCTGATGGCAGGAGCGATATCTTCAGGCCTCCGCACCTGCAGGGCCCATTTTGTGACGGGAAGGACGCTCGAAATGACGTCGCTCTCCTGAAAGGCATCCTTGCCAAGCATGGCGCAACCTACCTGACCGGTTATGGCAACTATTGGAGTGCTGTCCATCAAGGCGTCAGCAAGTCCTGTAAGGAGGTTCATCGCGCCCGGACCCGATGTAGTGATGACCACTCCGGCGCGCCCTGTAGCACGCGCATACCCTTCGGCTGCATGTATCGCCCCTTGCTCATGGCGCGCGAGGTAATGCTTCACGCCGTAGGGATTTTTGTATATCTTATCATAGACCGGCATTATCTGGCCTCCAGGGTAACCGAACATACAGTCGACCCCGTTGTCGGCAAGCGCACGGATCAATATCTCCGAACCGGTTATCTTCTCTTCCATATCAATTTATTTCGTAAAAACGTAAATCTTACAACTTACATCTTAAAACTTACAACTTAAAGCTTACAACTCCACTCTGACTCCCCCCTTGTCGGCAGAAGTGACATTGGCTGCATATGCCTTGAGTGCACGGCTCACCTCTCTGTCGCGACCTCTCGGAGTGAAGGCCTCCTTGCCGAATGCCTCCTCTTCCTTGCGGCGCTCAGCGAGCACCTCATCGCTGAGTCTTACGTTGATGCTTCTTGCAGGGATATCGATGTCGATAATGTCGCCGTCACGCACCAGGCCAATGGCTCCGCCAGCGGCTGCCTCAGGGGAAATATGACCGATAGAAAGACCGGACGTGCCTCCGGAGAAACGTCCGTCGGTCAGCAAAGCACATTCTTTTCCGAGGTGCATGCTCTTGATATAACTTGTGGGATAGAGCATCTCCTGCATTCCCGGACCACCCTTGGGGCCTTCAAATGTGATTACTACCACATCACCGCTCTTGACCTTGCCTCCGAGTATGCCCTCAACGGCTTCATCCTGGCTGTGGAATACCTTTGCCGGACCGGAAAATTTGAAGATGCTTTCGTCAACGCCGGCGGTCTTTACCACACAACCGTCTTTGGCAATGTTGCCCTTCAAAACTGCTAAGCCGCCGTCTTTGACATAGGCATGGTCGCAGTCGCGGATGCATCCGTTCTCGCGGTCTGCGTCGAGGTCACGGTATAGGATTGTCTGGCTTCCGGCTTCAGTGGTGTGCACGAGGCCGGGAGCGGAACGCCAGAGAAGGTCGGCTTCCTCACCGTATTCATTTCCTCCTATGGCATAGCGGGAGATGGCCTCTTCGAGAGTCAGACCGTCGGCTCGTTTTACGGATGTGTCGACAAGGCCCTTGTCAGCAAGCTGCTTCATTATGGTAAGGATACCACCTGCACGGTTTACGTCTTCCATATGGTAATGCGAGTTGGGCGCTACCTTGCAGAGCACCGGTACCCTACGCGAGAGTGCATCTATATCGTCGAGTGTGAAGTCCACTCCACCCTCATTGGCGACTGCGAGAAGATGCAGCACGGTGTTGGTGCTTCCGCCCATGGCTATGTCAAGAGCCATCGCATTGAGGAAGGCCTGTTTAGTGGCTATATTGCGAGGAAGGACGGAGTCGTCGCCATCGCGGTAATAACGATAGGCCATATCCACTATCTTGCGGGCTGCCTCCTTGAAGAGTTTCATACGGTTTACGTGAGTTGCAAGCACCGACCCATTACCGGGCAATCCAAAACCGATAGCCTCGTTGAGAGAGTTCATGGAGTTGGCGGTAAACATGCCGGAGCAGCTTCCGCACGTTGGGCATCCTTCCTGCTCAAGCATTTCGACATCGGAGTCGCTGACCGTAGGGTCCGCGGCATCAATCATTATGTCGATAAGGTCGAGTTTACGGTTGCCGGCTCGTCCAGCTTCCATCGGACCACCGGACACAAAAAGAGAAGGTATGTTAAGGCGCATAGCAGCCATCAGCATTCCAGGAGTAATCTTGTCGCAGTTGCTGATGCAGATCATGGCATCGGCCTTGTGGGCGTTGACCATATATTCCACTGAGTCCGCTATCAAGTCGCGCGAAGGCAACGAATAGAGCATACCGTCGTGGCCCATCGCGATACCGTCGTCGATGGCAATGGTGTTGAACTCAGCTGCGTAGCAACCGAGAGCCTCAATTTCTTTTTTGATGATTTGCCCTATCTCATGCAGGTGGGTATGACCCGGCACGAACTGGGTGAATGAATTTACTATCGCTATGATCGGCTTGCCGAACTGCTCCTCCTTCATGCCATTGGCTCTCCAGAGCGCCCGGGCTCCCGCCATGCGTCGCCCCTCGGTCACAGCCGCGCTTCTCAACTTATTTGCCATAAGATTTACCTGTTTCGTCTTAAAAATGCAAAATTACATTTTTTAATCCAAACAGCCAAATCTAAAAGCATTTTTATTTCATTTATACCCAATATTTACGTAAAAGACTCCCCAAATCCGCATATTTGCATATTTTATGCATCATCGCGCTTTACCGTAGCCAACTGCTGGGGTTTTGCTTCTCGCGGCCTTTCCAGACTTCGAAGTGGACGGAGCCATGGCGTGGGTCGTCGGGGTCACTGCCCGCGGTGCCCAACGCTTGGCCGGTGCCGACTTCGTTGCCTACTGTGACATTCGTAGAGCCCAGATTGCCATAGACGGTGTAATAGTCGCCGTGATTGACTATGACGACAGTGCCGTAACCAGCCACTTTATATACGCCGGATACCTTTCCGCCACATACAGACTTGACGGTACTTCCCTTTGCTACCTCGGCATCGATACCGGGATTGTCATATTCTATCTCCGGCATCTCTGGCATGGCATGCCGACCGAAGGGATTGGTGATGCGCCATACGCCATCCACCGGTTTCGGAAGACTTCCTCGCAGACTGGCAAAGTTGACCGGAGCCGAAGTACTTTTGGCTGGTTTCTCCACATTCTTCGGACTGACGACAGCCACATTCTTCTGCTCCTCTTTCTTCCGCTCTTCCTCTCGACTACGACGGTCACGACGGTTGCGTGAACCGTTTTCACTATTTTTCTTCTTTTTCTTTTCCTGTTTCTCTTTCTCCTGACGCACTTTCTCCTCGGCCTTTGCCTTTGCTTCCGCAAACTTCCGGTCGGCCTTCTCCTTCTCTTCCTGAGCTTTCTTATACGCCTTGGCCTTCTCTGCGGCCTCTTTCTCAGCAGCAGCTTTTTCTTTGGCCGACTTCTCGGCCAAAGCTTTCTCTGCAGCCAGCTTCTCTTTCAATGCCTTCTCGGCCGCTTTCTCTGCCGCGGCCTTCTCTGCGGCGGCCTTTTCAGCCGCGGCTTTTTCCGCAGCGGCTTTCTCTGCCAAAAGTTTTTCTTCTGCTGCTTTCTCGGCAGCTCTCCTTTCAGCCTCCGCTTTTTCCTTAGCTATTCGATCAGCCTCTGCCTTCGCTCTTCTGTCGGCCTCAGCTTTCTCACGCGCCTTGCGCTCAGCCTCGGCCTTAGCCTGTTCTTGGGCGATAAGACTTGCGATGGTTTCTTTCAATTTATTTGCCTCTTGCTGCTTGGCCACAAGATGAGACTGCAGAGCATCCCCATTCTGACGCAAAGTGGCCACAAGAGCCTCCTGCTTCTTGTGGTTTGCCTCCAGCACAGCCTGCGATTTGTTAAGTTGTTCGAGCGCTACAGTCTGTGCATCTTTTGCTTTTGCAAGATTTTCACGTTCTTTGCCCAGCAAGACTATCTTATTGTCAATATCTGCGCTTTTGCGCTCTTTCCATGCCGAAAACTGACGCATGTAGCGTATGCGTCGCATGGCCTGGTTGAAGTTTTCAGAAGCGAATATGAAGGCTAATGTAGACTGATTCTTCTTTGTAAGCCGCATTTTCTTGACAGCCTTAAGGTATTCCTCACGCATGAGCTTTAACTCAGCCTCATTTTTGGTGATTTCATTACCTAATTTGGTTATCTGGCCGTTTAGTCCTGCCACTTTCTTCTGAAGACCCGCTACTTGATTCTTTCCAGTTGCAATCTCCGATGACAGTCTATTTAGATCAGATAAGCCGGTCTTAATCTGCTGGTCGTTGAGACGCAACTGTTCTTTGGTCTGTTGAATGTCGCGCTGGGTTGCTTCCTGAAGTTTTTTTGCCTCCGCCGATGATTTAGGACCAGTAGCCTTCTTCTGCGTAGAGGTGGTCTTCTTGGAAGAGTTAGACTTCTGCTTGGTCGACGTACTCTTTTTCTGTGTGGAAGCAGTATTCTTTTGAGTCGAAGTATTTTTCTTTGCAGCGGAAGTCTTATTATTACCCGAAGTTTTCTTCTGGGTAGAAGCATTAGTCTTTTTCTTAGCCGTAGAAGTCTTTGTCTGTGCTGACACCGTTACCACTACATTTGTAGCAGGCAGTACGAAAGCAAGCAACGCCACGACAAATGCCACTACGAGCCTCTTACGCTTACCAGCCAAGACTCGTCCTTTTCGCCCAAATGAACACAACATCCAATTACTTATCATTTAAAATTTATCATTTACATTCAGAACTTCATCAACTGCTTGAAATCCACTTTTCTATACTTTCCACCAAGCTTGGTAAACTGAAGTGGACTCGGATTGTAGTCTGGATAAGACAACTGCACCTCTCCCTTCATCTTCTTTTTAGGCAGCGAGATCTCCAGGCCTAATGTCCATCCTTTAACTCCGTACTGGTATTTTGTCTCTAAGACGACGCCAGTCTTCTGCAGCATCAACAAAAACGAACGCAACTGCCACATCGCTGAGTCAAGCACAAATCCATATTCGGCTCCCGTCGTCTGCAACTCGGCTGAAGGATACAAGAGGGCTTCCCCGGTAGGGAGTGAAATCCACTGAGAAAGCAAGTAGTTGTCTTGCGTCAAGCGTCCGTTGCCTGGGAAGGCAACCTGACCCAAGAGTATATCCTGAAGGTCGGTAAGGTATGCTTTGGGGTCAACGCCCAACCCATTAAGGGGTTGCACGCAGTAGCAGTTAGTATGCTTATTGATGAAGACGATGGAGTCCGGAGTTGCCTCTACTCGGGCCACCTCTCCAATGAATGGAGCTCGCGCTGAAAGAATGATTGACTCTCCTCGCTTCATATATATCTTGACACTGGCCGACATTGGAAGCCCATCAAATGTCAGTTTACCCTGCATCGAAAGGTCCGTCCAGTCTGCGTCATAATTTGCTATTATACTGTCAGTAGCCACCGCAATCTCTTCCGCAGTCATCAACCGCGATGCATTTCCCGGTTCCGGAGACACCGCGGTCACCTCATCCGGCTCTCCAGCTGGACACACAGCGACAGAGTCTGGCAACTCCTGTCCAAACGCACTGCATCCCATAGCCATCACCCCAAAAACCAATAAAACACGTCTGATCCAACCCATAATTTAGTATCTAATTCTAAATTCTCAATTCTAAATTCTCAATTCACAGCTTCTTACTCCTCACTTTCTCAGCAATTTCCTTATTGTCTTTGTCAAGTTCAAGGGCTTTTTTCCAGCTTTCAAGCGCATTATCCTTCATGCTGCACATATACTGGATATCGCCTAAATGATCCCAATATTCAGCGCTCGACTCTGCCTCGGGCGAAAGGTTCTCCATTGCCTTTTCCTGAAGTATCAGGGCATCGGCATATTCACCCTTGAGATATAGAATCCACGCAAGAGTGTCGAGATAGGTAGCGTTCTCAGGCTGTGCCTCTACGGTCTTCCGGCTCATTTCCTCTGCTTTCGCCAAGTCGCCTCCCCCAATTGCCAGATAGTAGGCATAGTTGTTGAGGGCCATTATGTTT
>CAZIAX010000092.1:0-9064 GCA_964537745.1 uncultured Sangeribacter sp.
ATTGCCTAAGTCGATTATATACGCATATTTATCCAGCCAGTCGTCCATACCGGCCATCTCATCGATTATCTCGTCTTGAACTTCGTTTATGGTCATATCAATGTCATTTCTTTAGTTATTCCCTGCCCCATCCCCAATTGTCTGCAAATTTAGCAATAAAAATTCTAATCCGCAAATATCAGCCTTTAATCTTGCATAAACTTACATAAAAAACGTCAAACGACCATCAGTAGTGAGACTCTTTAACTCTCTATTAGGCACACCAAATCCTCTCATCAGAAAGCCTATTAATAGTAAAAGAAACTTTCTTCATTGGGAAATTTCACATAAATCATCGTCCTACCCTCTAATGGCTTAGCCTTTGACATTAGCAAATCAATATCCGCAGTAGTCAGTTTCTTTAGATCTAAGGGGAGGGGATAACATTCCCAACTTGAAAAACCTTTGTTTTCATAATTAGGACCATACCAGAAAGAATTCAAATCATCATCCCATTGCAACCCCTTCACGTTCTCATTATACCGGGGCGTAATACAAGCCGCATAAAATTGTATGATGCCATTGTCATCTATTTTTCCAAAATGAATCTGGCCCTCCTCATCCATTCCGTCTTCTGTCATATACATATACAACCCGACATATTTCCCTTGATTCACAAAATGAGTGAATTCTCCATTTCGCAAGTTAAGGGATGTAATCTTCTCAGGAATAATTTCATCTACGAATTTCTCCGAAATGTATTTATCGTTTTCAATCGGATGCCATCCATCCTCAATCCGCGCCGTTTTATTATAAAAGTAAATCATTCCCTTATCTGGATGGAAAGGAGTAAATGGTTTGACACCATAAGGATCATCTTCCCATAATTCTGGGTTTATATAATCTGATCCTTCACATTCAGCACAGTAAAAATAACCCAATCTTGGAGCTTTGGGGTTTGGAGTTTTTCTGACATTGACCCCATCGCTATTGACTTTCACAAATCCGATATTAAGCGGTTGCAACTTGATAGCCGAAGGTACTGGCATACTCAAAGGCTTTAAATCAAATGAAAAAAAGCCATCTATAAGCTTGCCATCTTGATAACCTCTGAGTCTTACCGAATTATCCCCTTTCTCCGCATAGCATTCTCCTGACGCATCATAGTCATTATAGGCATTTGGTCTGTGCCCTGCAAGAGTCATCACTGGAGAGACAGTATTATTGGAATTGATTCTATACACGGTCAGGTCCATGAATTCAAGCCCACCATCTTTGAATACAATGTAAGCATTTTTATTTGCGTCATCATACCATGCAGCGTCCACAGAATTAAAAGGCCCCATCAGAGACAAGTCGAGAGTCACATCAACTTGAGTTTTCGGATAATAACAATGAAGCTGCTTTTCTTCGATGCCATCGGCATTCTTTGTATCCTTAAAGTAGTAGAAATGATAGGGCATTTTAAGCACGATGTCAGATTCCACTACTTTAGGAGCCTTAGCAGACTCTGACTTGAGGGCAGGGAAAGACTGCTGCCCGTAAATTCCGATGATCCCAACAAGAATCACCATTATCAACAACTGGATTCTTTTCATATTCTCTACTTATTTAGGTGACTACAATAGCGAATTAATTATGCTAAGTAAGTCTTTCATAATAATAAAAACGCACAGATTACACGCCAAGCACTATAGCAGGGTCGATATCAAGTTTTTGACTCAACAATCGACCGACTTTCAAAGTAGGCTCACTTTTCCCAGACAGATAGTCACAAATACGAGAAGGACTGACCCCTATGAGTTTAGCGAGGGCTGCTTGAGTGAGCCCCATCTCATACATCCGAAGTTTTATCAGTTCAATCAATGTAGGCTTTCCTATCGGATAATGTTCTTCTTCGTAATCAGCCACAAGATTACCAAGTAAAGTCAACTCCACCATCTGAGGGTCATTCTCCGATAGATCCTCAGGTGTATTGAGCATTAAATCTTCTACTCTTTTCAGGGCCGCCTTATATTGCTTTTCATTTTCAATCTTAACCATAATATGTCTTTTTTAATGTTCTAAATATTCTTAATATCTTTAATTTTATCGTACTCAGCATGCGTACCAATAAAACGTATCAGGACAAAGCGAGGAGTAAACTTGACAACAGCAACGAGTCTAAAGTAATTACCTTTAATATTAAACACATAATGCTGATTACCTACATAATCCACACTATTAAAAGTTTTCTTTATATCCTCGAATGTTTTCCACTCTGCTTCTTGAACCTTACCGACCCAATCTTGCAGAGCCGTTTTAGAAGAAGGATGCTCTTCATAATATCTTTTTATGGTTCCCACTGAAATAATTCTCATATGCGTCAATTTTAAGAATATTGCAAAATTACGAATTATATTCGAAATTTCAAAATCTAAGGCAATAAAAATTGCCTCGTCAAACTGCATGACGAGGCAAATTCATATCCCTTTACGTTAAGAATCCCTATTCGAGTCTCTGACCTCCAATACAATCTTTGGAAATCAAGCCCTCTCCCAAGAGTTCCTCCAATACGACTTTCACATCATTTCCTCTCAAGAAACGCCGCAATATCGTGCCATCCGGGCCAAATATCACTATCTCCGGTATGACATACACACCATACTTCGCCATAAACTGCTTATCGCAGTTCTGTATTTGTGGCCACTCTATCCCATGCTTTGCTACCGTACCGCTTACATCATCCATCGCAAGTCCCAGTATCAAGACATGAGGATTATCCTTATATTTCTCATATAATGGTTTCAAATTTTCCTTAGCCTCCAATATGCAGGGCTTACACCAACTTGCCCACATATCCGCAACGACATACTGCCCCTTACCGACATAATCCGAAAGTCGGATTGAGTCGCCCTCAAGCGTCACTCCTTCAATCTCTACAAATGGCATTCCTTCCCAAGAGGATCTAAGGCGTTCTTTGCGTTCTGTCATATTCTCAATAGCTGCCAGTCCCCTTGTCTCATCGTCAAGATGCCCTGTCATCTCCATCCATTCATCAGGTGAACAGATCAAACCATAATTCATCAATGCACGTTCCCCCAGCCCATTGCCGATGTTTTTATAAAAGCATTCTTTATAAACTTTCTTTGAGCTATCTGTATTAAAGCCCGTCTCTTGCAAAAGCTTATGTATATCCAGATAGCCTTGATTAAATTTTCCGCCCGACAAAGGGAGTCTCTCTTTGACATCCACCACAATCGTATCCGGCTCCACAATCAAACTTACCGTATAATGCATCAAATTCTCCCGACTCGGATTTTGCATTTGGTTAGTGACAATCAAATGCGCAGGGTATGTCCGCACGCTTTCCCCTTTTATGTCTACAATACCATTCTCCACCACACCAAACGACTCTGTCGACCAATCCGTCTCATTGGCAAGCAGCACCTCCGCTCCATTGAGTTCATTCATAGGTGTTTTTGACACAATCCTATACTCAAAAGCATGACTTCCCATCCAGATAGTCATCAACAGACTAATAAACATTACAATCTTTCTCATTTTCTCTTCAATTTAATATCACACATGACTCGGCTACCACTCGATCTGTTTTATATCCTCATCATATTTATGCAACAGATTATGCCCGTAATCATCTATGGAAAGCACCCCTTCTTGTAATTTATCTATGCTGATGCTAAAAAAAGGATGGTCAAGAAAATCGGTTATGATAATCCGATTATCTTTAATAATCATATTTCGAAATCTTTTGTCGTAACTGAATTCATCCGGATATGTTCTAAAAAGAACCTCTTTTAGTTTTACAACATTCTTTTTGGCATTCAACACCTCAATTGACAAAGTGAAGTCAGTCGTTGTGAATGCGCATTTGAAAAAAACATATAGATCAAGCTCCCTGAACAGTTTCTTTTTCCAAAGCCATTCATTCCTGTAACCGTTTTCACGAAAATCCCGGTGTAACGCCAACAAAGTATCCTGGCCGACCTCAAATCCTTGTTCCCTGGCATATCTGTACCCGCGTTCATAAAGCTCAAGATATGCGTCAAACCGTTCCTGACGATTTTTCACCAGCAGCAGCTTTTCCATATCTTCTTTCGTATAATGCAGGAATACTTCCAATGTACAGTCGGACTCCCATATCTTTATGTGGTTCTCGTCCGGAGTCAGTCTTATTGATAACATACGGATACCTATATTGTTTTCAATTTTGTACTTACGTATTGCCTTCGACAGGTAGTTTGCAATGAATCGGCAATTTGATGTAAAATTATAATCAAATCCTTTTTCATCAGAATAATACCGGTCATTAAAACGGTCTATTCTTAAATCCAAGTATCTTAATTTCATAATTTATGGTCTTCTATGTTTACCATTTTTTTTAATTCTTCATTAAACTCATCTGCCCTTTTTTTCTCATATTCCAGAATCCTATCTCTTGCTCCTTCTCCGTCAGGTTCCTTATGAGTGATTGTTGACTCATAAAAGTCACCGTGACTCTGGTTATACTTGTCCCTTATAGGGGTTGACTGTAGATTTCTCATTTTCATAAAGTTTTCATACGGTCTTCATATCAAGATTGACCCATCCATTCCTCAGAAAGGATATCCTATGGAGAAATGAAACGATGAGTCCCGGTGCCAATTCGGCGAGATGAGCGGCCACGGTTTCTCTCCCATCGCCGGATTATGCGCCTTCATGCCAAGGTCAAAACGCAACAGGAAGTAATTGAAATCCATTCGCAAGCCAAGTCCGTAAGCAGCCGCAAACTGCTTATAGAATTCATTAAACTTAAAGACACCTCCCTGCTGGAAAGGATAATCCCGTATAGTCCAGATATTCCCTATGTCTATAAAGGCACCCAACTCAAGCACCCAGAATAGCTTGGCCCGATACTCAGCACTCGTGATGAGACGTATATCACCACACTGATTGATGAAGTCACTCACAGAGTTGCGCCCGGGATATGCACCCGGTCCGAGCGTCCTAACGGCCCATCCTCTGACTCCATTAGCACCTCCTCCATAAAATCTCTTCTCAAAAGGCAACATCTCCGAATTGCCATAAGGTATACCAATACCTCCACCCACACGGAAAGCAACTGAATTTCGCTCATCAAATCTATGAAGTAGCGCATAGTCAGCCTCAAGTCTGCAATATTGCGAATAGTGGATTCCAAACACCTTGTACGGGTCTTCATGGAAATTGCTCCTGTGAGCAAAGATACTCGAAATTGCAAAAAGCAAGTTGCCCGCAATCTCAAAGTTCACTCTGACATTATAGATATTCCGTTGCATCGACTTCTGCCATGGCGTCACCTCCCGCTTGTTGGAATGATACCATCGCCATCCCATCCTCATGATGAAGTGGTCTTCATAACTATAGCGAAGCAGAGGATTGTCAGGTGCTATAAGGTCTATGAAGTCATTTGTGGATTCTGGAAGATACACGTAGTTTATATCTATCGGCGTAAACGTATGCTGGTTGTTCTTGCGTGCATCCGTCCATTTGTAGCTCCATCCGGCAGTGGAGATGACACGCGTATATTCAGGCCGCTCCTGATAGTTCATCGAGAAGTTCATCTCCGTAGAAGCCTGTATACGACGCCGTATCCTGCGGGATATAGGAGCTTTGAACTCCGGCATCGACAAGCCAAGATCTACAGAATATTCCATATAGCGGTTGTTGAGCAATCCCTCCAAGTTGCCCGAAAGAGACTCGTAGCTCCCTCTCAGCTTACCCGTGAATGTCTCCGACCCGCGTCCGATATTGCGGTGTGAATATGTCAACCCGACAGCCACACCTAAATCACCCTCCGAGTTGGTGCCTTCAAGCTCCACACTCGCTGTCTGCGACTTCCCTGGAGTAAGCATCACATACACATCGAGCAGACCATCCTCACCGATATGCCCGACCGGAACGAACGACACATTGATGAATTTCAAGATTCCCAACCGAGAGAAAGCGCGATAAGTCTTGTCTACGTCGCGCTGCGCAAACACCTCACCGGGTGCCAGATAGCAGTTGTTGGCTATCACCGATGGCCGCAGATAGCGCGACTCGGCATAAAGAATCTCTATCCCACGGTAATGCACCGAGTCCTTCCCTACTGCCAACGCAGGATTCTCCGCATCTATCGCATCGGCATCGGCTATCACTGTCACGCGCCGTATCAAAAACTTGGAATACATATCCTCCTTTTCCCGTGCTGGCCCGGATGGAGGATTGACTTTCATCAGAAGCTCCACTTCCGAAGACCCTTCCGTAGTGTCGGCCACGAAAGTAATCGACTCCTTTCCAAACTTGAAGTATCCTTTGTTGCGCAGAGCGTCCGCTACAAGCGTCCGCTGGTTTTCAAGGATATCTCTCGACAGCGGTTGCCCTGGGTAAGTTAGAAATCTCGATGAGTCTGCCATCACGATTGCCTCTACAGCGGAATCGGGAAACTCATACTCCATCTTGGAAATTATCTTGCGCTCCCCCGGAGCTAAGTTGTAGGTAAGCTCAATTTTCTTCTTTTTGTCATTTTTCACTGAGTCCACCTCCACCGTTGCATTGAAATATCCCTTACTGGCAAGATACTGCAGCAACTGCTTGCTGCTTGCTTCAGAAAGCTCCGGATCATATATCACTGGGGGCTCACCAAGCTTACGCATCCAGCGGTTCCACCAATTGGTGGAGTCCTGACCACTCATGTTATAGAAACCAAGACGAAACTTGATGCTCCAGAGCATCCTGTGGTTGGGGAGCTGACGCAAGTAGGCCTGCATCTCCGTCAGGTCGAGCTGCTCGCTTTTTCCGGTGGAGTCAACCCTTATATTGACTTTGTCGAGAAGGTAGCTCCCGTCCGGTACATGCTTGCTCGATGAGCATCCAGCCAATATAAAGCACACCAAGGCCAGCATCACTACTGACACCGGCAACAATTTTCGATATGTTCGCTTCATGACTGGAACCATAATGCAAAATTAGGTAAAAAATCCGAATTTCAGATGTTCTAAAACTCATAATTATTATAAATCTTAGAAATGAAAGGTAATTTTTATCCATATGTCGCGGATTTTGATTAAATTTGCACTATGGAATCATTCCCACGTCAAGAAGGACCCAAGCCCTACACACTCTCCGAATTCTCACGTTTCGTGGCTCAGGCCATGAGCCGCGAGCCTATCCTCATAGGCTCATGGGTCGTCGGCGAGATCAGCGACATGGCGGTCAGAGGTGGCCATTGCTATATGACCCTCATCGAAAAAGATGCCAACGGAACCACCGTAGCCCGAATGCGCGCCAATATCTGGGCCAACCGGTATTTCCACATCAAAAACAAGTTTCAATACGCTACCGGACGTGAATTGACCAATGGAATGAAGGTGATGTTCTATGGCGGTGCCAACTACCACCCCAACTACGGACTCTCTTTCAACATCGGTGACATCGAACCATCATTCACGATGGGCGACCTCGAGCGTATCCGCCGCGAGATTCTGGCCACTCTCCAGCGAGAGGGCATCCTTGGCCAAAACCGAAGCCTGACATTCTTCGACCCTCCCCGCAAGATTGCCATCATCTCATCCGCCACCGCCGCTGGCTATGGCGACTTCATGAATCAGCTTCAGCACAACTCAGCAGGCGTGGAGTTCAACACTTTCCTTTTCCCGGCTATCATGCAGGGGGATAAAACTGCGGGCAGTGTGTTGGCTGCCCTCGACCTCGTGGAGCAGACACGACCATTTGTAGACTGGGACTGCGTGGTCATCATCCGGGGAGGAGGCGCTACCACCGACATGAATGGCTTCGACGACCTACAGCTTGCCCGACGCGTTGCCACCTTCCCTATTCCCGTCATCGTAGGCATCGGCCACGAACGAGACCGCTGCGTGCTCGATGAGATAGCATGCATACGCTGCAAGACTCCTACTGCCGTGGCGGCATGGCTCTCCGACACCGCAGGAGCGGCATGGCAACGCGTCTGCGACCTCTCCTCGCGCATCGCCTCCTTTGCTGCCGAACGCCTTAAAGGGGAACAAATACGCCTGCAGAGTATCGAGACAATGATTCCGGCTTTGGCTGAGTCTCAAATCAGAAATGCACGCTTGAGGCTCCAGAGTCTATCTGCTTTGATACCTTCAGCCGCCCGCGAGGCGACTTCCAAGGAGCGCATACATCTTGAAGGAATATTCGCCACCTTGAGAATGAGCACAAAAATGCGCTTAGAGAAGGAACAATCCCGCATCGACACTCTCGAGCGACTGACAGAGGTGCTCAACCCAGTTGCGACACTGAGACGAGGTTACTCCATCACGAGAATCAACGGCAAAGCCATCACTTCAGTTGAAGCCGTCGCCCCGGGCGAAGCCCTTGAGACCCAGACAGCCCACGGCTCAATTATCTCCATTGCCAACAAGATAACACCAACAGAAAAATGAAAAAACTCATCATATTCGACCTCGACGGAACTCTTCTCGATACTATTGCCGACCTCGGCACCGCATGCAACTACGCACTTGAGAAAAAGGGCTACCACAAGCACCCCTTGGCTGCTTACCCTTATATGGTGGGCAATGGTATCCGCAAACTTATGGAACGTGCCCAGCCCGATGCATCACCGGAGGAAATCGACGAGCTCCTCACTATTTTCCGCGAGTATTACGACGAGCATTGCACCGACCTCACAAAGCCCTATCCTGGCATTCCGGAAATGCTTCAGCAACTCACCGACAATCATATCGCCATAGCGGTGGCGACCAACAAATATGAGTCGGCTGCAAAAAGGATTATTGAGCACTTTTTCCCCGATATCCCCTTCGTGGCCATCATGGGGCAGACTGAAGACCGCCCCACAAAACCAGACCCCAGCATCGACTTCGCAGTGCTCCTGAGCCATCCTACCCCTAAGTCGGAGACCATGCATGTGGGTGACTCTGCTGTCGACATCGAGACCGCACGCCGTGCTTGCATCGACTCCGTTGGAGTGACTTGGGGATTCCGTCCCATCACCGAACTCCGTAAGGCTTATGCTGACCACATCGTCTGCTCACCGGCCGATATCGTAAAACTCGCTTTCAAAAATGACTGAGACAGAACT
>CAZIAX010000093.1:0-9017 GCA_964537745.1 uncultured Sangeribacter sp.
ACATGCACGTGGCAGGCTACAAATACAGCGAGATCGCCGAGGAGCTCGACCTCCCCGTAGGAACAGTGAAGAGCCGCATCTTCTTCGCAAGAAAGAGACTCCGCGAGCAGCTTGCAGATTTCGCCTACTAATCTTTGTTGAATTTAGAATTGAGAATTTAGAATTCTCATGGATGCCCTGAAAAAGACACATATACACACAAGATATACACGACACACTATAGACTATACTACAAGCAAATACCTGAAAAACACACACTGCCTTAATCGAAATTTGATGCTTGGAAGACACACTGAAAGAAGATTTACTTGAAAGACACACACTTGAAAAACACATCCTTCCTTAATCGAAATTGATACTATACTGAAAGACACAAGGTCCTTAATCTAATTTACAATATATATATACTCCTTAATCGAAAATAATACTGTGAAAAAAATGTTCCCCCTTTCAACGGAAAGGGGGAACATTTTTTTCATCTTCCCATTCACTATGTCGCGGTTACTTCAGGGAGGCTTCGAAGCCGGCGGCGTGGACCGCGTCGATTATGGCTGTGTGGTCGACGGCACCGTCGACTGTAGCGAGACCTGCGTGGAGGTCAACTTCCACTGTGTCTACGCCTGCCACAGCGGCTATGGCTTTCTTTACTGCGTTCTGGCAATGGGGACAGTTCATCCCGGTGATGATGTATTCCTGTGTCATGTCTGTATGTATGTTTGTTTTTGGATTATAAAATCTGCGTATAAGTGAATAGATAAGCAATCCAGCGAGGATGGCTGAGCAAATCGTGGAGAATGTGCTGAACTCATGGTGGCATGCCCCATGCATAGCCGAGTCGTGTCCGATGGCAAACCAATGTGCCGGCATCAGATAGTCGATGGCGAGCCCCATAGCCATCGCTCCCACTATTATGGAACCGAGATAGACTGCAGCTGCCCTGCGTCCCATCTCACGTGAAATCAACGTGAATGAGGCGAAATTAGCTGCCGGTCCAGCCATCAGCAATACGAACGCCGTGCCTGGGGAGAGGCCCTTCAGTATAAGCGACAAGGCAATTGGAATCGAGCCGGTAGCGCATACATACATCGGGACTGCTACTATAAGAGCGATAATCATCGATACGATGGGCTTGTTGCCAAGTATGGCGAAGAAGTCTGCCGGAACATAGACAGTAATCAATGCGGCGATGATGAGTCCGATGGTGAGCCAGAGACCAATGCTGCCAACCAGGTCGACAAAACCATAGCGCAGAGAGGCGATGATTTTTCCGCCTAATGTCGTAGGGCGCTCTTCCTCAGTATCAGAAGCCACCGCACAGGCCTCAGTTTCCTCAGATTTATTCTCGGTGGAGCCTACTGCCACTCCGCCGAAAATGGCGGTCACAAGGGCCGCTATGGGGCGCATTACGGCGAATGCGGGACCAAGGAGCGACCATGTCGCGGCTATTGAGTCGACACCGGTCTGAGGAGTCGAGATGAGAAAGGCGGATGAGGCGGCACGAGAAGCGCCGTTTCTGCGCATTGCGATGGCAGTAGGAAGTACTCCGCAAGAGCAGAGAGGCAAGGGCACGCCTATGAGGGCAGCCTTGACTACAGTGCCGAGTGAGCGACCGGAAAGATGTCGGGCAAACGTCTCACGCGAGACGAAGGCATGCAGCAATCCGGCTATAAGGAATCCCAACAAGATGTAGGGCGACATCTCATTGAGCATATACAAAAGCGAGTCGAAAAAATTCATAGTTGTTTGATAAGTTTAAGAGGTTTAGGAAGTTTAGATGGTTTAAGAGGTTTAGAACCAGAATTCTTATGCAAAGTTAATATGAATCCAATTCGAAAGCGTTATATATTCTTGCCAATCTATTATACTTCGGGGAGGGGGGTGCGGATTCCGATTTCTCGGAATTGGGTCGGGGTCATGCCGGTGGCCTGCTTGAAGCGGGTGCTCAGGTGAGGGACGGATGAGAAACCCGTCACGTAGGCTATCTCGCTCAACGGCAATTGATCATCGAGGAGCAACTCCTTGATACGCTCTATGCGGAGGGCTGTGAAATAGTTTTCGATGGTGCGTCCCTCAACGGAGGCGAAAATTCTTGAGAGGTTGCGGAAAGACATGTGCAGGGAGTCTTGAAGTATTGCGGCAATATCCGCTCTCACACCTTCGCCATCACGCGAAAGCTCCACGAGTTTTGCCTTGATTTCAGCTACAATCGCCTCCTCTCGCGAATGAATCACCTCGAAGTCCTCTTTTCGCAACTCACTGTCAAGTCGGTCGATTACCGCGTCAGAAGGATTCCCCTCTACAGTGATGGAACCTAACTCTACTGCGAGCAGATTCAGCTCGGGGATGTGGGAAGTGACCTCGGCTACCTTTGCCACGCAATGGCGGCAAACCATATTTTTAATTCTTATCTTCATTTGCTTAATCAACTTTCGCAAACAAAAGTTGAAGGTTATAAGGTTATAAGAGAGATGGATCTACCTATATAACAATTGGGTTAAATTATTTATTGGGGAGTGGATGGAATTGAACATGATGGGGAAGAAACGTGTTTTAACTATAAACTTAATTGATTTATACTATGAAAACGAAACTTATCGCAACCATGATTGCCGGTGTAGGAGCAGTCATGATGTGTGCGCCGATATCGGCCGCAGAAAAAGGAGATACTCCTAAAGATAACGAGACAAAGAAAGAGAGTCTGTTTGAAAAGGGCAAAAAGGCTGTAGTAGATGCAGCTCATGTCGTGGCAGACAAGTCAGTCGAAGTATACGGCGAGGCCAAGGACGGCACTGTCGAGACTGCTGAGAAGGTGGCTGACAAGTCGGTAGAAGTCTATGGAAAGGCTAAAGATGGAACTGTAGATACTGCAGAAAAAGTTGCCGACAAGTCGGTGGAAGTGTACGGCAATGCAAAAGACGCCACTGTCGAGACTGCCGATAAGGTGGCTGACAAGTCTGTAGAAGTTTATGGAAAGGCTAAGGAAGGGACTGTCAATACAGCCGAGAAAGTAGCTGACAAGTCGGTGGAGGTCTATGGCGATACAAAGGATGCAACTGTCCAGACCGCTGAAAAAGTTGCTGACAAGTCGGTGGAGGTCTATGGCAAGGCCAAAGACGGCACAGTGAAAGTATCAAAAAACATCTTCCAAAAGACCAAACAATTCTTTAAGAAGATATTTTAAAGAAACTCAGTCTTCAGTCTTCAGAGGGCTACGCAGTTGTTTTGGTAGGCGCTGATCTTACAGCCGAAATTAGCACTGCGTTTCAGGGGGCGAAGCGGAGGCCAACGTTGACATTGAATGTCAGGGGACGTTCGGAGTATATGGTGCGGAGTTTCGAACCGTTTTTTAAATATACTCCGAATCCTGGCTCGATGAAGACAGCGCAGTTATTGGTCATATCATATTGGATTCCGGCGGCAGCATTGAAAGAGAACTGAAATGGTCTGTCGTCGGCTCCTTTATAACTGTACCTTGACTCCGATGAAGACTCCTCCTTTATTTGCCCCCCTATACATTTCTCAGCCATAAAACCCACAGAAGTATAGACATTGAAGTTTCGGAAACTCCAAGGTGTATATCTTAGATTGACCGGGATTCCAATGAAATGAAGGTTTTGGGTGGCTTTAAACAGTTGAGAATCGGAGTATCCATATTTGATGTCTGACCTCAGATAAGAATAACATACACCTGTGCCAACATCAAGTCCATGGGCTATAGGCCATGAAAAATCAATCGAAAACCTCACAGGGAGTCTATGATTGAAGAGCTCCACAAAAGTCGGTGGAGTATACCCATTATTTGAAGAATGGGTTATCGATCCTCCACCCATGCGTGTGAACGGCATTGACGCGTAGTTAGGGCGACCATCTAAATCCGCATCTTCAAACATACCCCCTAATCCATTGGCTGAAGCCGCCACACCGACTGATAACGGAGACTGCTTTTGCGTCGGTAAAACGATTGGCTCTACCCTATCCACATTCTCTGCAAATGAATCACACGAGCCCTCAATCTTCTCCTTAATCTTCTTCTTCGACTTGTCTACATTGCCGTTTGTTTCAACAATATCTTTGGCTTCGCTAACGTCTGAATCACTATCGGATGCCGCCGAAGTAATTCTTCCTTCGACTCTTAATTGAGTTATTGAGCGGTGAGCAACAGTATGGGCCGTATTTTCTGCTATAACTTTGCTTGGCTCTTTATCCTTTTTCTCCTTTTCCTTTACCGTTGACTCAGCGACTTCCGGGAGTGTCTCATTTTTCACTTCCGGGATAAGCATCATGGATATGCACACCAGCAGGGCTATCGAGGCGGCTATGATGGAGAAGAAGAGGAGTCTCTTTCTTACTCTCTTGGCACGGACCTCTTTCTGGATAGATTCCAATAGGCCAGTGGGTGGAACGACGTCGTATTCCACCATCTTGTCTTTTATGCTGTCAATCCATTTGTCATCCATACCATTCAGGATAATTTTGTGTTAAGATACTCCTTTATTTTCATGGCTAAAAGAGTTTTAGCCCTCTGATATTGGGAAGCTGAACTGTTTTCCTTGATGCCAAGCATCTTGGCGATTTCCTTGTGCTTCCTCCCTTCTATGGCATACAGATTGAAAACTGTCCTGTATCCATCCGGAAGTGCCCGAATAAGGGTTGCCAATTCATCAGCTGAGAGGGAGGCAGGATCCGGAGGGTCTTCCGCAACGTCGGGGATCTCGAACTGCATGGAGGCGAAATGCAACCGGTTGTTGTCTCGGAGGTAATTGAGCGCACAGTTTACCGTCACCCTTCCTATCCATGCCGTCAAGCTACCGGCACCGGAGTATTTGAAGGAACCGACCGAAATAAAGATTTTCACGAAACTATCCTGAGCCACGTCCTTGATGTCGTCGTCAGACGATAAGTAACGAGCGCATATGCCGACCACATAGCCGGCATATACGCTATAGATTTCTTTCGCAGCCTTATTCCTATCATCCTTGATAAGGTAGGCTAAATCCCGTTCTTTATCGCTGTTGACAATCATCAGTGGCTCATGAGAAGGTTTTTACGGAGCCAATGAAAAGGATTGCGCCAGTCGTATTCTCCTGGATGTAGAAAATGAAGGGACGGTCGAATACAATTACTGGTGCGGGATGGAAGCCAGAGGACAAAGCTCCAAGACTTACAGCTGCTCCTTCAGTACCGTTTTGATCCACCTTGATTTTGGTGGCATGAATAAATGACGTAAGGGAGAATCCTCCATTATCTGTGATTAAACCGAAAGGAGCAGTTTCATTAAGTCCCATAGAGGTCAGGATGTATAGAGTGTTAGGATTGTTGTTCTCAATCTCGAATTCTGGGAAAAACACGTCTATACTCTCATACTGCATGTTTTTATTAAGATTGTTGAAATTTTCCACAGTCAACACCTCATCAAGCGCCATATGGTTGATTTTTGATGAAGGAAGTATACAAGTCATCGAGAATTGCTCATTTTCTCCGTAATCCATTCTTATTGCCTCTGTGCCATCCTCCGTAACGGCATAGCGAGTCCAATTGTCACGCAACATGAAGTCAACCTCCTGCTCATTGCCATCAATGTCAACAAATGTCCTTCTATCTTTATAATCCTCTATAAAACCAAAGGTCCATCCTGCTTTGAAATATAGGGTGTTTAGAAAAGCAAGCTCTTCCGTCAGGGGTTCTTTCAGGAACTCATTAATCAAACCGTTGGTGTTTTTGCCTACGAACTCGTTGATGGCCTTTCTTCCGCTTTCTCCACTCGGGCTTATGCCGATGCCATAGGCATAGTAGTAGTCAGAAATCACATCCATAAACGACTTCCTGATGCCGAACATTGCGCACCAAAGAGTGTTGGTCAGATTGCAGGTAATGCCTTCCTCAATGTTGGGAAGGTTGGAAAGCAATGTCTGGTAATAGGCATTAAGGGCGTCAAGTCCAGCTTGACCTTCCTCAAGACCCAATACCTTAAGAATTCCGTCGCGCGCTGCTCCGTCGTCACCGTTGGCAATCATTCCGAGCACTGCCCCTACGCTGAATGGAGAGACGCATACGTTTTTATTGCCTCCCTCAGAATTGGCGAGATAGAATTTCAATGAGAATTCATTTAATTTGGCTATGGTCTCGGAAGGGATTGCGCTGAGTGGAGCCGTTGCCTCATCGGGGGTGGTTACATCTGGGAGATCTGTGGGCAGTTCTGTCACTTCGGGGGGAATTACTGCTGGAGGGAGTACCGGTGGTTCGGAATAGTCCACTTTTTCTCCTGTGCAGGATACTATCATCAGGCTAAGGAAGCCTCCGGCGAAAGCAGCGAAAAATCTTTTCATATGGGTGTTTTTATGGGTTAATTTTATGGCGTTTGACATAATAACACGGGATATGGGTAAATCTTGCATCATAGCCATAATAATTTTCCACAAAACGCCTCTCAGAGGCTTAAGTGATTTTATGGTTTGGGAAATTTTGATTAATTTTGCAGAAAGTAAAAGATTATGGAGACTAACGAAAAAGAAAGCGTTCTTAAGCGGACATATTATCTGTCGGCTGCTGAGTGCAATGCCCAGCAGGAGATGTCGATACCTCAACTTGTGCAGAAACTCATCGATGTGGCTACGGAGCATGCCAATATTCTTGGAGTAGGCAACCCAAACATGCCTAATCCGGATATGGGTTGGGTACTCTCCCGCCTCACCATAGAGATGAACCGCTACCCTCGCGAGAATACGGATTATACCATAACTACATGGGTCGAGGATTGGAACCGTCATTTCTCCCGCCGTGCTTTCTCCATCTCCGATGCTGAGGGGAATGTGTTGGGATATGCGCGTTCGATATGGATGGTGCTGAATACTTCCGACCGCAGCAATGCGGGGCTTTCAGGTCTCAATTTCAAACCGGAATGGATTTCCAATATCGAGTGTCCTATTCCGACGCAGGAGAAGCACATCAAGATGGAGGCTGACGGGCATGAGCCAATCTATCGCTTCAAATACTGCGACATCGATTTCTACCGCCACGTGAATACCGTGCGCTATATTGTGCTTCTGCTCAATCAATTCTCGATGCAGGCATATGACGACAACATAGTCAACCGTCTGGAGCTCTCCTTCCTTCATGAGGCATCCTACGGCATGGAGGTGCGCGTCATGAAGCAGATGATGGACTCGGACCGCAAGCTCTACCGCCTATACCTTGAAAGCGCCGACGGGACGCAGCCCATCCTCTATTCACGGCTCCGCTTCGCACCACGGTAATCACCGTGTAAATTTATTCGATTTTCCAGGCTTCGATGCGGCGCTTCTCAGATGAGAAACTTACTCCAATCTTGAAGATTTTGCGTGAATCTGTTGAGAATTTTCTTGAGTATTGTTTTTCTTCTATCTGCTGGAGTGCTTGCTCTGGAGAAGAGTCGTATTTCAACTCGATGATGTAGATATACTTTGGAGTTTCTATCAGCAAATCAATACGTCCATCGGAGGTGTGTACCTCTGCCTTGGTGTCTATTCCGATGAGCGTCATGAGGATATAGAAGGCATTGTGGAAGTTATTCTCGTTGTCCATCTTCAGATCATAGGGGATACCGGCGAAGTACGCATCGAGGTTCCTCATCATTTCCTCCGGCTCTCCGTCGAAGATGGCGTATATTAGATCTGACACTATCCTTTCAGTGAAGCCTCGCTTCACCTTTACATAATACTTCAGCAGGTCGTTGAAGAGCCCTTTCGTCACCTCCTCGTTGGGGACCTTCAGTCTCACGGAATCTGTGCGGATGTCATAGCTGGTGATTGTCAGGTATCCGGTCTGATACAGCAGTGCCGTGGGGTCGGCGTTAAGAAGGTCGAGACCTGCCAGGTCATCCACCTTCCATCTGGCATTGAGGATCCTTTCCACATCGACGTCTGCGTCTCTAAGAGCCTCAGCCACTATGGTTGGGGCACCGGTACCGGTCCAGAAGGCACCTATGCGCAGCTCATTCATAGCGCGTAGCACCGACCAGGGGTTATATATTTCGCTCCCCTCGGGAGAGAAACGGTATCCGTCATAGTTCTTCTTAAGGAGGCCACATGCATCTTCGTAGGAGCATTCTCTTTTGGCTGCAAGCTGGCTTATTCCGAACTCGAAATTGTCGAGAAGTTCCTTTTCCGTTATGCCGCAGATATCGGCAAATTCATTGTTGAATGTAATGTCGTTAAGGTTGTTGAGGTCGGAAAATACGCTGAGTTTGCTAAACCGGCTGATACCCGTCAGAAACACGAGACGTATATGTTCTGCCGAGCTTTTGAAGTTGGAGTATATTGATGCAAGCTTCGACCGGTAGTGTTCGAAATTTTCTGATTTGTGGAGGTTTCCCGTAAGAGGCTTGTCGTATTCGTCGACAAGAATCACCACCTTTCGACCGGTCTTCTCATGGGCTGCCTTGATGATATTGCGGAGGCGTGTTGAGAGATTATCTATTTTTCCCTTGACATCGTATCTTGCTTCCCACTCCTGAAATAGATTGTCAAGTACGACATCCAATATACCTGGTTCGGCATATTTGTCGGTATTTAGGTCAAGGCGGAGCACAGGATGGGGTTCCCATGCCCAGTCGGAGGAATCAATATGGAGACCCTTAAAGAGCTCTCGTTTCCCCTCAAAAAAATAGCGAAGCGTGGAAAGGAAAAGGCTCTTGCCGAAACGTCGTGGACGCGCAAGGAAGTAATACTTACTGCCCTCAAGTATCTTTTGGATATAGTGCGTCTTGTCGACGTAGAGGAAACCACCCTCTCTTATCGACTTGAAATCTTGATCTCCGATTGGATATTTTACTTTCACCTCTTCCATACGTCGCTAATTTCCTACAAAGATACACTTTTTTATTGGCTTTCACAAATCCCGCGGCGTTAAAATTTGTTCTCAAGCACAAGTTGAACTGAGATACGCAGTCGGGGAAACACCTTTCCATTACAATGGGGGGAGGGTACGGATGGTCTGGAGGATGGAGAGGGCCTCGGAGACGGTGGGGACGTCGGTGATGA
>CAZIAX010000094.1:0-8800 GCA_964537745.1 uncultured Sangeribacter sp.
CTCGACGCCAACGGCAACGTCAAGATCCTCTGATCCCTACGACAAAATCAAAAAACAACAATTTAATAAAAACAAGTATGCTTAAAGTCAAACATTTCATTTGGACGCTTGCGGCTCTTCCGATGCTTGCTGCTTGCTCCCAGAACGATTTCCCCGACAATGGGAAAGTAATCGAGGTGAATGAGAACGACGGAGTCTACATGACAGTAAACTTCGCTCCCAACACCCAGAAAGGCACCCGTAGCTTCACCTCTGGCGACAATGCCAGCAACACTGGTGTTGAAGTAGGTACGGATGCTGAGAACACCATCAACCGTGTACTTCTTGTGCTTGCCAAGTCAAGTACTGATGCAAGTGAAGACAACACATTTATCACATTTGCAACAATCCAGAAAGCAGGGATTGCCAGCTCAAACAACAACACCATCTACCAGGCACACGCAAAATTCCAGAAGACTGACCTCGCAGATTTCTACTCCAATCTTCCTGTGAATCCATCTCTTACCGCTCCTGAGAATCCAAGAGTCAAGATTTTCCTCTTCTGCAATTATTCAAATGCAACTTTGAATTATTTCGAGGAAATCAAGGATTCTGAAACACCGGTAAACAATTGGGTTAATGAAGTGTATAAACTTGCATCAGCTACTGATGCAACTCTCTGGACTGCCGGCACAGAAACAGGTTTTGCCATGACCAATGTATCGATGGCTCCCCGTTTCTTCCCAAGCAGCCTTACAGAGTGGAACTACTATACAACTGAAAGCAATCCCTTCGACCTCTCAGGTATGAACAATGAAGGCACCGATGCTGAAGTTGATAACCTTGGCAACGAAAGATACCCCGGTGGTGCTATCGAGGTTCATCGTATGGCAGCCCGATTCGACTTTGCCGACGGTTCGCAGTGGGATGCTGACAATGCTCCTAACGGCAACGGTATCAAAAATGAACCTTTCACATACGCTATCATGACCAATGGCACGGATGATGCTGGCAAAGATAAAGTTCTTGTAAAAGGCACCATTATAAACCTCAGCCTCGTCAACCTTTTCAATAAGGAATACTATCTTGGGCGCGTTTCCAGCAACGGATTCAGCACAAACGCAACTCTTCTTGGTGCAGAAAGACCTTGGTTCACATCGCAGCCTTCTGACGCTCCTGCCGGTGGCAATTTTGTAGTATCTCCAGAGTCTACCTTCAAGAATAGTTTTAAAAATTCAGATATCACCAACATTGGGAAGTATTACTATTATCCCTTCTTCGATCCAACCACTGGCCGCGTTGCTGAAGGCGGTAAGGGATGGTACACCTCTTACGTAAGCGATATCATGAACGGCCTCGATGACGCAACTGAATCTTATAAGGTTTGGAGATACGTCACTGAAAATACTCTTCCAGGTGATGACAAACAGGTGAATGGCTTGTCAACAGGTGTTGTATTCAAAGTGAAACTCAAAGGTGGAGAAGAACTTATCAACAGTGGAGACAAATGGGATAAAGCTCTTTATGACGCTCTTAACAATACCGACGGAACTGGTCGCAATCCCAATACAGACCCCATTCTCTATGCATTCTCTGGCAAGCTCTACTGCACATGGGAGCATGTACAGGTAGCTGCCCTTGCAGCTGCTGGTTACAATGAGACTCTTACTGGTGAAGACCATGACAAGCAGAAGCTCGACTATGCATCGACACTCTATCAGGCAGTATTCGGCAAGGGATGCCCGGGCACTCTTACAATAAACGGCAAAACTATTACGCTTTCTGATAAGGACTTCAATGACGGCCAAGTTGATGAATCTTGTGCAAACGTAGCATGGCAGAAGTGGGTTGCAGCTGGAAAACCCGGAACAGGAACTTCAGCAAACGCAGCATTTAAGCAGGCTGTAGTTAATGACGCAAAATTCACCATCTATCAGACTTCTCAAGATCAGAAAGAAGGCTGGGGCTACTATTGCTACTATTACTACTGGAACCGCCACAACGACAACGCCATCGAAGGTATGATGGCTCCTATGGAGTTCGCTACTGTCCGCAACAATGTCTACAAGCTCGCAGTAACACGTCTGAAGACTCTTGGTCACCCACGAGTTCCAAGCAACGACCCGGACGAACCTACTCCTGACACTCCGGACGAGAAGGGTGACATCTACCTCTCTGTCAGCGTGACAGTGAAGCCTTGGGTAGTTCGCTTCAATAACATTGAATTCTAACAAGCTCTGCGATTAGCAGAAATCATACAGGCTATGGAGGACTGAACCCCTCCATAGCCACCATAAAACAACAAAAAGACATGAATCCCGTATCTTTTTCCAAATCACTGAAGAAAATAATGGCCTTGGCTATTCTGATAGCCGCCACGCTCAACATCACCTCCTGCGACCGCCTGCATGAGGATCTGCAACCCTGTCCGCAGGGAGTGCGACTGCGTTTCGTATATGACTACAACATGGAGTTTGCCAACGCGTTCCCATCGCAGGTAGACTGCCTTACCGTCCTTATCTATGACAAGGACGGGAAATATGTAGGGACCCGCACAGCATTCCGCCCGGAGACCGCCGATGAGAATTGGCGCATGACAATCGACCTGGCCGCTGGAAAATACCATTTCGAGGCTTACGGCGGCATGGCGTGCGACAATGCATCGTTTGACTTCGTCACAGCTCCTGCACAGACAGCTCTCACTGACCTTAAGGTGCAGCTCGACGGATCACTGCTGACTTATCCTGATGGAAAGGCTCTCCACCATCTCTATTGGGGAGACCTCGAGATAGATGTACCGCAGGCTGGAAATGGTACGGACTACACTGAGGCGACCATCTATATGATGAAGGACACCAACGACATCCGTGTGCTTCTTGCCAACCTCAACAACACTCCTATCAATGAGGATGATTTTGAATTCCGCCTCATCACAGACAACACACTCCTCGATTATAAAAACGACATCATTCCGACCCAGGAAACCACTTACTGGCCATGGAGCAAAGGGAATCTCGGTGCCGGCGTTCTTCCGACCGGAGCCGAAGCGACCTTCGCCTATGCGGAGATATCGACATCCCGACTGGTGAAAGGGAACCCCACTACCCTACTCATCACCCGCAAGAAAGACGGCAAGGAAGTGGTGAAAATTCCTCTCATCAACCTTCTTCTGATGATGAAGAGTGACCGCTATCCCGATATGCAGGCACAAGAGTTCCTCGACAGAGAGAGCAGATGGAACGTAACGTTCCTCATCGCAGGCGACGACGTATGGATGCGCGCAACCATCGTGGTGAATGACTGGATTGTAAGATACAATAACGCTGAATTCTAATCATGAAATTGAAATCAATCATAACATATGCAGCCCTCATAGCGTCATGCCTGCTGCCGACGGCATGCCACATGGACGGGGAGCCTCCACTTCCGGAAGAAGAAGCTGGAATGGTCAACCTCGTCCTGAAGGTGAGCGTGAATTCGGGCGTATCGAGTGCAGCTTATGGACTTAGGAATATCTCTGCGCCTGTGGACACAAGAGCAGATGAAATAGATTATGAAGCTCCGACTGACACTTATGAAGGAGTCCGCACGCTTCGTATCTTGATCATTCGGCGGTTGTCAGATACTTCAGCAGAGTCTCAGCCGGGAGATAGTATAAATATTGTAGAATACAATGATTTGTTTAGTTATCCACTTCCAGAGAATGTTGAATGGTGGAAACATGACCGAGAATATAGGTACAAAGTAGCTGGAGGTGAAAGGAAACTCATCTATCTCTTTGCCAACGAAGCATCGGTAGGCGAAGATTTCGTAGCTGATCTTGAAGATATGACTGAAGAAAAGGAAGTCAATCTTTCGGTGCTTGACAATGCAATGCTTAAGACTAAAGATGGGGGACCTTTCATCAATAATTCCTCTTCTGATGGAAATAGGTTTATTCCAATGGCAGAATTGTTCAAAGCAGATATCCCGTTGCATGGTGTCAACAATGATCTGGAGTATAAATTGGAAAACGCATTGTTCCTTACGCGAGCTTTGTCAAAGTATACCTTTAATGTAAATGTTGAAGGGTCGGCTGCTGATTTTGGCATCAATGGATTGAAGATAACATCGATTAGCTTTACCGGAAAGGATGGCAAAGGCTGTTTCTCCGATATGGCATGGCTCATTCCTCATGGACTTGAAGGTGTCACCGAGGGAACGGTCGGCATCGCTGGCGGTGCGACTTACACTCCTGGCAAATACTTACCCTCTACCGAGAAACTTAATGGCAAGGCCATTACAGCCTTCACCACTCCGGGGGATGCGAAGACGTATGACTACACCTTCTCTCCGTCTGCTTTCGGCATACCGGGAACGAAGAGTAACACCAATCTCAGCAGTCTCTACGCTCCACTGGAGTACTTCCTCGAGAGCTCGGCAGAGGCCTTTTACGTGACACTCACCGCTGAGAGCAACGGTCTCGAGCGCACCTACGGCCCGGTCCTCCTCCCCAACCTCCCCAAGCTGGCCCGGAACACCAACGTCAAGGTCCAGTTCTCCTTTAGTGGGGAGACACTTACCGTGGAGGCGATTGAGGCTCCATATAATACGGTAACCTTAAATCCTGGTTTTGGAGACATATACTATCCAGAATAAAAAATATATATACTCGATAGGTAGAAATGAATAAGAAAATAATATATAGGTTATTAACCACAGTCATATCATTTTTTTTCATAACATCCTGTGCAGACGATCAATATCTTATAGATAATGGCTACATAGGGGAAGGCGAAGCTGTGGTATCAGCAGAATTCATATTCAAAAATTTCACTCCAGCGTTAGAAACCAGAACCCCGGGAAATGCGCTGAATGGAATAGACAATCTTTATATATTTGTTTATACTACGGATGGCAAATTATTTAATAAACCATACGTATATAATACTTCTGATTTAAATATTGACAAGAATGCCGCAATTCCTTCAGATAGCGAAGGAGTTGATGATACAGACGGTAATGGCAATTTGAAGGATTCAGCAAAAACCGATAAAGCAAGCCTTAAGTCTGGATTTTCTTTGCCTTATGGAAAATATCATATATATGCTGCTGCCAATATAAGAGGAGAGTATGCCACAGCCTTAAGCGACCCGGAAGGCATAGCCAAAACAGAGGAGGGATTGAAGTCATACCAAGTTAGTTGGAATAAAGAGACTACAACGGATAATGATCAGATGTTTGGCTATTTCATGGTACTTGGAGCTGACGCAACAGTTCCGGCCACATCAAAAGGGTTTGGACCTGAAACGGTAATCGTCAATCAACCTAATATGCGCATAAGCGCATGGTTGCGTCGACTCGCCTCAAAAGTCACAGTAGCTTATGATGCTTCTGGTCTCAACGAAGGTGTGTGGATATATATTAAAAATGTGACCGTCCATGATATTGCAGCAAAATGCTATTTGGGACAAGAAAATAATGACATCAAAGAGGCAAACCAGGTGCTTAATAGAAGGACCGGAAATGCAAATCAGCCAGGAGTAAGTTATACTCCAAGTGTAGCAAATACACGTATAACATACCCTGGCACACCATCAGCAAATATTTATGACAAAAGCCAGACAGGTATAGAATTGTATAATGGTCTTGTCACTCCAACTGGGACCCCTATCATCAAAGGATCTCATACTTCTACCTCTGACGCATTGTTTTTCTATGAAAATATGCAGGGAAACTATAAAGACAATCCTGACTATGACAAGCGTCAACAAGGTACTGGAAATGACCAAGTAGGTGACAATATTCGAGACGAAAAAGATGGAAACGATTATAAAGACAGAGTATCATATGGTACTTATGTTGAAGTCGAGGCATACTATATCAGCGTAAATCCTGAAAATCCATCTCAAGGTCCAATCAAGTATAGATTTATGCTTGGTAAGGATATTCTCTATGACTATAATGTAGAGAGAAACTATCATTACAAATTAACACTTGGATTCAAAGGGTGGGCTAATCAGCCAGACTGGCACATTGATTATGAAACCCCAGACCCTAATTTGGAAGTACCACCAGTATATCGCGTGTCGTATCTCTATCAGCAAAAGTCTTCTCTTCCTGTAAAAGTGTCAAGTAACTGCAAAAGTCTTCGAGTTGATATCATTGAGAATAATTGGGCTCCATGCGACCCTAATACTCTTGCCACTCCGGCTAATCCAGTTACCTCAACCCCTGCTGAATATCAATTTTATTGGAACAAAGCAGCCTATGACAGCTATTATAGCAATCTTATTACTGTTCCAGGGATAGATGTCAAAGTAAATGATAAATATCCCTGGTTAGGGTTCCTTGCTCTTAATATGCCAAAGGCAAACAGTGCAAAAGAACTTCCCACGACAGTTCCAGAGAAAACTCCTGCCTCGGGAAATAAACCAGCAAATTATTGGAGTTTTAAAGACAGGGCAAATGGACAAAATGCTCTCCGGGATTTCTATAATACAAAATATGGTCAAGGGTCTCAAGGATATTCATTATTTACAGGAGATGACTTAAAAGTTGGAAGTCATCCAAGTGATTGCCCTTTGAATTCTTGGACAGTTGATAATGTAGAGGATGGCACCGGAAAGAATAACAAAATAGTAATGGTACCCATGTGGACCAGAGCCAAGACCATGATAGAAGGATCTGGATTTTCTGGGAATAATCCTTATGAGTATTTCAACCGGAAAGCAACCTTGAAAGTTACAGCTACTTTCGATATGGGCGAAGGAGTACCTGATGAAACGCGCACAGAATATGTTACGGTACTTCAGGAGCCACGTGTAGTTAATCCCAAAGCTATATGGAGAAAGGGAGGCAGTGCAGCCAGCAATTTCCATGTAGTTTTAATGACAAGCAACAATAGCAACCAGCAAGCCAATTATTTACCAATAAGATCAGACGGTGAATGGACTGCCGAAGTCGAGGTAGGATCCAATGTGACTCTTTCAAAATCTGGGACAACAGTTGGAGAAGAAAAAGGGGGCAAAATTTTTGGCCGTACTGGAACTGAGGTTGACTTTAACATAGATATTAACGGAGATGGTTGTGCCATAGTTAACGTTCTATATCATAGTAATAACTGCACTCACAAGATTTTCGTAAGACAAGGATATGAGCAACCACAGCTTCTTGGCGGTAAATACTGGAGTAACTATACACTATATTCCGCTACAGCTGCTGGAACAACCAACACATACAATGCAGTTGAGACTCCTAATCCAATGATATTGGGTTCATTATTCAGAAGAGGAAGGATTACTGAAGGAATTTTAGAGACCAATAACACCCGCAATTATTTTAGAGCATTCCAAAATCCAGGAACAACAAGGACCTTTAACTTAACTGGCGGAGGGAGCAAAACGTGGGCCAATTTGGGATGTGAAGGTTCAAATACCAATCCTGCAGCTATGGGAACTTTTAGAATCAACGGACAGAATTATAAAGTGCCTGAGTTAGCTGATTATAATGCCCTAAAATCAAGTTGCGAATTTGCATTGGGTATCATTTATGGAGATGGAGCCACGGAGACAGCTACTTCTTTCACTACAGCCACTGGATTTTGCAGTACAGATCAAGACCCTAATAAAGGTGTAAGGTGTGTTATTGCATATGATGCTACATATGGCTATCAAGTTGTCTTTCCACTTGGTAAAGACGGATATGGAAGACGCAAGGATGTCTATTATAACAATCCATCTAATGTTGAGGCAAATGGAACTCTTATGTATTCGGATGTTTGGAGTCAGCTGACAGGTTCATCTTCTACCTCTAACAACACGTTTAGGCCTATACCTTACAACCTCAAAATATCCCCTGGAATGGTACTTTGGCTCAATAATAGAGTAGCTGACGGCTTTTTAGGAGATGTAAATCCAGGACCAACTATGAGTTGGGATATCAACTATTTCAACTATGACTTCAATTCATTTGATAATGGCGACAATACGAATTATCGTGATGCATGCGCCATCAAATTAGTAAGACAATAATACGAGGAAGCGCTTTCGAAAGGAAGCGCTTCTTTTTTAAAATACATAAAATTTTTAGTTAAGGCAAATAAGGAAATACCCGGACATTTACAGCATCAGCCAATAGTGGCGCTGGATTACGAATTGATAGACCAACAGGCTGGCGGAGTTTATGCTTTGCTTTTGTGCTGAAAGATCAGCACATACATGTGGATGAATGCGGCTCAGCTGGGGACAGACTGTGATGGGGAAATGTGCAGGGCGATAGTTACCGAATGTCGGCTCGAGGCGTTTGAAATTGGCTACGCCCAAGCTTACGCAAGTCGCTCCTCCCATTGACTATGCAATCTGCAATCTCACTCATGTGCATGGCCATAGTTAGGGGTAGAGGGTTGAGCGGAGGCGAGGACGCCTCCATTCCACGGCTGCGCAGTATTGGGCCGGCTGGGAAGCCGGCGTTCCATGGGCTGTTAACGGGCTGCAAGGATGCTGGAGGGGGAGAAAACAGCCTGCTAAGAGGCTGATGACTTTTTATTGTGTCGGGCTATAAATGATTTGAAAGATACACTAATTCAGACTTGGAAAGCCCCGTAATAGTCGATATCATGGATATGCTGAGTCCTTCTTCAAGCATCTTCTTGGCAATCTCCCTCTTTTCTTCGACTTTGCCTTCTTCAATCCCTTTGGCATGTCCTTCCTCAAGTCCCTTGGCAAGTCCTTCCTTAAGACCTTTGGCAAGCCCTTCCTCAAGACCTTTGGCGTGACCTTCCGAGATGGCAGTGTCAAATGTGTCGTTGTCTTGCATCACCCTGTCAAGGTGGCGGAAATAT
>CAZIAX010000095.1:0-8743 GCA_964537745.1 uncultured Sangeribacter sp.
AATACGACAAATCACCACCTCTGGGGGGAGGCGGAGTGGGGGAGGGATATCGTCTGTCAGCTGCCTTCATGGTGCTGGTTAGTGTTGAGGGAAACATGAGATTTCCCATGGTAAGTTTATGATTCAGGTTAATTTTTCCAAATATTTGGCAAATATACAAAAATTTATTGAATTATAATAATTTTTAGCAATTTTATTTTAAAAATTTTTCCATCCCTCCCCAAATCCATCTCCCGACTCGCTGGTACGGACGCACGGTTCGTACGTCCGCATGCCGTCTTAACGATTTGCATAGTGAATGGGAAGGCGGTTTGCAACCGCCTCGAGCCGGCATAAGCTAACTTTCATCGATGTGCATGGCCATAGTTAGGGGATGTCGGCACTGCGGAGGCGAGGACGCCTCCATTCCACGGCTACGCAGTATTTGACGCGCGTCAGCCAGAGTAGTGAGCAGCCTCCGGATGCGTCGTGCGCGCGACTGACGGTAACTATGGCCATGCCCATGCGACTGCGTAGCCACTTGGTTCTTCACTCTTGGTTCTTGACTCTTAACAAATCTTACTCAATCTTCCAATCCTCAATCCGCCGAGTCTCCGACGAGAAACTTACTCCAATCTTGAAAACCTTGCGCCCGTCAGCGTCAAACTGGAGGTCATACTTCTTATCCTCAATCTGCTTCAATGCCTCCTCTGCTGTAGAATCATACTTAAGCTCGATGACGTATACGAATTCAGGAGTCTCTATGAGCAAATCGATTCTTCCGTCGGAGGTATGTGCCTCTGCCTTGGTGTCTATGCCAATCAGCGTCATCAGGATGTAGAAGGCATTGTGGAAGTTGTTCTCATCGTCCATCTTCAAGTCATATGGTATTCCGGCGAAATAAGCCCGCAGTCTCTTCAACAACTCTTCTGGGTCGCCCCTTTTAATACTTTTGGTTATACCATCGATGACGCTTTTTACAGTACCTCTCTTTGGCTTGAGGTAGACTTCCAGAAGATTTTTGAAAAGTCCTTTCTTGACTTCTTCGTTCGGCACCTTCAATCGGACGGAATTGCTGTCTATATCATAATCAGCAATTGTAAGATATCCCGCCTGAAATAAAAGAGCGGTCGGATCAGCATTGAGCAGGTCAAGCCCTGCAAGCTCATCGATATTCCAGTCAGCGTTGAGAGTCTCTTCTATGTCTATATCGGCATCCTGTAAAGCCTCCGCTACCACCGATGCTCCTCCAGTTGAGTTCCAGTAGTTTCCGATACGACATTCGTCCATTGCATTAAGCACAGACCATGGATTATAGATATCGCTCCCTTCGGGAGAAAAACGATACCCATCGTAATTCTGTTTCAGCAGCTCCACTATCCGCTCGTGCCCGACATTTCGCTTTGTTGCCAATTGCCCGATGCCTTGTTGGAAGTAATCTAAAAGTTCGTGCTCAGTAATGCCACAGACATCCGCGAAATCATCGGCGAATGTCACGTCTTTGAGGTTGTTGAGGTCGGAGAAGACGCTCAACTTGCTGAAGCGGCTGATTCCCGTCAGTAAGACCAACTTGATATGCTCAGCGGAGCTCTTGAAGTTGGAGTATATACTGGCGAGCTTCGAACGGTAATGCTCAAAGTTTTCATCCTTGTGGAGATTCCCTACAAGCGGCTTGTCATACTCATCTACAAGTATCACTACTTGTCGACCCGTTTTCTCATGAGCTCGCCTGATGATGTTCTTGAATCTCTGCGAATAAGCTTCTGCTATCTCCGAGACCTCGTATATAGTTTCCCACCGAGAGAAAAGTGTGTCCAGCACATCATCCAGCCTACCCTGCTCCTCATATTTATCCGAATTCAGGTCGAGGTGAAGCACGGGATAAGGACTCCAGTCCCAGTCGATGGAGTCAATGTAAAGTCCTTTGAAGAGTTCCCGATGTCCTTCGAAGAAATACCTCATGGTAGATAGAAATAGGCTCTTCCCGAAGCGTCGGGGACGCGCCAGGAAATAATATTTGCTGCCTTCCAGGATGGTCTGTATATAGCGTGTCTTATCCACGTACAGGAAACCACCCTCTCTGAGCGACTTGAAATCCTGGTCGCCGATTGCATATTTCACCTTCTTCTCTTCCATATGATTCTCCGTTTTGCCCACAAAGATAACACTTTTCCCCCATCTTTCCAAATTTCCGCCTCAGCAAAATCAATTTTCACCCGCACGCACGGCCCGTGCGTCCATACAAAAAAGGACGCACTCGGGGGAGTGCGTCCTTTGGTCAGTAGGGTGGGGGTGTCTTATCGGATATAGACCTTCTTGGCTACGTCGCCTTGGCGGACGATGTAGATGCCCTTCTCAAGGCCTTCGGCCTTGTCGGATACCTGGCGGCCGTTGAGGTCGTAGACCTTAACCGGTGCGTCAGCATCGAGGCCAAGGGCGGCTACGCCCGTAGTAGTGTCGTAGCTTATGCCAAGCACATGTGCCTTGGCAGCGGCGTCAGATGCAATCACATTCACCAACGCGATGTCGGCTGCGTCTGCCATGTCAGTTACTATCTCAAACATTGCATCGCCATTCTCGGCAAACGCCTCGTTGCCGAGGTTGTAGATGGCGATACGCACATGGTTGTCGTCAAACCTGTGGCTGCGGAATATATGGCTGCCGGCGATACGGCTGCCCGCCTTAACCTCAAACTGCACGCCTTCCGGCATGTAGATGTCGGCCTGAAGAGCTACATACTCCTGAGTGTTGCCAAGGGCAACAGCCACTGAAGAGCCGCCGTCGACACCTCTGCTGACTCCACCAATCACGAGCGCATCACCTGCCTCCTCGTCCATACCAGCCGCTACGCGAGCCTGAGCGGATGCATCATTCTTCAGAGTTATGAATTTTTCAACTGCCTCTGAAGCATCGGAGATTGTGATGCCTCCATCCTTGTTGGCATCAGCACCAACTGGGAAGAACTCTTTCCAGTCATCCTCGTTCCAACCTTCAGGAACTGAGTTGTTCTCCAAGATTTCGTTGACAATAACCACAGCGTCGTTGAGAGCGATAGTACCATCCAAGTCAGCATCGCCAGCCTGAGGATAGCACTTCACCGCGCAAGTAGCGACAACGTCACCAAGAGTAGCAGTGATGTTAGCCTTACCAATAGAAACGCCAGTCACAACACCGTCTTCATCAACAGTAGCCACAGCCTCATTGTCTGAAGACCAAACTACCTGAGGACCTTCCTGAGAAAGCTTAGCCTTAAGAGCAGTAGTCTCACCATTCGTAACGGCAGCTTCGTTGTCAAGCTCAACCGTAACAGACTCATAGATGAATTCGAACCAAGCTACAACCTCGCCTGCTCCTTCGTACTCGATTTCAAACGGAGTGCCAGCGACGTGGTTCTCAACGTTAATAATCAAGTTGAATGCATCATCCTTATTTTCAAATTCGCTTGCAGATGGCAGATAGATGTCAGCAGCTCCGCTTTTCACTGCAGTAATCTTACTTCTACGTGGAGGTTTAGAATTCTCACCTAAGTTGGCCAGAATAATCTGCTTGATGATCATGTTGGCAGGAGCAGTAAGAGTTGTAGAAGAACCCTTCATCTTGAACTGGGTACCTTCCCAACCGCTGTTGCTTGTGATGGTATAACGACCATCATACCAATTACCATCTTTCTTTTCATTGAATTCTGCCTTATATTTCAGAACATCTGTCTTGTCATTCACAGATGCCTTATAAATATGGAAGCCTTCGAGTGTGAAACTGTAGTCGGCAGTCTTGTCACCAATCTTGCCTTGGAATGTATAGGTAGCAGTTGCTTGGTCATCGGCCAATTTGCCGGTAGCCTCTACAACATTTCCATCGATGAATGTGGCCACTACTTTCGGAAGTGAAGTGAAGATATAGCCGTCGATGTTCTCGCCAGTCTTATTTTCCTGGATAGCAGCAACAGTGGCTTCATCAACTACAAGTCCGTCGAGGGTAAGTCCTGTGAGCAGAACGTCACCAAGGTGGAACATGCGGAGCTTGTACTCAGTCTTGCCATATAAAGCACCTTCCTCAGGAACGAGAGTGAGGGCAATTTCGGAAACCTCGTTGTAAGCTGGAACTGGTAATTCGAATACGCCTTCTTCAGAAACTGTGATTGCTGTTTCGCCAGCTTTAACAGTCAATGTAGCACCGATTAGATCAGCTTTCAGCTTGACAGTCTCTCCTTCATATTCAAAAGGAATGTTGAAGTTAAAGTCATAACCTTCGGCCTCAGCTGCTTCTAATCCTTCACCTGTAACAGACTTGAGGGTTGCATAAACCTTACCTACCTTAGTGATAGTTTGGTTCTTGTAGTTGGAAAGATAACCAGTAGACTCGCTGTGGAAGGTATATTTGATAGTCTTTTTGCCCTTAGTGAGGTTTCCTTCGAGAAGGATGTCCGCAACCTCTACGCCAGAAATATGATAGTAAGTATCAATCTCCTTAACTCCAGTCTCCTGATCAGTGATTTCTATTTCAAAATCGCTTTCAGCATAAAACGCGTAGAAGTCTATGTTCATGCTATACACGCCGGACTCTTTTACATAGACTTCAGCAGTAGCGGTGTGGTTATTCTTTGCGAAGCCTACATTGGCACCGTCATTCTCAAGTTTAAGACCATCGTAATTCCAAGATGAATGAGTGATGTCGAGCGTGCCAGGGATGCACATCCAGCCAGCCGGCACTGACTCACCCTGCAGCATTGTGATGGTGACTACAGTTGTGCCGTCCTCCGCGATTGTCTTGCCTTCGGCATTATCTATTACATAGGTATAATCTGTAGTGAAACCATCTTCGGTTACAGTGATGGTAGCCTTGTCTTCGTCTGCAAGTGTGATAGCCGCATTGACGTTGCCAGTCTTAACTACTTCCTTGAGAGTTTCCTCACCTGCTACATAGCGGAGGGTATACTTCTGAAGGTCGGGATGAGTGACAGTGATGTAGTAGATATGGCAACCGTTGGTGTTGCGAATCAATACGTCGTTGCTGGCCTCTGCAGTTGCCGGTACGAACCATTCCTGTTCAGTGTATGTGATTGGAACATTGACAGCGTCTCCGTTAGGGGCCATGAGTTCTCCACCGGAGATGGAAAGTTTTACACCACGGGCATCAGGCTTATCGGTACCAGTCTTGTGTGACTCAACACCCATCTTAATAGTTGCGCCGGCAGGCACACCTGGTATAATGAAGTAGTCGGCAGCGCCACCTCCGAGCCAGAGGTATGCTTTACCATGATAATCACCTAAAGAAGTAGAGTTGTAGTCTAAAGCAATTGCAAGGTTACGCTTATTCGTGGTATTAACATATACGAGACCTTTGAGTTCTTCGATGACCTCGTTGTTGGCCATTAGATACTTCTCGGAAGAAAGGTCTTTTGATAAGTCTACCTGCCAGAAGCATTTGTTATCAACGGTGGTTCCATTACCTTTCTCATCATCCGACCAGTTTTCAGCAGCTATGAGGTTGTTAACTGTTGCCTCGCTCCAGTTTGTGAAATCCCAGTTGTAAATTACGTTCGGAGCCTTGGTGTTGGTGCCGAGCATATTGATTGTAACTACAGTGGTTTCATCAGCTGTGATTGTCTTGCCTTCGGAGTCATCGCTGAGGTAAGTGTATTTCATCGACACATCACCTTCAGTGAGAGTGAAGTCAGCCTTGTCTTCGTCAGTAAGCACGATCTCAGATCCGAGAAGACCTGTCTTCTTCACTTCCCTTACAGTCTTGCCATTCTCTACATAGCGGATGGTATAGCTGCCAGTCTCAAGATAGTAACCTATACCTTGCATAGCAATAGTGGTATTAATTGCATACAATGTATAAGTTTCACCGGCCTTCATATCCCATACAATTGCACAGTTCATATATTCTGTACCACTTGCTGGGGTTCCGAAAATAAGATTCTGGTCTATTTTAGTGTCAATTGCGCTATGAGGAGCAGCATACACGCTCTTGCCGTCGTTAGGAGACATTCCATAATATTTGGTACGAGTGATAACATTATTTTCAACATCATCATCGTCAGTAATTCTTTGCTCAACGCTTTGACGACGAACAAACATTACAACCTTACAATCGACATTTGGAGTAATGACAATAGGGCTACTATCGGATTGTACAGTGCCAGTTAGATTCCCTTCTGCAGGGGCTTCGCTAACACGTCCCAACTGAACTGTACCAGGGAAACTGTATCCAAGGAAGTCTGCTCCATAATTTGTATATTTTGCAGATGCAACAGTCTTAATATTGATATTATCATCATTAATCAAATCGCCGGCAGCCAAATTTCCTTCGATCTTTTCAGCTTTATAAAGTTGTGTGAGAGGAATAGATTCAACGCTTTCATATTCCTCCCATGCCTTTACTTCTGTGACATTTGTTACTACTTCAATGGTTGTATTAGCCGTTGTGCTCTTGTATGGTGCACCTTCGGCATCACCATCATATGAAGCGGAAATCATGGTTGTACCAATACCTCCAGCTACTAAAGTAATCTCGCCATTTTCGTCAACTGTGGCAACCTCTTTATTAGAAGATGTGAACGTAACAGGAACGTTATCGGGGTTATTTAAAACAGGAGCGGTGAAAGCATCACGGATTTTAAGTTTTGTGGATTCAGTGTTCCATGAGATATTTGCATTTTTGCGTGGATCACTTAAATCGACAAGGTCTCCGATGATTTCTACATGACCAATGCACCATCCCTTTGTTGTGCCACCGGGCTTACCATAAAGGTCAATTTTGAGAGTATTAGATCCTGTCAATTCTACGTTGGTTACCTGGGCACTTTTTTCTGTGTCTGCATTGGAGCTACCTCGACCTGGTTGGTATGCTTCAATAACTGGTTTATCACTGTTGAAATATACATCTATCAGATGTTTATTACCAGAGCCGTCCGCTGCAGCAAAGAGCTTTACATTGCTTGGATTAAACGAATATCCATCTGGAATGGAAAACGCAAATGTCAAAGTCTGTGAGCCATCAGTACGAGGACTTGTATATTCCTTAGACTCGATAGGACTAAACAGAGTTCCAGACCCTTCATTGTAACTTTTACCTATGTTGGCATCTTTCACTATACTAAGGCTGTTGCCATAAGTTACATCCGATAAGGTTATTCCGGGGGTATCACTTAATCCGGAAAGATCGGAAACAAGCTTCCAGGTTAGGGTGGCCTGTTGTGCATTCATTAAGCCGATTGAGGCTAAGAATGCGAAGAGAAATGTTAGGAATTTTTTCATGTTATTTGGTTAAATTGGTTAGTATTCAGTATTTTGGTTTGGGGAGGAAACGTAAATACGTGACGGATGCCCACCTCTGGCAGCAGGGTGGGAAGGGGGAGGGTAAAGAATGTCGGCTGCCTTCATGGTGCAGGTTAGTGTTGGTGGAAATCAAGGATTTCCGTAGGTAGGTTTATGATTTAGGTTAACTTTTCAAATTTTCGGCAAATATACAAAAATTTATTGAAAAAACAAATAGAATTTAGAATTTAGAATTTAGAATTGAGAATTTTTTGGCCCGACAGGTAGGGACGCACGGTTCGCGCGTCCGCATGCCAGCTTTCCGGATGAGGCCGCGCGCGTCAGAGTATCCTTGAAAATAATAATGAGAAAATCTCGCATGTGAACAAAGCTGAAATGACAGCTGATATTACAACAGACAGTATCCAAGCCAGAGCTGTGAGAACTTTTTTTGTGGTGAACCTAACCTTCGCCCATCTTACAGACTCATTGATTCGGTCAATTTCCTCTACTATCTCTGAATATATTACAGGCTCGTTCAAACTCTGTTAAGGATTTGTTTATATCGTTGGCTTCAATTAATTTGGCTTTGTTAACTGCAGTTGCTGCTTCGACCTTTTTTCGGGAATACTCTGGGAAAAAGATGCCATTATCTATGACTGTGAGATCTATATTTTTTGTACGTTTCTCAAATTGTTCAATTTTTTGAAACATAATAACGATAAGACATTTGAAGCAATCGAGGGTCATCCGAACAATATTACGGGAAGCTTTGTTAATCTGTTCCTCTATATATTGATCTGAGGGGTGATTGAAATAGCAGCGTGCAATGTGGTCATTAAAAGCTCTTATTTCATTAAAAAGTGGTAGCGGTATCTTTTCCGATTGAGCTTCAATCCTTGCTATCAGAGGTTTTATAACCTCGCAGTATTCTATATAACACTCCGCTATTTTATGGGTTGCAGCCTCCGTCATGGTCTGATTCTTGATAGTTGCTGTTCGATTTCGGTTTTGGTGAAGAAACGTTTGAACATCAGGTAGACCGACCCACGAGAAAGTAATCCACCTATTAGAGTAGCGGGTTTAAGTTTTGTATGATGAAGGTTTTCGATTCTTGAATCGATCACACTGACATCAGCGTTGGCAATAAAATCTGAGTCCATTCCTGTCGAGGAATAGATTTCTGATTTTGTCCTATTGTTCAACCTAAATTTTCCCATATCGCAAAATTAGTGATTTTTTGTATAATAACCAAAGAATAAAGCAAAAAGTTTATGTTTTGCAACTCATAACCCGACTCTGAGGTAGGCACGCACAGTTCGTACGTCCGCGGCGCGCTATACCGTCCCAATACTGCGCCTCCATTCCATGGCTACGTAGTGTTTGAACAGGGTGTAAATGAGCAAAAGCTCATAGCTGAGACAGCTTCGCGCTGGAAGTGGGGTAATAATAAAAAAATCCCATAGGGAGAGGGTGACTCTCTCCCTATGGGATTGGAATAT
>CAZIAX010000096.1:0-8586 GCA_964537745.1 uncultured Sangeribacter sp.
GTGTGGTTCTCATAACAATACCAACAACGAAAGTTGCAATCAAGAGTAGGATTGATGTGCAATATAAATTCGTTTCTGTTATTATCAGCCAATTCTATTTGTTGCTGAAGTTGTGCTGGTTCATCAATGTCGTCGTCTATTAGCATCCCAGCCTTACATAACTGACTGAAAAGATTGCTCGTTGTTTTTTCAAGAGCGGTTTTATTTAGATCTGTTAATTCAAGTGACTGATCTCGAACAACGATAAAGGAGCCTGAGAAGGCATTATAGAGTAATGTGTGCCGAGAGTTGATATCAATACAAGAAGTGTATATACTTAATTTCATAATTTATAATATAAGTATTTTTGAAATATGCTTCTGAAGAGGAGGCAACTATATATCTTTATTGCCTCCTCAATATCATTTGTCTGTGTTATTCTTCGGGGGGACCGACTGGTTTAGTGGGCTTTGGTGGGGGACCATCATGCGTGTTCACACATGCCCCTCTGTTTGTGGTATCAGTACATGCACTGCTATAGTTTTGGCAGGCACCGCCGTTTGTTGACTTGTGGCATTGATCGTACATATCATTCGTACAAGCTCCGTTGTTCGTGCCTGCTCCCATCATATCCATGTTGGTTGTCAAGAGAGTTGACTGGCAGTCCGCTAAGCTGTCATCAATGGGCAGACTTTCGATGAAAGTGGCGATTCTACTTATCTTGTCGTTATTCATAATCAAATGTGAGTTATTTTATATTGTCTTTATCCATAATTTCACCTACTTCTATTTCCGAATGTTCGTATGGTTGGTTATGGATGAAATTATAGTCTTATCTTTCGCTTGGCAATTTCCAATTTATGAACTGTTATATAAATGTATCATTTGAATAATGATTAGAAGGGTAAAGTGACTCTTTTCGCTTGGTCACCTTCTGCGCTTGTTATACAGTTAAGTCTGTTTGATATGCTGATGGCAATACCAGTTGATTGAATAGGGTGGTGTATAATTGAAATATTTATATTTCCAAGTTGCCTATGGCAGTCCAACCCTCCGTAATTATTTCTATTGTATAGAAACCGGATTCTGAAACTGCGAATGTAGTGTTGATGTCAGAAGAGGTTTCAAGGAGTGCTCCATCACGGTAGAGAAGGACTTCTCCGCTGGCATCACCATCATAGATAATGGTGATTGTCGCAGATAGCGTATCATACCATGCTTCGACACATACGCGCATGGGAGCACGATGGATAGTGGGGTTAGGATCAGAGTTGTCCGCGTGCGTACTTAGTACGACTGGTTTTGGTTTAGAGTTGCCGTCAGATTCCTGCGCAGTCATAGGTAGCGCGAGTGCCATACAGGCGACGATAAGAGTGAAAATCTTTTTCATTTGTTTAAGTGTTTTTGGTTGTTTTGGATGGTGCAAAATTACTACTTTAAACTTTCATATTGCAAATAAAAAGTTTCATATTTTGAAATTTTAGGATTTTATAATTTATTGGTTTTCAGAGGTGTCTTAATTCGGTTGAAAAATATTTCTGCGCAGTCGGCTGAAAAGTTTCATATTTGGGTTGCTTGATTGGCTACGCAGTAAAAAATACGGCTCAGCGGAGGCGAGGGCGCCTCCATTTGGAGATGTGAAATATATTGTGTAAATTTGCAATATGAAATCGAGAAGTAATTGTTTTGGACATTGCATAATAGCATCAGTAGTATTTGCTATCATTATGTTGGTAGGTGGATGTGGCGGGTCAAGAGCTGTCGATACTGCTCTTGACTCAGCCGAAAATCTTATGGAGAGTCGACCAGACTCAGCTCTATCTATACTTGAAGCGATTAATACCTCAGACTTGAATGAGAAGAGTCTGAAAGCTCGCTATGCATTGCTCAAATCAATGGCCCTCGATAAAAATTATGTCGATACTACGAATTTTAATGTGCTGCAACCGGCCATAGATTATTACTTGGAATATGGGACTCCTGATGAGAAACTTCGTACATACTATTATCAAGGGCGAATTTACCAGAACAGGAATGAGCGAGACAGTGCCTTGCATTGTTTTATGCGCGGGATGGATATAGCGGATAAATGTAATGATTCCTTGACCATAGCTCGTACTCTTGTGGTAGAGGGAATACTGTACCAAAGTCTGTATGACTATACGGCATATACTGACAATTATCTGAAAGCTGCAAATATATATCACCACAAGAATAGTAACTTATACGAGTTCGACTGCCTACTAAATGCACTGAACGGTTCAATCATATTAAGGAGAGAAGAGCAAGCAGATAGTATCATTAAACTTCTTGATAACTTTGAGCCAGCCAGCGCTATTCAGAAGCAAAGATTACATAGTCATACACTTTTGTATGCCTTTCATTTTGGTTCAAAGCAGAATTTAATTGAATTAGTAGCGGCAAATAAAGATAGTTTAATATATGATGCCAATGGTATTCTCAATCTTGCACGAGCATTTAATAAACTTGGTGAGAATGAAAACGCACTAATATACCTTGATTATCTGGACGATAAAAGGATAAGCTATGATACTTTAAAATATCTATCAATAAAGTTTCCAATTCTTGAGGATATGAAAAAGTATGATCAAGCGTTAGTTGTTTATAAAGATTTAGTTGACAGATTAGAAGTCATTAATTCTGCTAAATTTGAACAAAAGAGCCGATCCATGGCGGAAAAGCATCAGATGGAGCTGAATGCAGAAAGAGAGGCTGAAAGAAACCGTAAGATTTTTTTGATATTTATGGTATGCGTAGCTGCGCTTGCAATGATTATACTCATCATGATTCAGGCTATTAGAAACATCAAGATTAAAAAGAGTCTGGCATTACAGATGGCCCGCACAACTGAGCTTGAGAATGAGAACCTGAAGTCGGAAAATGAACTCGCAAACCAGAAGGTCCGCGTGACTGAGCTCGAAAACGACAATCTCAAAACCGAAAAGGAAAAGCTCACTCTCGAAAACATAAACCTGCAACTGGAAAGAGACAAGAAGGCATTGGAAGCGGAAAACTTAGCTCATCGAGTAGCAGAACTGGAGAGTGAAAGCGAGGAGCTGAAGGAACTGTTGGAGACTCACAAGGAGATGCCCGAGGAAGTGAGAAAGGCAATCCAGACACGCATACAGATGCTGAATACTTACTTGGCAAGCCAAATTTCTGAACACAAGTAGTTTGAGAAAACTTACGATGACTGGGTCGCCGAACTGACCGCCAATACCGAGGAGTTTATGAACAGCAACCGCCTCGCTTTCAAAGCCTCCCATCCACGATTCATCCAGTATTTCGAAGACCATGACCTTACCACTTCGGAAATTAACTACGTATGCCTCTATGCAATAGGGTTGCGCGGAAAGGACGTCGGCAACTACATGAAGAAGCGAAGCCATGTCAACATCAGCAGCGCCATCCGCAAGAAACTCGGCATCGACCAGCACGAGACCAACATCGGCATCTACGTCCGCAAGCTCCTCCAAAACTACTGATTCATTTGTAGAATGTAAAAAATTAACATTTATTAACACTCATATTTAACACTTTTTAAAACTCCACTGTTCAAAATAGGCAGTCAAACCGGCTATCTTTGCATTCAGAAACTGAACCGCCGCGTAGCCGGTTTTGGTATGATTGCGAATATGGATCGAAGTATGCCCGTCAAGGCGAAAAGAGCCCTTGGTTTAACTTTAGTAAGTGGTTACTGATAATTTATCATTAATCATTTATAATTAATCATTAGATCAAGGGAACCCTCCTAAGTAACTGCTTGAAAACGAGCCAGCTTTGTCCCCACAGGTCAAGACCGTACCATCTCAAAAATGACAATGCGCTGTCATTACTCGACTACGATGATCAGATAAGCCCATCCTCATCTGATAAAGGTTTCTTCACGGAGGCCTGCAACCACCACGTGTTCACTCCGTGCCGCATCCAATGGGTATGGAGTCCTGGCTTCCCAGCCAGGTTTCTATGGAATGCCGGCTTCCCAGCCGGCGACCCTCGAGATGACGGAAAGAGCCCCATGACATTTTGCCACAAAACCAACGGAGCCCCTACTGCGTAGCCGTGGAACGGAGGCGTCTCGCCTCCGCCGTGCCGACCTAAGGTAACTTTCTCAAAAGAATTTGCCCCACTCCAGCACATCCCTCTCTGCGTAGCCGTGGAACGGAGGCGTCTCGCCTCCGCCGTGCCGACTTAAGGTAACTTCCTCAAAAGAATTTGCCGAAGGCACAAACTCCGTTGCGAGATCCATGCATCGACAAATGCACCCGGTACACCCATGCCGTCAGTATGGAGGCCCAAACGTCGCCCCCTGACGTCCATGCCCATACCATGCATATATGCGTGCCGCTTCCCGACTGAGTAGCAGAGAGGTCATTATGCGCCCCATGCTCAGATGAGATGCGACCCTGCATCGCCGGTCTTTGCCTTGCGTCACCATTCGCCGAACGGTTGATGCCAAGCCAAAGCTCCCGACACGTCCTTGCACTGGATACAGAGTATCGACCCAGACGGCCGCGACATGACCGAATTCGCCGCCCTATACTCTCCCCGCCACAGGTGACGGGGTATGGAACGCCGGCTTCCCAGCCGGCCAAAACTTATGAAAACAATCCACATCTACATATCCCAGTCCCGTAGGGAGAGAGTCACCCTCTCCCTATGGGACTTTTTTTATTACCATTCCCCTACACCAGCACGGTTTGTCTTCCGCTTAAGGCGCTTGCGCTTTCCACCATGTCCCACCACAAGCTCGAAGCTGTATCCGCTATGAGCTTTTGCTCATTCCATCGTCCCAACACTGCGTAGCCCATTCTAAATTCTCAATTCAAAATTCTCAATTCTTTTCTCAAGATAAGGCCCCAAAACCCTCCCCATAAACTATCTTCGCATCATCAACCAGCCCCCAGCCTCCATTAGCTAATCAAAAGCATTTATTAATTTGCATATGCGCGAGAAAAGAATTAACTTTGCGAGAAAAAGGAAAATTATGGAAGATTTTGGCATATACGCTATCGGACAGCAAGACTTCAAGACCCTACGCGAAGATGACGCTGTATACATAGACAAGACTGCATTTGTGGCGAAAATAGCAAGGAGCAAAGCCAAATACTATTTTCTTGCCCGTCCCCGACGCTTCGGCAAGAGCCTCTTTCTCTCCACCATGAGGTATTTCTTCGAGGGACAACGGGAACTCTTCAAAGGACTTTACATCGACTCCATCGATTGGGACTGGAGCCCCTATCCCGTGCTCCATCTTGACCTGAATTCGGATAAATATGAGGAGCAGGGAAGGCTGGATGATGTGCTGGACACTCTTTTCACTCGGTGGGAAGCCATATACGAGGTCTCGGAGATAGCAGAAGCTTATTCGCAGAGATTCAAGAACATCATAAGGCGAGCTCATGAGAAGACGGGAAAGCAGGTTGTAATCCTTGTTGACGAATACGACAAGCCACTCGTAGGAAACCTTAGTAAAGACGATAATTTTGAGCATTATCGGTCAAAGCTTGCTGGCATCTACTCCAATTTTAAGAGTTCGGCCGAGCATATCCGCCTTGTGTTTCTGACAGGTATCAGCCGCTTCAGTAAACTGAGTGTTTTCTCAGACCTCAACAACCTAAATGACATTACGTTTGACGACGAGTATGCCGACATCTGCGGCATCACGGAAAAGGAATTGTTTGAGAATTTCCAGAGTGGCATCACCTTGCTTGCTGAGGAAATGGAACTAAGCTATGAGGAGGCGTGCCGCGCACTAAAACTTAACTATGACGGCTATCGCTTCGCAAAGAAAGGAAGCGACATCTATAATCCATGGTCGGTGCTGAGTGCGATGGAGAAGAAGGATATACGGAATTACTGGAACGGCACAGGGACTCCGAGCATTGTATCTGAGACGCTTCGCAATGCCGACGTAGACATAGAGAAGACCCTCAATGCGCGCTGGAGACTCGATGACCTTGCGGGCCTTGACCTTCTTGGTGCCGATCCAACTGCAATACTATATCAGGCAGGGTATCTCACCATAGCGGATTTTGAACGACGAACGAACACAGTGCGCCTTAAGGTACCGAATGAAGAGGTGAAAAGAGGTTTTTTCAACGACCTTCTTCCTCTCTATGTCAAGCCGAACGGGAGTACTGTGAAGACATTGCTTGATGATATCCGTAACGGTATAGATGATGGTAAACCAGAGGAAATGCTGAAGAGTCTGAGGGCTTATTTCGCAGGCATTCCGTATGACCTGAAGATGGACAATGAGAACAACTTCCACAATGCCCTCTACATCCTGATGACGCTGATAGGCATAGACGCCAAGGCGGAGGCACATACCTCCGACGGTCGTATCGATTTGCTCATAGAGACTCCTGAATACATCTACGTCATCGAGCTTAAGTATGATTCTACGGCCGAGGAGGCATTGAGGCAGATTGAGGATAAGAAGTATGCGTTGCAGTTTGACACTGATGGGCGCAAGGTCTTCAAGATTGGAGTCAGTTTCTCGTCGGAAACACGCCGCATCGAGGATTGGAAGATTGAAAAGTAGGGTGGAAAAAGTCATTCCATTAAGGCTCATATTTGGAAATGCGGGGGAAAAGAATTAACTTTGTGGGGAAAAAGAATATTAGGACATTAAATTAATATATTCCGTCATCATGAAAGTTAACATTATGCGTCGCTTTGCCGCTCTTGCGGCTGCAATCGTCATTTCGGCCGGTGCGCTCGTGTCGGCCCAGACCCCAAAAAGTGTCTCCATCCTCGGGGATTCTTATTCCACTTACGAAAATTTCGTGGAACCGAAAAACAATATCGCTTGGTATCGTGCCGACCGTAAGGCCACAAGCACCGATGTGCGTGATGTCAAGAAGACCTGGTGGCACCAGCTTATCAAGGAAAATGGTTATAAGCTCGACCGCAACAACTCTTATTCGGGCTCTACTATCTGCACTACCGGCTACAACAAGGCCGACTATACCGACCGCGCCTTCATCTCCCGCATGGACAACCTCGGCAACCCCGACATAATCCTCATCTTCGGAGCCACCAACGACTCCTGGGCTGATTCTCCCATCGGTGAGTTCGTATGGAGCGGCTGGACCAAGCAGCAACTAAAATCATTCCGCCCTGCTCTTACCTACATGCTCTCGCATATGGTAGACCGCTATCCCAACACCCAGATGCTCTACATCATCAACGATGGTCTGAAGCCGGAGATAACTTCTTCCATCATTGAGGCTTGCGACCACTATGGAGTGCCTTATGTGCAGCTTGTAGACATCGACAAGACCGACGGGCATCCGAATATCCGCGGTATGCGCCAGATCACCGATCAGGTGGCAGCGGCGTTGAAGTAGTTGCTCGAACTATTGGGTCGGCTGTTTTGTTTCACTTTAGGAACTTTAACAGGTAGTATTATGAGATTAAAGTATTTTGTTTTAGCAGGGATGATGCTTGTCCTTTCGCTGGCAGCAGTGTCGTGTGGAGAGGATAAGACCCCTATCATAGACAATTCGTGGAATAGCGGCAATCTTTCTGTGACTGAAGAGGTGTTGCTTTCCAAGTCAAACACCCAAAGTATCAACATCAAGGCAGCCTCTAAGCCTACACTGACGTGTGAAGCTGAATGGCTCAAGATCGGGGAGGTCAAGAGAATTTCCACTGGTCTCTATACGGTGGAACTCACAGCGGAACCCAACGTGTCGGGGGAGCCTCGCACTACGGAAATCACAGTGACGGATGGCAAAGAGACTGCTACCGTCAAGCTGACTCAAGAGTCGAGTGATATGGTGGAAATTCGCAGCGTCCTTCCGGAAGGGAATCTTAATCCTGCGGGAGGTACGCTTACCATCAAATACGTGGCGACTGGAACCCCGGCCACTAATTTGCCTGACTGGATGAAGGAAGTCAAATCGCGTGGCCTTGTGGAAGGCGAGCTTAATCTGACCTACTCTGCCAATAATACTGGAAGAGAAAGGGAAGGAGTCATAGTGCTCGCTGTCGGAAAGGATGCGATAGCTAATCTCACCGTCCGCCAGGAAGCGGTTGAATGAATTAACGGTATAAAGATGAAAAAAACGGGAGGTCTGAGTTGACCTCCCGTTTTTTATCGTGCGTTTTAATTTATCATTCGTCATTTATCATTTGGCTGCAGACCCATGTTCTCGAAGATGAAGGAGTAGATGTCGGTGTACTCGTCGATTATCTTGTCGATGGGTTTTCCGGCACCATGGCCTGCATTGCTGTCGATGCGGATGAGCTTGGGTGCGTCGCCGGTATCTGCTGCCTGAAGAGTTGCCGCATACTTGAATGAGTGGGCAGGCACCACGCGGTCGTCATGGTCGGCGGTGGTGATCAAGATAGCAGGGTAGGGTGTGCCGTCGTTCTTGATATTGTGAATCGGGGAGTAGGAGAGTAGATACTTGGCCATTTCAGGAGAGTCTTCCGATGTGCCGTAGTCGTGTGCCCAGTTCCAACCGATAGTGAAGAGGTGGTAGCGCATCATGTCCATGACGCCGACACGCGGGATTGCGACCTTGAAGAGGTCGGGGCGCATATTGGTCACTGCTCCTACGAGGAGACCACCGT
>CAZIAX010000097.1:0-8435 GCA_964537745.1 uncultured Sangeribacter sp.
CCTCTCTGTCTACAGTGATGATAACTCTTGAATTGCTCTCTGTCTCCTCTATATAATCGAGATACCCGGCTTGCGAGAGTAGATGCAGCGAGGCGAGTGCCTGTTGGCGTTGAAGATGAAAAGTCTCGCAGAAGAGTTCAAAGTCAAATTCCAGAAGACGCTCATAGCCTTCTCCTATGGAAAGATGCAGGAAATTGCAAGCTTTTTCGTAAACGCTTCTGATTATCTCGCGCTCTGGGAATGCAAGTTTAAGCTTACGTCGCAGTGTGGCTTTATCGTTTTTCGACACGAGCAGCACTGCATAGGAAGTCTTTCCGTCGCGACCAGCGCGGCCAGCTTCCTGATAGTACTCCTCAAGAGAAGGGGGGAAGTCAGAATGAACCACTATGCGCACGTCGGGTTTGTCGATACCCATACCGAAGGCATTCGTAGCCACCATCACTCTGACCATTCCGGCTTGCCACGCGTTCTGTCGCTCAGTCTTGGTCTCATAGGATAGTCCAGCATGGTAGTAATCTGCTGAAATACCTGAAGCGGAAAGAAACTCCGCAATCTCGCGAGTCTTTCGTCGACTCCTTACATAGACTATGCCACACCCTTCAGTACGAGAAAGAATGTGGAATATATCGTAGATCTTGTTTTCGGAAGGACGAACCAGATAAGAGATATTATCGCGGGAAAAACTCATCTTGAATTTTCGGGCATCTTTTCTGAATGCGAGCTGAGTCATAATATCTTCTGCCACCTGCGGAGTTGCGGTGGCAGTCAAGGCAAGCACAGGCGCTGAAGGATGTATTTTCCTAAGGTCGGCAATCTTAAGGTATGATGGACGGAAGTCATAACCCCATTGCGAGATGCAGTGAGCCTCGTCGACTACAATCAAGCGCACAGGAAGACGCCGAAGTTCATCAAGGAAATAAGCGTTTCGGAGTTTTTCGGGCGATACATATAAAAATCGTGCACGGCCGTTTGTCAGACGTTCCCATGCAATGCGCACCTCCCTTGTAGTCATTCCACTATTGAGCATAACTGCTATGATTCCTCTTCGCTTCAGATTGTCTACCTGGTCTTTCATCAGGGAGATAAGGGGAGTGACCACAATGGTGAGTCCCGATTCGAACGCCAATCCAGGCACTTGGAATGTGATTGACTTTCCTCCGCCGGTAGGCATAAGTCCAAGAGTATCGTGCCCATTCATCACGCTCTCAATGATGTCGCGTTGTAGAGGCCGGAAGCCATCATAGCCCCAGTATTTCTTGAGTATAGATTCTAAATGCATAGTCACCACCTATCATTCAAGTTCAGACTTGGATATACGGATGTCACGGATCATTAGCTGAATGGATTCAGTATGGTGATGCTTATTCTGCTCGATAGTATAGCAGATATCAATGGGTTTATGGGCATGGATATGCTCGAAATAAGGAGCCATATTGAAAGCAATTGCTGAAATCACGCGGCTGGTGCTGTCGTCTTCCAGCTCAAGCTTGATGTGCTCAAGATTCTTGCCAACAAGTTTTGAAGTGCCGAAATCAAACACATGGCGGGTACGGAATACCGGCTTCTGATTTCCTGGACCGAATGGATTGAACTTCTTAAGCCACGCTACGAGTTCTGGGGTGATGTCAGCAAATGATATGTCGGCGTCGATGTCAAGCTGTGGGCAAAGCTGGTTGGGCTGGATGTGCTTAGATACGTATTCCTCGAAAAGACGGCTGAATTCCTTTATGTTCTCCTCTTTGAGAGAGAGACCGACGGCATAAGTGTGGCCACCGAAGTTCTCCAAGAGATGACGTGTAGAGTTGACGGCTGAATATATATCAAAACCCTGCACTGAGCGGCTGCTGCCGGTAGCCATACCGTTGGCATACGTAAGGACAACAGATGGTTTGTAGTAAAGCTCTGTAAGTCGTGAAGCCACGATACCGATTATTCCCTTATGCCAATTCTTGTTGTAGATTACAATCGACCGCTTGCCGTGGACTATATTGACGTTGTTTTCAATCAGTTCATTGGCTTCCTCCGTGATTTTTTTATCCAGTTCCTTACGGTCCTTGTTATACTGGTCAATCTCCGCACCACGCTGGTAAGCGTCGTGAAGGTCACGGGTGACAAGCAGTCCCACAGCCTCCATGCCGCTCTGCATTCTGCCTGACGCATTTATGCGAGGGCCGATCTTGAAGATGACATCAGAGATGGTGATATCCTTATTAGTGAGTTTGCAGAGTCGAATGATACTTCTTAGGCCAAGGTTAGGATTGGAGTTGAGTCTGCGAAGTCCATGATAAGCCATTATGCGGTTTTCTCCGACTATCGGAACGATATCGGCAGCAATGCTAACAGCCACCAAGTCGAGTAGCGAATCAAGTTCGTTGTGATTGCCAAGCCCGTTGCTTTTGGCAAAGCCCTGCATAAATTTGAATCCTACGCCGCAACCGCTAAGATGAGGACACGGATAAGGGGAGCCGGGCATCTTGGGATTAAGGATAGCCACAGCAGGGGGGAGCTCCTCATCAGGAACGTGATGGTCGCAGATTATGAAGTCTATGCCCAGCTGCTTGGCATATGCAATCTCCTCAATAGCCTTGATACCACAGTCGAGCACCACTACAAGCTTGACATCGTTTTCAGCGGCATATTCTATACTTTTACGAGATATGCCGTATCCCTCCTCATAACGTGTAGGGATATAGTATTCGATGTTGCTGTAGTAGTTCTGGAGATATTTGTAGACGAGAGCTACTGCTGTAGTGCCGTCAACATCATAGTCGCCATAAATCATGATTCTCTCTTTCGCACCCATGGCGCGGTTTAGGCGTTCAACCGCCTTGTCCATGTCGGGCATGAGGAAGGGATCGTGTAGATCGTCGAGAGAAGGGGAGAAGAAACCGTTGGCTTCTTCAGGAGTGCTGACACCACGGCGCAACAGCAGCTCCGGAATTGGAGTAATGCCTCCGCATACCGGGAGAAGAGCATCAGCTTTCTCCTGCTCTTGATGTGTAAGTGGTTGATAATTCCAGTTATTGCTCATGGTGTCAAAGTTTTTCACGTCAGAATGCGACATCCACATTCTGTCTCATATTGCAAAATTAATCAAAAAATGTCAAATCTGCAAGTGTTAACGCCAGTTTCGGCACTCCCTCGGCTGTCTTTATTCTTTTTTAACAAAAGACGCCCCTCTTGGCGGAGGGGCGTGAAATCTCAGATTTTGCTATTTTTTGAATCATTTGGCCTTAATGAAGGCGACGATAGCTTTTGGCGAGAGGGTAGTGCCTTTAAGCAGCATAGAGGAGGAATAAATCTTCCCTCCGACTATGATGGCTCCATAGGCGGTGGCATACAGAACGATCAAGGAAAGAATGCTGCTCCAGAGGGGAACTTCTCCTGTGATGGCGTTGACAGCACCCACTGTAGGAGAAGTCAGAGGGAAATAGGCGCATACCTGAGCAAGCACTGACGTAGGATGGTCTACTGCATACATTCCGATATACATGGAGGCAAGCACGCACATCATCAGAATCGAGAGATATTGCTGGTTTTCATTATTGCTGTCGGTCAAGGCGCCGCATGCTGCAAAGAGCGCACTGAACATCATAAATCCACCTATAAAATAGAGCGCCGACCAAAGTATAGTCTGCCATACAAGTGGATGCAGTAGGTAACTCCAGGGTATATCGATATCGAGCACAATCACAAAACCAAGCCCAAAGATTACGAAGCAGGCAGCCCAAAGCACTACCTGGGTTAAGGTAATAAGCGCAACACTGATGATCTTTGCAGTAAGCATAGTGCGACCGGTGACACATGTAGCCAGAAACTCCATGATACGGTTGGTTTTCTCCTGACGCACCATCTGCATAATCTGGCTGCCGCATATCATCATGGCCATCGTGAGGACGACTCCCACCATCATAGCCATAGCCTTGGCAGCGGTCATGCCTTCCTCGTCAGGGGTAAGACCCGTCGTTTCGTTGATTGAGTTGGCGGTAGACATGAAGGAGTCTGAGTCACTCATCAGAAAGCCCATTATCACACCAAATGCCACCATAAGCAGAGGGAGCGCAAAGGTCATTATCCAGAATGACTTGCGGGTAACCGCAGTCTTATATTCGTTTGTGACTATGAGTTTAAGTTTATTCATATCGTTTGATCATTTGAAGCTTCGGCGGCAGGCTGAAGTGAGGAACTATTGGAATTTTGTTTGTGGCTTTCCGGGGAAGCCGCCGGTGCGGTGTAAGATATAAAGATATCCTTGAGAGAGGGAAGTGCCTCCTCGAAATGGAGTATCTGCGACTGCATAGCCACGGAGTCAATCACATCATTGTTTGTGCTCGACGGGTTTCTTTTCAGCTTGTAGGCGAATCCTCGGCGCCAATGGAGATTGTCGACTCGCTTGATGTCTTCAACCGCTCCGGTTGAAAGAAGAAGTGGTTCGGAAAGCTCTGTTGAAGTGGTCAGCAGCAGCGTATTGTCTTTATGCTTTTCCTTAACATTGGTCATGGAATCAGCCACAAGGATATGTCCGTGGTCTACAAGGACTATATCACTGCACATTTCCTCGATGGCAGGCATGTTGTGAGAACTCAGTATAATAGTGGATCCCTTCTCACGGAGACGTTCGAGAATCTGCTGGAGAATCTGTCCGTTGAGAGGGTCGAATCCGCTGAAAGGTTCGTCGAGAATCACCAATTTCGGCTCGTGGACAAGAGTGCATATGATCTGCACTTTCTGCTGATTACCTTTCGAGAGTTCCTTGAGGCGTCGGCGTTCCTGTCCCTTAAGATTGAACATCTCCAGATATTCATTCATCACGATGCGCAGGCGTTTGGGATCTCCACCTTTCAACTGGCCGAAGTACATGATTTGGTCGGCCATACGCATCGTGTCGTAGAGTCCACGCTCCTCAGGCATGTAGCCGATGTTGCGCGATGCTTCGATTGAGGCATCTTCTCCAAGAATCTTTACGCTTCCGGCATCGATGGTGAGAATACCGTTGATGATTCGCAGCAGTGTAGTCTTTCCAGCTCCGTTGGGGCCGAGAATACCGCAAATGGAACCTTCACGAATTCCGAAACTGACATTGTCGAGCGCACGGAGCGATCCGAAGTGCTTTGTCAAATTTTCGACTTCAAGTATATTCATTTTAGATAGTGGATTTTTCGTTTTATAAGATTAGACGCAAACTACAGGAAAAACTTACAATGGATCGCAAGATTTTTTTCATCATTTGATTTTTGTACCAATCGTACGGTCGCCCATCACCTTCCCGAGCTGCCCGCGTTTTTCCATCAGCGCCTGAATCTCGAGGAGTATGTTCTGTTGCTCTGTAGGATCAGCATGGCCAAGAAGACTGTCGAGCTGCTTCATCTTCCCTTTGATGCGCTGATTGAGGAGTTCATTTTTCCACTCGAGCACTCCGCGCGGAACGAGAACATGCATCCTGTCGAGCTCCATCTTGCGCTCACTGACAGGACTATTACGTAGATATATATTGCTCAATGGTTGCTCTTCATTCATCGCCTCGGTGACCGTACGCCTTACGTCATCATCGTGATGGCTTGAGAGTTTCTGTTCGATATAATAGCGCTCGAATTCAAACCGGCGTTGGGCCATTTCCTCGTTGATTCTTTCCTCCAGTTGACGTTCGGCACGGCGTATTTCTTCCATGCTGAGGTTTTTGTCGGCAATTTCATCGTATCCAGCCCTGAGCAATTCCTTCTTTTGCTTCTCGAGGTCAACATTGAAAGCAACCCTGTCGTTTTGGAAGTCTTCCTTAAGGTCAAGGATGCGGTTGAAGGTCTTGGCAAAGGCCGGAAATGAGAACCAAATCTCATCATCCTGAATCTCATCGGCGACGTATTCAGCCACATTTATCATCTCAATCGCCCCGTCGTCAAACTCAACTTCGCAAAGATCAAGCAGACCATAGCGAACGCATTGGAATACCACATTGCGCTCGAATGGATAGAACGGATACATCTCTACGATGGCCCGACTATTGGAAGGGCGCAACTGGCGGGTGACGTCGGGCTGCGGATTCTGCTCAGCCTGCTGAATACGGTCGACATCATTGTTCTGGCGTTGCCTGCGTTGCTGCTCTATGACATCCCCACGCGACTTCTCTACAGCCCCATCGATGACCTCTTCGCTTACTCCAAGGATGCGGCTGCATTCCTGAACATAGACATTGCGTTTCACCTTGTCGGGTATATGAGCCAGCGACTGAACCACACTTTGGATTGCAGCCACACGGCGCTGCGGGTCGTCTCCCACGTCTTTCAGGAGGACCTGCGCTTTGAATCGGATGATGTCTGTGGCATGTTCCTGCACATACTTCCTGAAATTCTCGGGAGTGTTTGCTCTTGCGAAAGAGTCGGGGTCATGGCCGTCGGGAAGCAGGAGCACCTTTACATTCATCTTGTGAGCGAGCAGCATGTCGATACCTCTTAGCGATGCTTTGATGCCTGCAGCGTCTCCGTCATAAATAAGTGTGATGTTGTCCGTAAACCTATGTATCATGGCAATCTGACCATCAGTTAGGGCAGTTCCAGATGATGCCACTACATTTTCCATTCCTGATTGCCACATCCCTATAACGTCCATGTATCCCTCAACGAGGTAGCAACAATCCTGCTTTGCAATCTCACTTTTTGCCTGGTAGATGCCATAGAGTTCGTTGCTTTTCTTATATATGGCAGATTCCGGAGAGTTGATGTATTTAGCCATCCCTCCCTTGAGGTCGCGGCCACCTAAGGCCACCACCTTTCCAGAAGCGTTGAGAACCGGAAAGATGACACGTCCGCGAAAGCGGTCGTAATAACTGCCAGGAGTTTTCTGAGACTCTCCAAGCACTCCTACCTGCACAAGGCTATTTATATCCGTGGCGTCAAGCTTGGCGGCTTCAGTCAGTGAGCGACCACCGTCAAGATTATATCCCAGACGAAACTTCTTGATAGCCTCGTCTGTGACTCCACGCTGATAGAAATACTGAAGTCCTATTGTGCGACCCTCTTCAGTGTTATGAAGGTCTTTTTCCATTCTCGAGGCTGCCCACTCATTGGCTATGAGGAGAGATTCCCGCTCGTTAAGCTGGCGTCGCTCGTCGTCAGTGAGTTCCTTTTCCTCAACTTTTATATTATATTTAGCTGCCAGATGAAGAAGGGCATCATGATAGGATAACCCCTCCTTCTCCATTATGAAATTGACCGGAGACCCACCTTTCTTGCATGAAAAACAATAGCAGAAATTGCGTACACTGTTGACTGAAAATGATGGAGTCTTCTCGTTGTGAAAGGGGCAGAGCCCTACGAAATTGCGTCCACGCTTTATGAGATGGACATAATCGCTTACCACCTCCACGATATCTGCAGCGTCGGTAATCTTCTGTACGGTAGCCTTATCTATCATTCATTTGCCTACTTTAGAGTCTTTACCCAATAAAGGATGGCTTCAGCAGTGGCCTCACTTACAGGCACGAGGGGAAGGCGAAGTTCATTTTCAATAAGCCCCATGTCATGCATCACGCATTTTACTCCGGCAGGATTCCCATCGGAGAAGAGAAGCCTTATCACATCACGGAATTTAAAATGAACATCCACCGCCTCTATGTAGTTGCCTTCAAGGCACAAGTGGACCATTTCCGCAAACTCCTTAGGGTAAGCGTTGCCGAGTACCGATATGACTCCCTGTGCACCTAATGCCATGAGAGGATAGGTCATACCATCATCGCCGCTTAGCACAGTAAATCCTTCTGGTTTATCTCTAAGCAAACGTTGGATCTGATGTATATCGCCCGATGCTTCCTTTATTCCAATGATGCCTGGCACTTCTTTCGCCAGGCGAATGGTGGTGTCGGCTGTCATGTTCACTCCAGTGCGTCCGGGCACGTTGTAGAGCACCACTGGAAGGGGAGAAGCTTCTGCTATGGCTTTGAAATGCTGAAATAGGCCCTCTTGTGAGGGTTTATTGTAAGGCGGCACGACGGATAGGATAGCGGAATAACCTGAAAAATCCAATTCCTTAAGTTGGCGTACGACCTCAGCGGTATTATTGCCACCTACACCCAGCACCAGCGGGACACGACCATCGGTCTTTTCTTTTATAAAATCCTTTATAGCCTTCTTTTCTTCTGCAGATAATGCAGGAGTTTCCCCAGTTGTGCCAAGCACTACGAGGAAGTCCGCGCCATTGCCAACGACATGGTCGATTACCCTTTCCAGGGCAGGAAAATCAATATCTTTGTTTGAAGTAAAGGGTGTTACGAGGGCCACGCCCATACCGAGTATATTCAAGTTTGCCATAAAATGTCTTTATAGTTGCTGAATGCGAATACAAAATTAAGGAATTTTTTTTATTCTGCATAGCAAATTTTGAAAAAAATACAAAAATACCCTCGATTCACATCGAAGGTATCAGTGTTGCCTTGGAAAGACTCG
>CAZIAX010000098.1:0-8365 GCA_964537745.1 uncultured Sangeribacter sp.
CCCGAGGGAGTTGTGGTGACTCTTGGAGGCCAGACAGCAATCAATCTTGCAGCTCCACTTGCCGAAAGAGGAGTGCCTATCATAGGCACAGGCCTTGAAGCCATCGACCGCGCAGAAGACCGCAAGCATTTTGAGCGCATCATGCGTGAGACCGGGATTCCCCAGCCTGATGCAGAGGCGGTGACTGATATCGAGAGCGGCGTCAAGGCTGCCGAAAGAATTGGCTACCCGGTGCTCGTGCGCCCAAGCTTTGTGCTTGGTGGCCGCGCCATGCAGATTGTTGGCAACGAACAGGCACTCCGCCACTACCTGCAAAATGCCGTGGACATTTCCGACAATAGCCCGGTGCTCGTCGACAAATACATCATGGGCAAGGAGCTTGAGGTTGACGCCATCTGCGACGGAGAGAATGTTCTCATCCCTGGCATCATGGAGCATGTGGAGAAGACCGGCATTCACTCCGGCGACTCAATATCTGTCTATCCTACTTTCAGCGTAAGCGATAAAGTAAGGGAGACCATCGTAGACTACACAGTGCGACTTGGCAAAGCAATTGGCATCATCGGCCTCTACAACATCCAGTTTATTGTAGACAAAAACGACAATGTCTACGTCATTGAGGTAAACCCAAGAAGTTCACGTACGGTGCCGTTCCTGTCCAAGTCTACTGGCGTGCCTATGGCCAAGATAGCATCTAAAGTAATGCTTGGTGAAAGTTTGAAACAACAAGGCTACGATATGACACTCTATCCCGACAGAAAGAGATGGTTTGTCAAAACCCCTGCATTCTCATTCTCCAAAATCAAAGGTGTTGACTCTTATCTTTCTCCGGAGATGAAGTCTACAGGTGAAGCTATCGGCTACGATGATATGCTGACTCGAGCTCTCTATAAATCGCTGCAAGCTTCAGGAATGCAGGTGCTCAACTACGGTACACTCCTTGTGACAGTCTCTGATGCCGACAAAGAACGCGCGCTTCCTCTCATTAAGCGTTTCTATGACCTTGGCTTCAACGTTGAGGCCACCAGAGGAACTGCAAAATTCCTTAAAGAGCATGGCATACGTTGTCGCACTTTGGGAAAATTCAGCGAAGGCAGCAATGAGATAGAACGCTCGCTCCGCCAAGGCCACGTCAGCTATGTGATCAACACCATAGATGTCAACCAGCACAACACTCGCCTTGACGGATACGATATCCGCCGCATAGCGATAGAAAACAATGTGACAATCTTTACAGCCCTCGAGACAGTGAGAGTGCTCCTCGATGTGCTCGAAGAAATCACAATGGGTGTCTCCACAATCGACGCTGAATATGGCCGCAAAGGCAACGGAATGATCTCCCGCTAATTTTTAAAGATTTATTTGGATTTTCCAATTACATTCGTTAATTTTGGAGTCAGAACGCTGAATAGATATGAAATTTGAAGTAACAAGCATAATCAGGCTTACGGAGACCGTCTTCGAAATGACTCTCCGTGGCGACTGCTCGGCATTTACAATGCCGGGCCAATTCGTTGAGATTTCCATTCCAGTCCTCTATCTCCGTCGTCCGATTTCTGTGTGTGACATAGAAGGTAATCGCCTGACATTGGTATTCAAGACCGTCGGAAAAGGTACCGACGCCATGGCTGCTATGACTCCCGGCACAATACTTGACCTTCTGACCGGACTCGGCAAAGGATTCGACACCACGCGCTGCAAGGAGACTGCTCTGCTTGCCGGAGGAGGCGTAGGTGTACCTCCACTTTATCTGCTCGCACGCCATCTGATTGCTGATGGGAAAAAAGTGAAGGTAGCGCTTGGCTTCAACACTGCTGAGGAAATTTTCTATGCAGATAAGTTCCGCGACCTTGGCGCCGATGTGGAAGTAGCCACTGTCGACGGCAGTGCGGGAACAAAGGGATTCGTAACTGATGCTATCCGCAAACCTGAGATGCAAGGCTGGGACTTCTGGTATGCTTGCGGACCTCTCCCTATGCTCTCGGCACTCGGTCGGGAACTCGACTGCAAAATTGGCGAGGTCAGCATGGAGGAACGCATGGGTTGCGGTTTCGGAGCATGCATGGGTTGCACAATCGAAACTCCATGGGGTCCGAAACGAGTATGCAAAGATGGGCCAGTGTTCGACGCCATCCTGATGAAAGATTTCAAAGGAAACGGCACTCCAGCACCTACCCTCCCTCGCGATAGGAAACTGGAAGGCGAGCCGGAAGTAAGCACCTCACTCTGCGGCATAGAGCTTAAGAACCCTGTGGTCCCGGCCAGCGGCACATTCGGTTTCGGCCAAGAATTCGCTGATATCTACGACCTCAACATTCTCGGAGGTATATCCATCAAAGGAACTACCCTCAATCCCCGATTCGGAAATATCACTCCCCGAATTGCAGAGACTCCCGATGGTATGATCAACAGTGTCGGTCTGCAGAATCCAGGAGCCGACGTGGTCTATAGCCATGAGGTGCCCGACCTTCGCAAGATCTACTCTGGATGCGTAATTGCCAATGTAAGCGGTTTCTCAATTGATGAGTACGTGGAGGCTTGCCGCAAGGCCGATGCTTGTGAGGGTGTCGATATCATTGAAGTTAATGTCAGCTGCCCCAATGTGCACAACGGAGGCATGGCTTTCGGTACGTCGGCCGAACAGGCTGCTGAAGTGACCCGCGCTGTGAAGGCGGCCGTAAAGAAACCCGTCTTCATAAAGCTCTCACCCAATGTGACCGACATAGTCTCCATTGCGAAAGCTTGCGAGGCCGCCGGTGCCGACGGACTTACGCTTATCAACACATTGCTCGGAATGCGGATCAACATCAACACCGGCAGTTCGGTGATTGCCAACCGTATGGGTGGATTCTCCGGACCTGCTGTATTCCCGGTGGCCGTTCGCATGGTCTATCAGGTAGCGCAGGCTGTAAATATCCCGGTGATGGGTTGCGGTGGAGTCTCAACAGCGGAAGACGTAGTCGAGATGATGATGGCTGGTGCAAGTGCTGTCCAAGTAGGCTCCGCCAACCTTGTCGACCCATTGGCTTGCAAGAAAATTGTGGAAGATCTTCCCAACTTATTGAAGAAACTTAAAATCAACAACATAAAAGACATAATCGGAATATCATGGCGAAAGATGTGATCATAGCGTGCGACTTCCCTTCGATGGAAGCGACACTCGAATTCCTTGACAAGTTTGGCGATAAGAAGCCTTACGTCAAGATTGGCATGGAGCTATTCTATGCTGCCGGACCGGAAATCATCAAGGAGATTAAGAAAAGAGGACACAAGATTTTCCTCGACCTCAAACTTTGCGACATTCCAAACACTGTGAAGAGCGCTATGTCAGTACTCTCAAAGCTCGACGTAGATATGACAAACCTTCACGCATTTGGAGGCCACAAGATGATGGAAGCCGCCATTGAGGGGCTTACACGACCCGACGGAACCCGTCCGCTTCTAATCGCTGTGACTATGCTTACTTCCACCAGCAAGGAATTGATGAACGAAGACCTTCTCATCCCTGGCGAGGTAGACGCTGTAGTGGCAAGCTATGCCAAGAATGCCCAGATGTCAGGTCTCGATGGCGTGGTATGCTCTCCGCGTGAGGCTTCAATCGTCAAGATTGCTTGTGGCGACAAGTTTGTCACTGTCACTCCCGGCATTCGCTTTGCAGACTCTGCAGCCGACGACCAAGTGCGCGTGATGACTCCCGCCAAGGCTCGCGAGATTGGCTCTGACTACATCGTAGTCGGACGTCCTATCACAAAAGCAGAAGACCCCAAGGCAGCTTACGAAAGATGCTGCGCAGAATTCTTAGGCCCCAACGCCTAATTCTCAATTCTCAATTCCCGAAAATTCTCAATTCCCGAAAATTCTCAATTCGTAACGATGGAAAAGAAAATAGCTAAAGACCTTCTCAGCGTAGGCGCAGTATTCCTGCGTCCTGAAGAGCTCTTCACCTGGGCTTCAGGAATTAAGAGCCCTATGTATTGCGACAACCGTCTGACACTCTCCTACCCTGCCGTGCGCAAGGATATCGAGGAGGGTCTTGCTGAACTTATACAGAAATATTATCCCGAGGCAGAATCCCTTATGGGTACATCGACAGCCGGCATAGCTCACGCGGCTATCGCAGCCTGGATTCTTGACAAACCGATGGGATACGTGCGCGGAGGCGCCAAAGACCATGGTCGCGGCAACCGCATCGAAGGTAAATGTGAGCCCGGAACCAAGGTGGTCGTTGTGGAAGACCTCATTTCTACAGGCGGAAGCTGCATTGAAGTGGTGGAAGCACTTCGCGAAGAAGGTGCTGAAGTACTCGGCATCGTCTCTATCTTCACTTATGGTATGAAGAAGGCTACCGATCGTCTTGCCGCAGCCAATGTGACAAACCACTCACTCTCCAACCTCGACACTCTCGTTGAAGTTGCAGCTGAAGAAGGTTACATCGAGCCTGTCTGGAAAAACCGTATCCTCAAATTCCGCGACAATCCAAGCGACACGTCCTGGCAGAATGCCTAACGGTTTAAGAGGTTTAATAGGTTTAGAAAGTTTATTTCTAAGAAGAGACATCTAAACCATTTAAACCATTTAAACCTTTAAACTTACAAAAATGAAACATCTTATTGACCCCACCGACCTGACGGTGGAAGAAACCAAAGAAATCATCGACCTGGCACTCGACATCATCGCCAACCGTGCGAAATACTCTGAAAAGTGCAAGGGTAAGAAACTCGCCACTCTCTTCTACGAACCCTCTACCAGAACCCGTCTCAGCTTCACCGCCGCCATGATGGAACTGGGCGGCAACGTGCTCGGTTTCGCCGACGCCGCCAGCAGCTCAGTGAGCAAGGGTGAGACAGTACGCGACACTGTTCGTGTGGTAGAGAATTTCGCCGATATCATAGCTATGCGCCACCACATCGAGGGTGCACAGCTCGGAGGCACAGAAGTGAGCCGCGTGCCTATCATCAATGCGGGCGACGGCAGCCATGCCCATCCCACCCAGACACTTACCGACCTTCTGACCATCACTCGCGAACTGGGACGCCTCGACAACTTGACTATCGGTTTCTGCGGCGACCTTCGCTTCGGACGTACTGTGCATAGCCTCATCAAAGCACTCTCTCGCCAGAAAGGAATCAAGATTGTATTGATAGCTCCTCCCCAGCTCCGTCTGCCTGACTACATCAAGCAGGACGTATGCGACCGCCTTGGTCTCGAATATAAGGAAGTCGACACCCTTGAGGAAGCAATGCCAGAGCTCGACGTGCTCTACATGACCCGCGTTCAGAAGGAGCGTTTCCTTGACGAGGATGAATACGAGGCAGTGAAAGATTCATTTGTACTCGACTGTGAGAAGATGAAACTCGCTAAGGAAAAGATGGCAGTTCTCCACCCGCTCCCCCGTGTCAACGAGATTCTGGAGGAAGTGGATGCCGACCCAAGAGCAGCCTACTTCCGCCAGGTGGAAAATGGCAAGTTCGTGCGTATGGCTCTTATCTCCAGTCTCCTCGACTGGAAAGATGATGCAAAGCATAATATGCCGGTGCAGGAAGAAGTGGAAGTGCCCGACAATCTACGTTGCGAAAACAAAAAGTGCATCACACGCAATGAAAAGTCACCTCGCCGCGCATACCGCTCTGCCGACGGCTCTCTACGTTGCCGATATTGCGACCACAAATTCAAATAATAAAGATAAGTTTTTCAGATTGTCATTTTGTCAAATCGACTAAATGACAATCTGAAAATCTTCACATATCACTACAGGTAAAAAAAGATTCATTATTGTGGAACCACTGAAACATGAATGCGGCATCGCCATGATCCGGCTCCGCAAGCCGATTGGCTACTACAAAGAGAAATATGGCAGCTATGCTTATGCCCTCAATAAGCTATATCTCCTTATGGAGAAGCAACACAACCGCGGACAGGAAGGTGCCGGTGTCGGCGTCGTCAATCTAAAAGCCCTTCCAGGTCATGAATACGTTTGGCGTGAGCGTGAACTGGGGCCGCAGGCTATTCAGGAAATCTTCAACAGAATAGGAAGAAAACTCACTGAAGTAGGCCTCGAAGACATGACTCCGCAGGAAGCAGCCACAGAGGCTCCTATGATCGGGGAAATATATTTAGGACATCTCCGCTACTCCACTACTGGTAAAAGCGGAATGGAATATGTTCATCCCTTCCTCCGACGCAACAACTGGAGAAGCCGCAATCTTCTGATGTGTGGCAACTTCAATATGACCAATGTCGACCATCTCTTCGAATCGGTCGTAAGCCGAGGCCAGCATCCACGCCTTCACAGCGACACTATCATTCTTCTCGAGATGCTTGGCTACGCACTCGACAAAGAAAACCATCGGCTTTACCGAAAGCACCGAGACCTTGACCCTGAGAATTTTGTCGACAAAAATCTTGAGGAAATCATCGAGGAGGAACTTGATATCCGCAATGTGCTCCAGGCATGCGCGCCCGAATGGGACGGCGGTTTCGTCATCTGTGGTGCGACAGGGTCTGGTAATGTTTTCGTCTTCCGTGACCCTAACGGAATTCGCCCCGCTTACTACTACATCGATGATGAGATTATCATTGCTACGAGCGAACGCCCTCAGATACAGACCGTCTTCGGCGTATCGCAAGACCGTATCAAGGAACTTGAGCCCGGTGAGGCACTCCTCATTTCTATCGATGGCACTCCGAGCGTAGAGCGCATACTGCCCCAGCAGTCAAACTCAAAATGCAGCTTCGAGCGCATCTATTTCTCAAGAGGCAGCGATTCCGACATATACAACGAACGCAAGGAACTGGGTCGCCTCCTTGTGCCAAAAGTTGTGGAGTCTGTGGAGGGGAATATCGAGAGTACTGTATTCTCCTACATTCCCAACACCGCCGAAGTTGCCTTCTACGGGCTCGTGGAGGGAGTGGAGGAATATCTCAACAACTATAAGACAGAGCGAATTCTCGCGCTCCAGGCCGATGGCAAGCTCAACAGAGACTCCATCCTTAAAGTGATGGAGACCGAGGTGAGAATCGAGAAAGCTGCTATAAAAGACATAAAGCTTCGCACTTTCATCGCCGAAGGAGAGGTACGCAATGATTTAGCTGCCCATGTCTACGACATTTCTTATGGTTGCCTGAGAGCGGGAAAAGACAATCTCGTGGTAATTGACGACTCAATCGTCAGAGGCACTACCCTAAGGCAGTCAATTCTAAACATGCTCGCCCGGCTGGAGCCGAAAAAGATAGTGGTGGTGTCATCTTCCCCTCAGGTAAGATATCCTGACTATTACGGTATCGACATGAGCCGCATGGATGAGTTTATCGCCTTCAAGGCTGCAGTCAGTTTGCTGAAAGAGCGCGGCATGGAGTATGTGCTTGCCTCAACTTATGCAGCATGCCGCAAGGAAGTGGAGAAAAAACCAGGCGAACACCTGAAAAATCAGGTTAAGAACATATATTCGTATTTTACCGACGAACAGATATCCCGTCGCATAGCAGAGATGGTAAAACCCTTTGATATCGATGTTGAAATTGTATATCAGACGGTAGAGGGACTTCACAAAGCATGTCCCAACCATCCTGGAGACTGGTACTTCTCAGGCGACTATCCCACTCAGGGAGGCGTCAGAAGAGTCAATCAGGCTTACATCGACTGGTATGAAGGGAAAACAGGCAAAAGAAACTGATTCTTATGGCAAATGAACGCAAAGACATAGACCGCAAGGAGATAGAGGAAATGAAGCGGCTTCTCAAGGAAGAGGTCGGCTTCCTTCCCTCTGGTCCCGGACTGGACTTACTTCTCAATAAAGCAGAATGGCTTGATGTCAACGCCAAATATGTTGTGATTGAGATGGGAAAGACCTGTCCGGACGTCTACATACTCAAAGATGGTATCATTCGGGTATGGGACTTCGATGGAGAAAAGGAGCGTACATTCGGCTTCGGACTCCCCGGCACTATATTCGAGTCAAAACATTCATTTGTCATGCACGGTCCATCCTATTATCAGGTGGAGACTTGTTGCCCCTCTACCATCCTCCGCATTCCAGAAAAGGAATTCTGGAAAACTGTAGAGAGCGACCATAGCTTTGCAATCTTTATGCTCCACAATGCTTATGGCGAACTATATAGCCATGAATTTAAGGAAAGCACAATCAACAATGGCACTGCTAAAGAACGCTTTGAAGCGATGCTCAAATACCGCCCGGTCATTCTCGAGAAAGTACCTCAGAAAATCATTGCATCATATCTCGGAATCACGTCTGAATACTTCAGTGTGCTTAAACGCCGTCTTCTCAAAGGTTAAAAAAGTTAATTTCTTAAACCAGATTAAGGATTTTTGTAGATTTTTGGTTTATATTTGCACTTTAGATAAAAA
>CAZIAX010000099.1:0-8290 GCA_964537745.1 uncultured Sangeribacter sp.
TGAGCTATTTTCGCATTGTTGGTGGGGTGTCCCCCGTTTTTGCGATGCAAAGTTACTGCTTTTTTTTGAACTGTGCAAATATTTCAGCAACTTTTTTTGAAATTCCTTTATTTTTGAGGACTCTTCCTCAATTTTATCGGTCTATGGAAAGCTCTGCATCGGCTATTGAGTCGTTTTGCAGCGCTGTGTCCGCCTCCTTCTCCTTGACGGTCTCAGCATCGACAGCAGGACGGAAAAACTCCTCTATGGATATCACAGAAGCCTTCTGCTCGTTGTCATGATTGATGGGAAGAAGCAGGGAGAGGCCAATCGTAAGAATTGCCACGATCATGGCTGCTGCATGCACTGCACGCTTGCTGACCGTGAAGACGTATCTGTCGGCCTTCACCCGGATAGTCCGCATGCCATCCTCTTCATCCTCCGGCATTCCTACCACAGGCACTTCGACTGTCTCCTCAACCTTTTCAACTGCAGAAGCTACTCGCTGAGTCAGCTTCACATCCTCAAAGATGTCGGAAACTATTGCCGAACGTCGTGGATGGAAACTTATCAGACCCTCATCGTCGATGACGAGTTTTCCGGTCATTCCCACCGACACTTCACCCTCACGGCGGAGATCTTCCATCATCCTCTCTGCGAGGTGAGTGACCATGCGTCTTGCTTCCTCATAGGGGAGACCCTCGCGGCGAGCGATGGAGTGGGAGAGAAGACCGTCGTCGGTCACCACACTGCTGTTGAAGCTGATCTCACGGCGACGCGGACAAATCAACCCGCTCTCGAAATCGATATAAGCTTCCCTCTCGGTCGCAATGAACGCTCCGATGTGTGGCACTATGACGCAGTCATGGCGTGTAAGCAGATATTCGATATGTAGAGGAAGTATGTCCATCGTTGTCTCTGTTGTGAATAGTCGGGTTAATGCTCGAGGTTTGCAATTGCATAGCAGTTGCCTCCTGTTTGCGAATGCAAAGTTAATAAAAAAATCCGACGTCGGAAAGAATTGTCAATATCTTTTCGGCAGTGTGTAGATATCTTTTTTATCGTTTTTCGGGGAAAAAACGCTCAACGGTTTGGTAATCAACGCCGTAATCAAGAGCGAGTTTTTTGTCTGCTTCTGCCTCCCTGTAGATAAGTAGTAGTTTCTTGATCCATCCCCTCAGAAGATAGAGGCGTCCGTCGTGTGGTTGCTCCTCAATTGCACCCTTCGCTATGGCAAGGGCTTCTGAAAGTTTTCCCGTGTGTCCAAGGTTTTCGATCAGTCCCAACTGAAACTCGACCCTATCGTCATCCCCTGGCTTTGTGCGGCTGATGGCATCCGAATAGTAACCGGCAGCCTCAGAGAGATATCCCTGTATCTCCATGCACTTGGCCATACCGCCCGGTCCCCAGGAATTCTTCGGGAAAGCCTTGGTGAGCGCTTTGAAGTCCTCGAACGCCCCTTTATAGTCTTCCTTTCTCATGCGTAGGAGTCCGCGTGTCTGCAAAGGCCATTCCGAGACGCTGTCGATGTCGAGGATGGTGTCAAGAGTTTCCATCGCTCCTTCAGTATCGACAGCCTTGATTTGTATCTTCGCCTTGGACGTCAGCACCGGAACACTCTTAGGAGCGCGTGAGAGGGCTATTTCAAAGCATTGCATTGCCTCTCCTATCTTTCCCTCCATTCCGGCTGCCAGACCGAGATTGCTGAAGAGCATCGGATTGCCGGGATTTGCCGGTTCAAGCCTCAGAGCATCGCGGGTGCAACGCGCCGCTTCGCTCCAGTTCTCCTTTGATATATAATAGCGTGCCGAATCGGCCAACTCTAAGTATCTGTTGTAGGTCGGGGCTGCGCTGGGCGTGTCTAAGGAAACGGCCTGCGCACATGCGCAAGCCGTTCCCATCAATATTGTCATGAATGAAATTGCATTCCTTAATTTATCATTCATAATTTATAATTTGTCATTTCTTGTTATAGTTATCAAGTCCCTGCTTGAGAAATCGCTTATAGCCGGGTATATCTTCCTCATATACAAATGCCGGTGCAAGCGGATTGCCGTCATTGTCTACCAAAACGTGGAAGGGCTGTGCATTGGCTCCAAACTTCGAACGCTGCAGGTAGCTCCACTTGTCGCCGTATGTGCGCAGGGTGCGTTGCGTGCCGTCTTTCTCAGTCACCTTGATAGGCTCAGGAAGAGCTTTCTTCTCATCTACCATCAGTGTCACGAGCACGTAGTCATTGTCTATGGTAGCCTTGATTTCGGGGTCTGTCCATACGGCGGCTTCCATCTTGCGGCAGTTGACACAGCCATAGCCTGAGAAGTCAAGCATCACGGGTTTTCCGAGTTTGCGGCCGAGTTCCATACCCTCCTCATAATCGTCTACCACGGCATGCACATCTCCCTCATAGAGAGAGAAATCCTGTGTGTAAGTCGGCGGCGCGAAAGCACTTATGGCCTTCAAAGGTGCACCCCAGAGACCTGGAAGCATATAGATGGCAAAGGCAAAGGAGATGCAGGCAAGCATAAAACGCGTCACTCCTGTTTTCTCCACCTTGTCGTCATGCGGGAAGGTAATCTTGCCAAGAAGATAGACGCCAAGGAGTGCGAAGATTACTATCCAGAGGCTTACGAATACCTCACGGTCGAGTATTCTCCAGCCATAGGCGAGGTCGGCCACGGAGAGGAACTTAAGGGCAAGGGCAAGTTCAAGAAAACCGAGCACTACCTTCACAGTGTTCATCCATCCGCCACTCTTCGGCATGCTGTTGAGCATCGTCGGGAACATTGCGAAGAGAGTGAAGGGGAGGGCAAGTGCAAGGGCAAAGCCGAACATTCCCACTGCGGGGGAAACGAAGTTGCTTGTCGATGCAGCCTCCACGAGCAGGGTGCCGATGATAGGGCCGGTGCAGCTGAAAGATACCAGCACAAGGGTGAAGGCCATGAAGAAGATGGAGAGCATACCTGTGGTGGTGTCCACCTTGGAGTCCATCTTGTTGGTCCAGCTCGCAGGGAGTGTCAACTCAAATCCTCCCATGAAGGAGATGGCGAATACCACCAAAAGAAGGAAGAATATGATGTTGAAAATAGCGTTCGTAGCCAGATTGTTGAGGGCAGAGGCTCCGAAAATGATGGTCACGGCAAGTCCGAGCACCACATATATCACGATGATAGAGCCTCCATAGGTGGCAGCAGCTCCGATAGCCTTCTTGCGGCTCTTCTTGTTTTGCTTGAGGAAGAAGGATACGGTCATCGGTATCATCGGCCATACGCAGGGTGTCACAAGGGCGATAAGTCCTCCGAGAAAACCAGCGATGAAGATGTAGATAAGGCTGCTGGTGGCTTCCGGAGCGTCAGTCTCGAAAGCGCGGAGCTCAGCCTCCACGTTTGTCCACCATCCTTCTTTTGTCACGTCTCCCTGGGTCAACACGCCGGGAACGAGCGGTCCATCGGCCTGATGCAGCGAGTCCACAGCCTCTGCGATAGCCTCAGCTTTCTCTTCAGTAGTGGCTTCCTCACCAGCGAGTGGGGCCGGAAGGTCTGCCACTGCGGCAGGGGTCTCGGCGGTAGCCGGAGCTTTCCCTGAGAGAGCTTTCCCTCCGTAGACCTGGGTGCAACCTGTGTCATTGCATGCCTGTCCCTTAATCTCCACGTCCACCGAATAGTTGGCTGCGGTCGGTTTCAGCTTCTGTGTGAAAGTCACCTTGTTGGAATAGAAATGCTGGTCTACTTCAAAAGTGTCGTCAAATTCCTTTGTGTAGGGATGGTCGGCAGTCGGGGTGCCTACAGTCTCGCACCCCTTTGTGTCGAAATAAAACACAAGTGGATTGGAGCCGCCTGCGGGATTGTCGATAGCATAGAGATGATAGCCCGGTTCGATGGTAGCCGTAGCCACCACCTTAGGGGAGTCTGTCCCGTCGCCTACGAGTTTGATGTCCCATTTGACTGCGTCAGCGGCAAAACATGCCACTGAAAGAATCATAGCATAAACTGCAGCAATTATCGAGATTGTCAGTCTTTTCATATCTAATCTAAGATAAAATTCTCAATTCTCAATTCTCAATTCTCAATTCCTAAGGAAATCGCCTGCTCCACTTCCTTGTTGTCGTCGCTGTAGACATAGACCACAATATCGCAGTTTTCAGCCACCCACTCTTCGTCGAGGGTCATGGAAGCAGTGCCGGAAACTTTATCTCCCTCCGCAAATGACTCGCCGATAGTCTCTCCCCAGTCGCCATTGAGCGATGCGCGGAGCACGTGGTTGTGCTCATAGTTGAAGTCGGGTTTGCCGTTTGGCATCGTCTGAGTGCCCATGATATGGTTTTCCACAATCCACACTGTCACGTTGAGTTTCTTCTTGACATAGTCGAGAAACTCCACATCGTAGTCCACTGTCAGCTGTCGGTTCTCTGCGTCATAAGTCGGAGTAGCGGAGATATTGACGTAGGTCATTGAGGTCAGTGCCTCGGATGCTCTCTGAATCCAGTCGGCTGTAGAGCCTGACATCGATGATTTAAGTCCGTTGAAGACTGCAGCCGGGAAACCGCTCGGTTGGTAATAGTCGAAGAGGGCAGTGGCAGCCTGGCTGCGCAGGTCCTGCCGATGGGAGGGCGTGTGGATGCTGCCCACAGGCTCGGTGAAATGGCTTCCATATGGATGTAGGCCTACCGAAATCACTCTCCCCGGAGCCTCGTCGTCTTTGATCTGCTCCACTGTGGCAGCGCCCGTCGGGCAGTTGAGACAAGTGTTGCCCGTGAATTCCATAATCAGGAGATTGCGCGGGTTGTCGATCACCGGCTTCTCCACCTTTATGTAGCGGTCATCCTCGTCGACATTGTCGCATGCGCCGACAAACCCCGAGAGGATGAGAAGTCCTATAGTAAGATGAGATGCTTTCATTAGAAAGTATAGTTATATGATAGATTGAATCCCTTGGTCTCTGGTTCATAACGGCAGACACCGCCTGAGCAGTTCCAGCCATCTCTCGTTCGTCCATAGCCGAAAGTGAAGCGGTTGGCCTTGAGATTATAGGTCACCAATACAGAATAATAGTTGTCGTTGTGAGTGCTGTTCCAAGTGTCAGTTAAGGTTATCATCCAGTGAGGAGCGAATGACACCTCTGCCAATCCGGCAATCCAGTCTCCCTTGTCCTGTTTCGTGTTGAGATACTGTGCCTCGAAACGCAACTGGCTCTTCTTCGCCATCTTCCACTGTCCCTCATAGACAAAGATATTGCTTGTGACCATTCCTCCGTGACCTTCCACGATGGTCTGGTTGTATTTCTGGAACATATAGAAGAGTGTCATCTGATACTTGCGCGAGAGCTTCTTGTTGAGCTCGAAGTTCAAGTCGGCATAATAGAGAGAACCTATCTTCCAGAAGGGAGAGCCATATTGGTTTGTGCCAGGTTCTCGGTTGTCTGAGGTGGCGCCTGCGGGTTTGAAATGGTCAAGACCGGAGATATAGCTTGCGCTGAGGCGCACGTTTGTGCCATACTTTCCTCCGAGCGGAGTCTTCTTCTTGAAGAGGTAGCGCAGGTCAGCTTGGAAAGCCCATTCTCCATCCGCTTGTGTCGCATATGGATACATGGCAGCCAACGCGAAAGTCTGCGTCAATGTGAAAGCCGGTAGATGGTTCACTGTCGATGTGAGCTTGTAGTCCATATCAATGACTCTCTTTGAGCGGAAATCCATATTATCGCTTCTCTTGGCCTGCAGAAGGGCTGAGAAACCACTTTTTGAATATGTGCCTGAGAGCAAGACAGCCTGTCCGCGACGGTAAGTGAAGTTATTGAGCGAGTTCGGGTCATTGTTCTTCGTTGCGTATTCCAAGAGGAAGTTGAAGTCGTTGGCCCTGACTTTAACTCTTCCGTCGAAGGCCGCGATGGTCTTCGGGAAGTTGAGATAGTAATTGTAGCCTGGGGTAGGGTCGGGCACAAGGCTTCCGGAAGGAGTCACCTTTATCTGCTCATCCTTATCGTGCTTTCCTACGTAAGAGACTCCGAGAGTGATACCGGTGTTTCTTTTGAATTTATCCTTGAAAGTCTCGTTGAGGCTCCATTCTGCATCGGCGCCCCAAAGCCAGGAGGCGTTCCACTCCCAGTAGCAACGTTGCTTTCCGCCGAGTGCCGTCAGTCTGACGCCAGGAGCGGGGTTGACCTTTATTCTTGCGCCGCGGATGGCATTGTCTACGCCAAGCGAGCGCTCTTGATAAATGCGCAGGATAAGGCCAGAGCCAAACTGCTCGTAGAAGTCGCCGACAGTGGCCTGCCAGCATTTGTAGCCGCCCGTTGCCCAGATATAGGGGACGCCCCAGCCTCCAAAACCTTTTTCGTAGCCGGGAAGCGGCCATTTAGCCCACTGGAATCTGGCTCCTACCGAAAGGTAGGGGGCGTTTAATGTGAAATCGAAGTAGGTGTTGTTGAGTACATCTTTGCCTTCTTGGCGAGTCTTTTCCCCCCTGAAGTTGAATGGGATGTGGAATTCCGACTGTATAGACCCGGTGGCTCGGATTTTGCTCCACCATGAGTCGCTCTTTCCCTCATTGGGGGTAGGGGTGAAGGTCGAAGGGAGTTTGGTTTCTCCCTCCGAGTATGTATTAGGCAGTCGGGTAGCTCCTTCTGTATATGTGTCGGTATATTGCTCCCCGTTCTCCGCGGCTGTCTCGAGGTCGTTGGCGGCCAAAGCTGCCGGAGCCCCGAGCATTAGGGCGCAGAAAGGAATGAATATTCTTTTCATTGTTTTCGGTTAGTTTTCTATGCCTGATGGAATCGGGAGAGCTCTTATTTCATTGCTTTCTTCACGGCCTCGATGATTTCTTCCTCGGCGCCGTCTACGTAGCCCTGGTGGTTCCAGACGATATTGCCTTCCCCGTCTACTACGAATACGTGTGGAGGATCGCTCACTCCGAGCTGACGCTTGAAGTCGCCGTTGGGGTCGAGAAGCACTTCATACTCCCATCCTTTGTTTTCCACAAAGGGTTTCACGCGTTGCTCGTTCTGAGCCTCGTCAAGGCTTACAGCGTAGATTTTCACTCCGGTCTCTTCCACCCATTCGTCGTAGACGTCAGCGATGGCCTTGAGCTCACGTACGCAGGGTTTGCACCAGGTGGCCCAGAAGTCAATCACGAAAGGTTTGCCATCGTTGCTCAGAGTAGAGGTGTCTACTGAGTTTCCGTGCATGTCTCGGAGCTGCACCTGCGGGAGGGCCGCGTCAGCTGAGAGGGCGGCTGCCAGAATGGAGGCAGAAAGTAAAAGTTTCTTAATCATATCGTTTTTAGTTGTTTTTGTCGTTTAATACGATTTTAAGCATAGGGTCATTATAATAAACGAACTTTTTGCTCACTTATTGAATTTCCCTATAAAGTCATAGACTGCATTATCGACCCAAAGTTACAAAAAAAAGGCGAAAAAACCTATTTTTTCGCCTTTTTTATGTCGTTTTATATTGCAAAGAAAAAAATGAGGCTTTAGCCCTGTGTAGGGTGAAGCCAATATTTTTAGAAGGGGAGGTCGTCGGTGGAGTCGGCGTTGTCAAAGCCGCCGCCGGGTGTCGGCGCCGGTGGGAAGGCATCGCCTCCGAAGGGGGCTACTGGCTGCTGAGGCGCCACTGGCTGTTGGGGAGCATAAGGCTGCGGCTGACCATAGGGCTGCTGGGGTGCGTAGGGCTGCTGGGGATAGCCACCCTGCTGAGGATAACCCTGCTGTGGGTAGCCGCCTTGCTGGGGATAACCACCCTGCATGCCGCCGGGCACGTAGGGACGCGCTGCGTAGCAGTTTACGTCTGTATACCATCTTTCATTGAATTCACGGCTTTCCAGGTCAACTGAAAGCGTGTAAGAATTGCCTACTTGAATATCAAGTGTATCTACGCGGTCGCCGAATACGTGAAATTTTACCTTTCGTGGATACTGGCCAAAAGTCTCAAGCACCCATTCCTTCTTCTTCCACTGGTTTCCTGCCTTCGAAACGCCTGACTGCAGGCCGAGGTCGAGGATTATCTTACCTTCTATTTCCATGTCTCGTTATCGTTGTTTGTTTTTAGGGTTCAAAGTTACTCAAAATTGGAGAGGTATGCAAATTTTTTAAGAAAAATAATGAGTGGAGACCAAAAATCTCCACTCATGATTATATTCCCTTGGTCCTTGACTCTTGGCCCTTGGCCTTTAGTCAAAGTCTTCGAATGAGAGCTTGGCTGCGATGTCGTAGTTGTTGCGCTTCAGGAAGTCGAGGATGTTGCGGCGCTCCTCTCCATCTTCCACATCCTCGCAGATGCGCTTGCACGCATGGTGGAGCGCTACGCTCGACTGATAGATGT
>CAZIAX010000100.1:0-8208 GCA_964537745.1 uncultured Sangeribacter sp.
ATCGCGTTATTCTCTGTTAAGTGAGTACTGTTCGAGCTCGCTCTTGATCTTGCGGTTGTCTTTGTCGTTCCATTTCTGAGGAGTGAATTTCTCCTGAAGAGTCTGGAAGGCCACAAAGAGCGTCGGCACTATAAGCACCTGGAGGATCATACCGATAAGCATGCCGCCTACAGCTCCCGTGCCGAGGGCCTGGTTGCCGTTGGCGCCCGCTCCGCTGGCATACATCAACGGCAGAAGGCCGATGATCAGCGCGAGTGATGTCATGAGGATTGGTCGCAGACGTGCCTCGGCTCCTTGGATTGCTGCTTTGACGATGCTCATGCCTGTCTTGCGGCGGTCGAGCGCAAACTCTACGATGAGGATGGCGTTCTTTGCCAAAAGACCGATAAGCATGATGAGCGCAATCTGCAGGTAGATGTTGTTGGCAATGTCGCGGAAGTGGGCAAAGATGAAGGTGCCCATAAGGCCGAACGGCACTGAGAGAATCACAGCCCATGGCAGCAAGTAGCTTTCATACTGTGCCGAGAGGATAAGGTAGACAAACATGAGGATCAAGATAAATATCATGCCTGTGCCTCCGCTGCTGCCCGATGCCTCTTCGCGGCTCATGCCTGAGTATTCGAAGTCATAGCCACGCGGCAATGTCTCTTGCGCCACTCTTTCGATGGCCTGGAGTGCCTGGCCGGAAGAGTAGCCCGCAGCCGGAGTTCCTGTCACCTGGATTGAGGTAAACATGTTGAAGCGGTTGATGATATCCGGGCCATATATACGCTTGAGATGCACGAAGTTGTCGATAGGTGCCATCTCATTGCCATTTCTCACCTTGATTTGCTTCAGTGTCTCAGGGCTTACGCGTGCGTCAGGAGATGCCTGCATCATCACGCGGTAGAGCTTGCCGTATGAGTTGAAGTTTGAGATATACATACCGCCATAATATCCCTGGAGTGTGGAGAGGATGGCATTCTGGGTGAGGCCTGCTTGCTTCACTTTCGGCACGTCGATCTCTACGAGATACTGTGGGAAGGTCGGGTTGAAGGTTGAGTAGGCCATCTGGATTTCCGGCTGTGCGTTGAGCACTCCGATAAATTGCTGGTAGATGGCAAAGAAGTCGTCGAGCGAACCGCCTGTCTTGTCTTCGAGCTTGAGCTCAAAACCGTTGGTGGCTGAGTAGCCGGAAATCATAGGAGGCTGGAAGAACATTATGTTGGCATCCTTGATGACGGCTGCCTTCGCATAAAGTTGCTGCAATACGCCAGCCGCTGACTGACCCGGTTTCTTGCGCTCATCCCATGGCTTGAGCTTGACGATGAATGAGCCATAGGTGTTGCCCTGGCCTCCGATGAAGGAGTAGCCCGTGATGGCTGTGCGGCTCTTCACCTCAGGAATCGAACCGATGATGGAGTCCATCTCGTCCATGACAGCCTGCGTGCGCTCCTGTGAGGTGGCCGGTGGCATTGTCACGGCGCCCATGATTGTGCCGGTGTCTTCTGTCGGAACGAGACCTGTCGGAGTGATGTCCATAAGCCATACGAGTATGCCGATGGAGGCGGCAACGGTGCCGAATGATATGAGCTTGTGGTTGATAAACCATTTCACGGCAGTCTTGTATTTCGAGAGAAGGGCGTCAAAGGCTACGTTGAACCAATAGAAGAATCTCTTCATGAAGCCCATCTTCTCTTTCTTCTCCTCCTTGCGGCTCTCTACGTCGTAGCCTCCTAATGGGTCTTCATCTCCAGCTTCCACTTTGTGTGGCTTCAGGAAGAGGGCGCAGAGTGCGGGTGAGAGGGTAAGCGCGTTGATGGCTGAAAGGCCGATTGCCATCGCCATAGTCAGACCGAACTGGCGGTAGAAGATACCGGATGTTCCGCCAAGGAAAGATACAGGGATAAATACGAGCATCATCACGAGGGTAATCGAGACGAGTGCTCCGCCAATCTCACTCATTGCGTCGATGGAGGCCTTACGTGCTGATTTGTAGCCCTGGTCGAGCTTCGCATGCACAGCCTCCACGACGACTATCGCATCGTCGACCACAATCGCAATCGCAAGTACAAGTGCAGAAAGGGTCAGAAGGTTGATGGTAAATCCGAAGATGTAGAGGAGGAAGAACGTACCGATAAGGGCCACAGGGATGGCGATCATCGGGATGAGGGTGGAGCGGAAGTCCTGGAGGAAGATGAAGACCACGATAAAGACGAGGATGAATGCCTCGATGAGGGTCTTCACAACCTCATGGATAGATGCGAAAAGGAAGTCGTTGACGCTCATCGTTGTCTCTATCACAAGGCCCTTCGGGAGATCTTTACGCCACTGGTCCTGGAGTTTTTCGATGTTTTTGATTACCTCGGTAGCATTCGAACCTGCCGACTGGAAGATGATGGCAGCAGAACCGATGTGGCCGTTGTCGCGGTTGGCAAATCCATAGCTCAGCTTGCCGAGTTCCACTTCTGCCACATCGCCAAGTTTCAGAATCTCTCCATCTTGTGTGGCGCGGATTACGATGTCTTCAAATTCTGCCTCATCTTGAAGGCGACCTTTGTAGCGCATCGTGTATTGGAATGTCTGGTTGCCCTGGTCGCCGAAGCTACCGGGAGCTGCCTCGATGTTCTGCTCAGCAAGGGCAGCCGTGATGTCGCCTGGCATCAAGCCGTACTGTGCCATAACGTCTGGTTTTAGCCATATACGCATGGAGTAGTCTGCTCCGAATGCCATTGCCTCGCCTACGCCCGATACGCGCTTGATTTCCGGGATGATGTTTATCGACATGTAGTTGTCGATAAACTGGCTTGTGTAGGTGTCCGTCTCGTCATAAAGTGCCATTACCATAAGCATGGATGTCTGGCGCTTCTGGGTGATGACACCCACTTGGTTTACTTCCGATGGAAGGAAAGCTGCGGCTTTGGCCACACGGTTTTGTACGTCTACGGCAGCCATGTCGGGGTCCATACCCTGCTTGAAGTAGACCTGGATGGTAGCGGAGCCGTTGTTGGAGGCAGATGATACCATGTAGTCCATGTTCTCGGCGCCGTTGATCTGCTCTTCAAGAGGAGCTATCACTGAGTTAAGCACTGCCTGAGCCGATGCTCCGGTGTATGTGGTGCTTACTGAGATGGTTGGCGGTGCAATATCCGGATATTGCTCGATCGCAAGGCCGTTGAGGCCAAGGATACCGAAGATGACGATGAAGATGGATATCACCGTCGAGAGCACCGGTTTGTTTATAAATCTGTCAAGTTTCATTTCTCGCTGTTGTTAGTGTCGTCCGATTAGTTCTTTGGAGAGATGACCATGCCATCTTTGACGGTGGAGCCTACGCCTTCTATCACGATCACGTCGCCAGGCTTCAGACCCTTCGTCACGATGTAGTTCACACCGTCGTTCTTTGTGTCGATGGTGATGGGCGATTGATGCACTTTTGAGCTGTCGCCAAGCACATAGACGAATTTCATGTCTTGAATCTCAAATGTGGCCTTCTGGGGAATGGTGATGACGCCGCGGTTGATTTGTGGCAGGAGCACCTGGCCGGTGTTGCCGCTGCGGAGCATTCCGTCAGGGTTTGGGAAGGATGCTTTTACTGTCGCGCTGCCGGTAGATGGATCAAGCACTCCGGAGATGGAGATGATGCGGCCCGGCTGGCTGTAGATCTCACCGTTGGCAAGTTTGAGCTCTACTCCCGGGAGAGAGTCGAGCACCTGCTTCATGCTCTTGCGGCCATTATCGGTCAGTGTGAGTATCTCTTTTTCTGTCATGGAGAAGTATGCCTCCATTTGGCCGTTGTCTGAAAGGATGGTCAGCAGTGTGGAGGGGGAGACGAGTGCTCCTTCCTTATTGTCGATGGTGCCGACAACTCCGGCTACTGGTGCCTTCACGAGTGTATAGGAGAGGTTTTTCTGCGCAGAAGTGAGGTTGGCCTGGGCCTGGCCGAGCTGAGCCTTGGCAGCGTTGAGCTGGTCTACGCTTGTCTGGTAGGCTGAGGATGATATGATGTTCTTGTCAAGAAGAATCTTGTTGTTGTTGGCGTTGGTTTGGGCGGTGTTGACACTTGCCTGGGCTACTGACACCGCTGCTCTTGCGGCGTCTACTGCTGCCTGGAGTTGCACCTGGTCGATGGTGAAGAGAAGTTGGCCGGCGGCAACTTTCTGGCCTTCCTGCACATGCACTTTGGTGAGGAAACCCGAGATTTGCGGACGTATCTCTACGTCGTTCTTGCCGTGGAGCGTAGCCGGGTAGTTGGTGTTGAGATCGGCATCTGATTCCGTCACTTTGAGGGTTGCCAAAGTTGGAGCAGGTTGTTGCTGCTGCTGGGCATTGCCGTCGCCCTTGCATGATGAGAGGGCAAGTCCGCCGCCTGCAATCATAAGCGTGCAGACTGCAATTTTAGTTAGATTCTGTTTCATATTTCTTTACTGGTTGTGTTTTACTCTGTAGAGGAATCTGTTTCGTAGTCAGTTTAATCTGTTTCGATTGAATCGTTTCAGCCCATTTTATATCGGGCCTTATAGGATTAACAAAAAAATAGCATTTTTGTGCTGTTATTCTTAAGAAAAAAGGAAAAAAAGAACATTAAAAAGGGCGTCAGACATAATCCGACGCCCTTTCTTAGTTCTATTTTCAGGGTTGCTTATTTTGCAAATTTCAGAGCTGTGCTCTTTCCTTTGCCGTCTTTTGCTATGGCTATGTAGACTCCTGCTGCGAGTGAGCTGGCATCTACTTTGTCGCGTCCCGTAAGCACGATTCTGCCGTTCATGTCGTAGATTGTGATGGCGCATCCTTCAGCGGTGAGGACGCCTGCGTCTACGCTCGGTTTGTTGCCCTCTGTCCATATGCCGTCGACGCTGTTTTCGTAGTCTACCTCGTAGTAGAGCGAGGGGTCGTAGGCGTTCTGGCTCTGAAGGCTCCAAGGCGCGATGCTGATGTTGCCGAAGAGGAAACCGAGGTCGCTCTTGAGCCAGTCGAAGGTCACTTCATTTTTGTCTTTTGTTGTTCCCTCGATGCTCGTCTCGTTGAATGTCGGGTCTACTACGGCTAAGTCTGACACTACGTAGTTGTTGTAGACGCCGTTTTCGTAGATTATCTTGGTGGGCTCCTCCTCAAGGTATTGGTTGTAGCTTGTGCGGCCTGCCACTCTGTGCACTGTGGCAAGCTGGCGCGGATCGTCTGCCTCCACCCCTTCGAGCGAAGGGTAGACGAAAGAGCTCACGGCGATGAGGTTTTGCGTGATGGGCACGTCTCCGTTCCCCTGGTAGTCCCCTTCAAGTTCGCCGGCGATGCCTCCCAGTGAGATGGAATTGTTCCACTTGGAGGGTTTCGTTGCCTCAAGGGTGCCTTCCACATAGTTGTTTCTGACTTTCGATCTGTCGAGGTATCCTGCGATGCCGCCGATAGTGTTCTCGGCCTTGAGATTGGCGTCTACGTGGCACTGCGAGAATATCTCGTCGCCTGTCGTGGTGCTTCCTACGATGCCTCCCAAGGTGTTGTTGGCGGTCAGTTTGCCGCTCACTGCGCATCCTGTTGCTGTCGTGCCGGTGCGCACATCGCCCACGATACCACCCATGCATGGGCAGGAGGGGAGGTTGATGTCGGCTTTTGCTATCTGGCAGCCGGAGAAGGATGTGGAAAGCCAGCTCTTGCCGGAGATGCCGCCAAACTCTCCTGCGAAGTCGTCGCCGGTGGCGGTGAGGCCGTGCACGCGGACGTTCTCAAATTTCGTGCCGGAAGCCGTGGCGGCAATCAGGCCGGCTTCGTAGCCCCCGCTCAGGAGCATGGTGGCGTCTTCGAAATTTAGGTTCTTTATGGTCGCCTGGTTGGTGAAGGCGAAGATGCCCGATTTGCTGTTCTCTTTTGCTACTATCTTGAGGTTGCAGACTGTGTGGTTGTTGCCGTCAAGTGTTCCGCTGAATTCTGCGATAGGGTAGAGGTCGATGCTGCTGCAGTCGAAGTCGGCGGTCACCTTGTAGTGGGCCGCGGGTGCAGACTTTATCTGCTGAAGGTCGCCGGCGGTGGCTATCAGATATGGGTCTGACTCTGTGCCGCTTCCGCCGTCAAATTTGCTGAAGGGGAGGGCGTAGGCATCGGCTGTGTAGCTGTATTTTGTGTTGCTGTCGTCGAGGAAGACCACTACGAGCTCCGGGTTGGCGCCCGGCATTATCATCGCTGATCGGATGCCCCCTTTCTCCGCGTCTGCTGTGACGGTGTGGAGCACTCCGTTGTTGGCTGATGCTATCAGGAGCTCTTCGCTCAGTGCCTCTTTGCCCGGCACTCTTCTCTTGACGAGGAGCATATACTCAGTTTCGTCGTCGGTATTGAAGAGATATGGAGTGAGGCCGTCAGAGCCCATGTAGACCTGTGCCAGTTCCACTCCTTCGCCGGTCGGTATCAGGTCGACGCGAATCATCTCTCCTTCGGTGTCAAACCAGATTACCGGGGCGGCCAGATGCGTGTCGTCGAGCGGAATTCCGGCGTTGAGGGCCGAGGCGTAGACGTAGGAGTCCCCTTTCGCTACTCTGTCCAGAGATACGGTGAGCCCGTAGCCGCGATACGACTGGTCGACCGTAGTGACGCTCTTTCCGCTGTAAAGGTCGATAAATTCGAAGTTCATGTCGTCGCCCATGCGTATCATCATCACTTGCGGCTCGAAGCCCGGAAGGTCGGAAAGCATGAGGCAGTCGTAGGTGTTCTCGGCTATCGTCTTGATGAGGTTTCCTTCTGAGTCGTAGACGTAGTAGCTCGAGGTGTAGTTGTCGTCGCGGTAGAGGCAGTCGTCTACGCTCACGATGTAGGCCGGCTTGCCGTCGCTGGTGTAGTGGCCGAAGTCTACGTCGCCATCCCATGTCAGAGAGCCTACTCCGTAGAATGTGCAGTAGACGTCGGGATTCTCGGTGTGCTGCACTGTAGGGATCTTTGTGGTGCTGAGCAGCTCCATCTCGCGCGGCCACGCATCGTTCATCCGGTAGGTCTCGATTATGAGGTGGTTGTCTTGGGTGACGTTCTCATTGTCCGACTGCCCTGCGGGGTTCTCGAAAAATGATTTCTCATATGAGGCGTAGGTCAAGACAAGGTGGCTGTCTACGTTTTTGCATATCATCATCGGTGAGTTCATCTGGTCGCCCGGCAGGTCGAGGTTGCGCACCGTCTTCTCCATCACTATCTCTCCGTTTTTGCCATACGTGGTCAGCGTCTGCTTTAGTTCTGAGAGATAGTCTATCAGGTCGTCGTAGATTCCGGGGTCGGCCGGCTGCTGCTCGGTGAGGAAGGTGATGTAGAAGTCTTCGCTCCATTTGTCTTTGGCGCAGTTTATCTGGTCGATGGGGTAGCCCGGAGTCTCTGAGATAGGAGTGGAGTATTCTCCGTCTGCAAGGGGAGTGATGCTGTAGGAGATAGTGCGCACATTGTTGACGTAGTCTTCTGTGTTCATGAAGAGCGACACCATCACTTCGTAGTTGTCGTTGTAGTTGAAAAATTTCTTAGTGACTTGTGAGCAGAGCGAGGCCTGCACGCATTTGATTTCCCCCTCCTTGAAGTTGATTTTGTCGCGTATTTTTCCGATTTCGTTAAATTGCGCGTCGTAGAAGGTCATCGTGAAGCCTTTCTTCTCGTATTCAGTGTAGGCTTCATATTTGATTTCTTCGGTGTCGTATTCAGTGATTGCATACATGAGTGTGCCGTCGGGCGCATACAGATATTCGAATGCGTCGCTTTCAGGCGAGGTGAAGTGAGAGCTGATGCGACTTTGTCTTTGTCCGGTGGCGGTAGTGTTGGCCCATCTTTGCGCAGGCTGCGCCTTGCGCATTCTGCTGAAGGGTGCCTGCTCTTGTGCTCCGGGTTTCAGACCCGAAGTCAGACCCTGTGCAGTCCTCGGAGCTGCCGAGGCCGGACTCCCGAGAGCGGCCAATAGGGCTGCTCCCATCAGCGCAGATAATGTAGGATTTTTCATTTTGTATCTTTGATTATGGAAAAATTCAAATATTCTAACCTACAAAATTAGTGATTTTTCTGCTATTTATCTATATGAAGAAGCCTCTTTTTTAGTTAATTATCGTTAAGCTAATGAAAAAGCAATCCGCGAAGGTCTCCAGTTGACTTTCGCGGATTGCTTTTGATGTCATTTTGCTATTATAAACTTACAACCTTATAACCCTATAACCTTATAACCTTATAACCTTATAACCCTATAACCTTATAACCCTATAACCTTATAACCCTATAACC
>CAZIAX010000101.1:0-8184 GCA_964537745.1 uncultured Sangeribacter sp.
GAAGAGTTGCCGGGCCGTCCCAAGCCTCCATCAGGATAGAGTGGTATTCATAAAATGCCTTGAGTGCAGGAGAGATTGGGTTCTTGTCGTTGAATGATTCTGGCACAAGCATGGCAAGTGCATGTGGCAACGACATACCCGCCATGACGAAAAACTCCAGTACGTTGTCAAGTGATGCTGAGTCACTCATCCCTGGTTGGGCGATGGGCGTGATATCCTGTCCCTCGAAAGCCTGAGGATGGTAGCATCCTTCTCGAGCCTTCAGCCAAAGTCGGTTTCCTTGGATAGTGTTGATTTCTCCGTTATGTCCAAGCATTCTGAATGGCTGGGCAAGGCTCCAGGCCGGGAAGGTATTGGTGGAGAAGCGGGAGTGAACGAGGGCCATCGCCGTCGTGAAGCGTGGATTCATCAGGTCAGGATAATAATACCTGAGCTGAAGACTCGTGAGCATTCCTTTATATACTATGGTCTGCGATGAGAGTGAGCAGATATAAAAGTCAGATTTGCCTTGGATATCCGACTCCGCCACCTTCTTTTCTACTCTTTTTCTGAGTAAATATAGTCGAAGTTCCATCGGGCGGTCACTTTCTTCATCGGTGACAAATATCTGCTTTACTGCTGGCTCTGCTTTTCGGGCAACTTCTCCAAGCATTGTGTTGTTGGTCGGCACATCCCTTACGGCAAGAAGTGTCATGCCGTCTACCATAGCCTCTCTCTCGATTATGTCGATAATCTCTTCCTGTGATTCTACATCGCGGGGCATAAAGACTATGCCCGTACCGTAGCGTCCTTTCTCAGGGACAGGCACGCCCTGAAGCAGTATGAATTCATGGGGTATCTGAACCATGATGCCGGCTCCGTCGCCAGTCAGAGGATCTGCGCCTTCAGCTCCGCGATGCACCATATGCTCAAGCACCTGAAGGCCTTTTTCTACAAGACGGTGACTTTTGCGTCCACCTACATTTACGAGCAGTCCTACGCCACACGCATCATGCTCAAATCTCGGATCATACAATCCTTTAGTATAATCTACCATATTCTCCAGAATCTATAGACTGAAATCATTTCCAATCTTCTTTTTTACCTGATTATTGGAAAGAAATAATCCTATTTCTTCAAAAACGATGCAAAAATAGTAAAAATCCACAACATACACAAATTTTTCATCATTTTTCTCATCATGGAGCGCCGGCTTCCCAGCCGGCTATATTGCATATCCCAACATCTTTCACTAACTTTGCAGTTTCAAAAAATTAACCTCTATGAAAACAACCCAAAATTCGCATTCCTGCACCAGCAGAATGCTACGTCGCTCTCTCCCATTATTCCTCGCAGCTACAGCTCTTTGCGCCAACGCTGAAGGCTACCAGGTCAACACCCTATCCGCCCGCCAGCTCGGTATGGCCCACACCGGCACAGCTCTACACCTCGATGCCGAGAGCATGTTTTTCAACCCAGCTGGTCTCGGCTTCATGAATAAAAACATGGACCTGGCTGGTTCTTTCACCGCTATCATGGCTACCGCCAAATGTGACTATGAGGGCAAAACATATAAGACAGACAACTCCCCCTCCACTCCGATTATGGCTTCGGCCGCTTTCAAAATCTACGACAATCTGAAAGCCGGCCTCACTTTCTATACACCCTACGGCTCAGGCATCAACTGGACCAACAACTGGCCGGGTGCCGTCCTCAACCAAAGCGTAAGCCTCAAAGTATATACCTTGCAGCCTACCATCGCTTGGCAGATTCTCCCCAACCTTTCTGTGGGCGCCGGTCTGATGATTTCTTGGGGTAGCGTGGATCTCAACAAGGGTCTCGTAAGCGCCTCGACTCTTGACAAAGTTCTTGCGTTAACTCAGCAACCCGTTCCCCCTTTCGGTGACACTTCTCCTGCCTCTATCAACCTTAACGGAAATGCCGCGGTGCGTTGCGGAGTCAATATCGGTGCTATGTGGGACATCACTCCTGCAGTGACTGTCGGTGCATCTTTCCGCTCTGAGGTTAAAATGAAAGTGGACGCTGGCGACGCTTCGCTGACTTATGCCAATGAGATTGCAAAGCAAATCCTCGTCAATGACCTCGACCTTCTCAATAGCGCTCAGTTCTCTGCCGCAATGCCTGCTCCTTGGGTGCTTTCACTCGGGGCTTCCTACAAACCTATCGAAAAACTGACACTTGCCTTCGACGCTCGCCTGACTGGTTGGAAATCTTACAAGAGTCTTGACATAAAGTTCCTTAGCGAACAACTCTCAGCCTACAATCAGCACCTCACTAAAGACTACAGCAACGCTTGGGCGTTCTCACTCGGTGCACAATACGCTGTCACTAACCGATTCGACGTTCGCGCCGGTGTGATGGTCGATACCACTCCTTGCAATGAAAACCACTACAATCCCGAGACTCCGGGCATGACAAAAATCGAACCCACTGTGGGCATCACTTTCCGCCCAATACCAAATCTGGGGATTGATCTGGGTTTCATGTATGTAGCAGGTCTGGGCAAAGACAATGCATCGGTTACTTATACTGATTTGCTCGCAGCAAAACTCAATCAGCAGCTCGGAGCAAACGTCCTCCCGGCCACTCCAACATTCACCGCAAACTACCACACCACTGCCGTAATCCCCTCCATCGGACTCCGCTATTCCTTCTAATACTGCAGCGTTCCCACCACACCACCGTACCCTGCGTGTGAACACCAAGTAAATACGGAAGAATAAATTTATCATTAATCATTAATAATTTATCATTATTATATGATTCACCAATCAGAATTCCGACTAAAACCTCTCGCAAGAGGTTGCCACCTGATAACCGGGGAGATTCTTCGTAATCTCCCCGCTCCCCTTCCACAAACTGGCCTACTCAACATATTCGTCAAGCATACATCATGCGGCCTGACCATAAACGAAAATGCCGACCCGGATGTGCGCCACGACCTTGACAAGATCCTGGACCACATCGTTCCGGAAGGCCAATCCTACTACTATCACACGATGGAGGGACTCGACGATATGCCGGCTCATGCTAAAGCCTCACTTACCGACGTGTCCCTCACAATACCTATCACAAACGGACGTCTCAATCTCGGCACCTGGCAAGGCATCTACCTCTGCGAATTCCGAGACTACGGAGGCCCCCGCTCCCTAATCCTAACCCTCTATTCCTAAGCACCGCACTACTGCGTAGCCGTGGAATGGAGGCGTCCTCGCCTCCGCCCGCGCGTCTCATCCTAACTTCCCCAAATACTCATTTGCGGGCCTCATTCACCGCTTTAGGACTCCACAACTCAAAAAAACGCATCACTTTCTCCTTATCATACCCCTCACCTGACTCAAGCAGTCCCGAGTCCTGAGTATGCACAACGTTTCCCTCCCCGTCAAGCACTACCAACACCGGATATCCAAACCGCGTAGGATTCCCCAGTCTCCGCAATGCCTTTTCAGTTGCCTCCTTGTCCACATTTCCCTCTTCACTACGAGGATTATAGTTGACATGGATAAACTCAAAGTTATCATCAACATACTTCTTAAGATCAGGATCCCCCTCCACAAAACGAGCAAAACGGATACACCATTTGCACCAGTTGCCACCTAATTGTGCCAACACAAACTTCCCATCCTTCTGAGCTTTACCGACGGCCTCAACTATCTGCACATCTGGGTTGATCGTCTCATCATAAACCTTCTGCTTCTGAGCCGACGCACCCAAAGCCATCGCCATCACCACAACACTAAATAAAATCTTCTTCATACTCATAAAAATTAATCACCTGCAAATTTACACATAATTTCCCATTCCCACAACCCCATCTTGCATGGAGTGCCGGCTTCCCAGCCGGCTAATACTGCGTAGCCGTGGAACGGAGGCGTCCTCGCCTCCGCTCGCGCGTCTCCCCCTAACCTTCCCCAAAAAAACTAAACCAAACCAACCAGTATTCCGTTTTAATACCATGAAAGACACACAAAACATACTCCAAGAAAAGACAACCCCAGAAGGAATAGAGCGCCTTCTCGCATCCGATTTCGTCGACGGCATAGGCCCAGCCTACGCCCATCGCCTCGTCGAGACCTTCGGCAAAGACACCTTGCAAATTCTTGCCGACGACCCATCAAGATGCAGCGAAATCAAAGGTCTTGGAGAAGCCCGAGCCCTAAAAGCATCCGAAAGCCTTAAGGCTATCAAATATCCCCTCCCTCTTCTCACCTTTCTCTTTTCGTGCGGCATAAGCGAGATGTATATCGACCGCATCTTAGGCAAATATCGCAAGCGTGCGGAAACCGTCATCCTAAAAGACCCATATTATATGGTAGAGGATGTCTGGCAACTTCATTTCTATACAGCCGACAAAATCGGCAAAGCTCTCGGTATTCCTGCCAACGACCCGCTTCGTCTGCAAGCTGCCATTGTGGGTGCCGTAAAACATTTTGCCGATGATGGCCACCTCTTCGCTACAATCCCTGAAGCACTCTCATATGCTTCCCATCTTACAGGTGTGTCTGAAGAAGAAATATCCAAACAGATTGACGCAACTATCGAGGACGGCAGAATCGTCAAAAGTCGCGAAGTCCTTTACCTCCCGGTGTTTTATAACGCTGAGAAAGAAGGAGCCGAAAAACTTCTTGCCCTTGCGAAAAGTGCCCCGGAGAAATTCAATGTATCCGATATACCGACCACCGACGGAAATGGAATCGCATATTCTCCTACTCAGATTGAAGCCATCGAAACATTGCTCAAAGCTCCAGTATCAGTGCTCACCGGAGGCCCTGGGTCTGGCAAGACTACTGTGTTGCGTGCCGTTATAGATGTGCTCGAGAAAGAAGGTAAGAAGGTCACTTTGTGTGCTCCCACTGGAAGAGCCGCCAAACGTATGACTTCTCTTACAGGCCGTGAAGCATCTACTATCCATCGTCTGCTCGGCTATCGCCAAGGCGAGGGTTATCACAAAAAGCAGATTGAGACAGATGTCCTGATAATTGATGAGGGCTCGATGATGGAGCAGGTGCTCTTCAACCATCTTCTTGATGCGGTAGGTCCCGGCACGCAGGTAATCATGGTCGGCGACGTCGACCAACTCCCGGCTATCGGAGCTGGCGATGTAATGCGCGATATGATTGAGGCTCCTACCATTCCCGTAGCGAGACTGAATGAAAACTTCCGCCAAGAGGAGGGAAGCCGTATCGCGGAGAGCGCGAAAGCTATAAACTCTGGCGAGATGCCCGAGTCTCATCCGGAAAGCGACTTCATGATAATTCCGGAGTCCACTCCTAAAAGGATTCATGACCGAATACTTTCTCTCGTGGCCGAAGAATTGCCTCGAGATAAAGGAGTCTCACCCACCGACATTCTCGTTGTTACTCCGCAGCAGATTGGTAACTTGGGAGCCAAACAACTGAATACAGACCTCCAACAGCGACTCAACCCAGAGGGACCTGCTCTCAAACGAGGCGAGACCACCTTCCGTCTCGGCGACCCCGTTATGCAGACATCCAACTCAAAAGACCGTGGTGTCTACAACGGAGAATCAGGTCGGATTATCGAGGTCAATCCTGAAGAGCAGACAATGGTAGTGGAGTATTCCGACGGCAACCGCAGCACCTATCGCCGTAGTGAACTCAGCGAACTGACCCTCGGTTACGCCACGACCGTACACAAACTCCAGGGCGCCGAAGTAAAAAACATAGTATTCCCCGTCACGATGGCCCACCGCCCCATGCTTTACCGCAACCTCCTCTACACCGGCATAAGCCGCGCCAGCCGCCTCTGCGTCCTCGTTGGCGAAGAGGAAGCCCTCCGCTACGCCATCGAAAACGCCACCCCCACCATCCGCCACTCCAACTTCCGCCACCGCCTCACCCCAACTTCAACACCGTGAGATCCTTATGATGCAAATTTGAAGTCGGGAGGAAGTTTTGCTTAAGCGTGTAGAATATAGATTACCTTGAGCAGAACAAAATAACATTTATGATTGTTTCTATATATGTAACACAATTGAGATATCAAAAAATGGAAATGAAAGCTAAGTTTGATGTAACTTATATGGAAGAAGCACTTGACTTTCTTGAATCTTTACCAGAAAAAGTTCAAGATAAAATAGCTTACAACATTTCTAAAAGTCGATATTTCACTGACAACGATTTGTTTAAGAAGCTTAATGATAATATATGGGAATTCCGAACAATTTATAGAGGAAATAAGTACCGGCTTCTCTCATTTTGGGATAAAGATTCTGGAAATCTTGTGATAGCCACTCATGGATTTGTAAAGAAGTCCCAGAAGACTCCATTAAATGAAATAGCTCATGCAGAAACTTTAATGAAAAACTATTATAATGCAAAAGAAAACAATATATGGAAACAATGAAACTATATACACATGATGAAATGCTCGACAGAGTAATCGGGAAGAGGGGCACTGTTCGTCGCGATACCCTCGAGACTGAATTACAGTCGTTTCTTATAGGGGAAGCTATCAAAAAAGCTCGAAAGGAAAAGAAGCTGACACAAGAGCAACTTGGAGAATTAATGGGAGTCAGAAGATCTCAAATTTCGCGGATTGAGAAGGGTCATAATCTTACCATCGGAACAATTGTTAGAGCCTTCAAAGCAATGGGAGTGCCCACTGCTTTTAGTTTTGGAGGAGAGTCTCTTTCCCTTTGCTGAAGGTACACAAATAAAACTTTTGAAAACTATAACTTATTTTGCAGACTATTTTCGCTCTATTTTTCAATAAGAAAGTCCCTGCCTCAACATTGCTGAACAGTGGCTACCTTTATAAAACCTCAGGCTTAAGCCTGAGGTTTAGTGTATTAGCTCGTATATAACTCTCACACCTCACTCCCCATATCCTCATAAGTTATCTTCTTTTTGAAAGAAATCACCTGACCCATCTCTGCCCAGTAATCTCCTCTAAACCACACCTAAAGACAAAGATTGTGGTGCGAACAAAGCGAGCACAAGTACCGGCCTCCCCCTAACTTTTTCGATGACACGCCACCCTCCCAATACTGCGTAGCCGTGGAATGGAGGCGTCCTCGCCTCCGCCGTGCCGACCCAAAGTAATACCGCCGTGCTCTTCAAGTAAGTAAGTAATTTCAGCCCTTTTACTTTTTCAACCAGCTTGCGTTAATAGAAATCCCAAAATTCCAAATAATGCGAAAAAGAGAATTAAAAAGAAAATGACTTCCAAGCCACTCGCTTCTTTTTCTCCTGTTTTTGCATCATTTCCAGTGCCGATTGCTTTTCCGTTATAAACCATCTTCTCCTCCAAACTAAGCATATCAATATTACACCGCCGAAAAAGAAACCATTTGAAATCCACGAAAGACCTACCAACTAAATTCGGAGAAGCCTCATTAATCAAAAAGCAATAGTTTTCCGTCCCATCTAGATTCAAAACAATAATATCCTCATCCAAATGAATAATCTTATACAAGAATGTACCAACCCCTTCATCCATTATTATAGAAGTAGGAGTAGCCATCTGCCAAGTGGAATAAGTTGACATCCCATTTACAGACAAAACCAATTTTCCATCCTTCAGAAAGATATACTTACAACTGACAGCCGGCTCATCCGAAAACATCCGCCACTCCCGTCCAACCAATTTCGAAGAAACATCAAACTTCCTCTTCCCATCCACAACCCCCTTGACCGAATTAACAATAAACGTCTTCATTCCTCCAATATTTGATTATTAGGTTTTTCAGTTAAGTGCAACATTTTTTGAAGTAAATTCTCAGCTCGGAGAGCTGCCATTGTGTCGAAACCCCAGGCTTCAGCCTGGGGTAAAGATCAAGAGCTCAGTAGCCTCGGAGAGGCGATTTGTGATAGCGATTCTACCCATTCTTCCTTCCTCGTCCACTTTCTCCTTGCTTATTATCAAATATCACCTGTCCAATAGCCGCATCAAAATACATAGGGGCTCCCTTGATGATTCCTAAAACTGCCTCCTCGATTACTTTTAATGGCACAACATACCATTCCTTTGGCTTATGACCATCCACAGCTATCTGCAATTGCACCGGTGCAAATAGCTTATGTATAAGTGACTCAAACGTTGAGGATTTAACATTATATACTTTCCAACTTGTCACAATTTCTACATCTCCGCATAGATATGTCGACTCGTTCTTTGCATTGGCTATCCGACTTTCAACAGAAGTAGTCGTAAATCCAATTT
>CAZIAX010000102.1:0-8169 GCA_964537745.1 uncultured Sangeribacter sp.
GAGCAGTTGTTGTAGATGTAGTAGGTAGACTCCTTACCCTGCTTGTCGATGCCACGTATACGGCAACCGATAGAGGTCTCGCCGGTATAGTTCTCTCCAAGTGAACCTGGGTCAGGAAGCACGGCTTTGAGGAATTGGATAGGGATGATTTCCTGACCGTTATACATTACAGGGTCGATTCTTGCCATGCCTATATCCTGAATCACACGAAGATGGGTCAGATATTCCTGGCCAAATGTCATCCAGAAGCGTGCGCGCTTGATGGTCGGGAAGTTCTGTACTAGGCTCTCGAGCTCTTCGTGGTAGAGCAGATAACTCTCGCGCTCTCCGATATTGGGGTAGTTGAGTGGCTTGTGGATCTCGAGATTCTCTGTCTCCACCCATTTGCCATCTTCCCAGTATTTCCCTTTCTGGGTTATCTCGCGGATATTGATTTCAGGATTGAAGTTGGTGGCGAAAGCCTTGCCATGGTTGCCGGCGTTGCAGTCCACTATGTCGAGATAGTGCATCTCCTTGAAGTGGTGCTTGGCGGCGTATGCAGTGAAGACTGCGCTTACGCCCGGGTCGAAACCGCATCCGAGGATGGCGGTAAGGCCGGCATCTTCAAATCTCTTGCGGTAGGCCCACTGCCAGCTGTATTCGAAATGAGCCTCCTCCTTTGGCTCATAATTGGCGGTGTCAAGGTAGTTTACGCCACACTTCAGGCATGCCTCCATGATGGTGAGATCCTGATAGGGGAGGGCTACGTTGATGCAGATGTCGGGCTTATGACGGTTGAAGAGTTCCACAATCTGGTCTACTTCATCAGCGTCTACGCTGTCTGTAGTGATGTTTTTAGCACCAATCTTTGCGGCCAAGGCATCGCACTTCGATTTTGTACGCGAGGCGATTACGATCTCGTTGAATACCTCGGGATGCTGGGCGCACTTATGCGCCACTACTGTGCCGACGCCGCCGGCGCCGATGATGACTACTTTTCCCATTCTTTATTTCCGTTTCTTATGTTTTTTGTCTGCAAAGATAATAAAAAATAGGCAGAAAACCCTACTTTCCTGCCCATTTTTTCATTAATAAACTTAAATTAATATGTCTTTAATCGTAAGATGCCATTTTCGGTTTCAACTCACCAGCTCGGAGAGCCCCTTAAGCGCCTCCACAAAAACTGCGTAGCCACTTGGTTCTTGACTCTTGGTTCTTGACCCTTTAATTCTCATCTCCCCACAATTATCACCGGCCGTCCCTCCGGCAATCCAATATACTGGAACCCCGGATTCTCCCGTTTGAACGTCGAGAGCACATTCCCTAATGAGTCAAGATAGCTGGCCGTCCCGGCTATGACATAGTAAGTGTCTTTCCCGTCAGTGGCAACCAGCGGTTTCAGATTGTCTCCATTTTTCAGGTCAGCAAGCATTGATTTGGCATTGGTTGTCATCTTCAGCTGTGCCACCGCCAGCCGGTAAGGACCTGCTTGTGGCCACTTTGCTCCATCCGTGGGCTTAAGAAACTTATGCTCCACCTGCACAGAGTCTCCGTCGATGACTCTCCAGTTGGAAGCCTCCTCACTCAGCAGCTTATGTCCGCCGGTCAGCAATGCTTCATCCGGGTCCTTCTGCTCGCGCTTGCTCTTGGCTGCCTCATAAGCCTGCCGATATCCCTTCTCCGTAGGCTTGCACCCCCAAAGCATCCCCAATCCTATCACCGTTATAAGTAATATTTTAATTTTCCTCATATTTTTTACTAAAAATTCTTGTGGCTCTTCCTGAAAGAGTCAGAGGTTTCTCCCCATCACGAAGCACTACCTTCTCACCGGTGAGTATATCCGTATATACATCCCCTGGATTGATTATCTCTCCATATCGGCTCATATCGAGTTCAAGGTCCTCATCTTTCCCGTTGAGGATGACTATCACTTCCTCCGGCCCATACTTGCGTCGATACAGATACACTCCATTCGTTGGCATGAAGTGCTTCATGTCTCCCTTTCCGATTGCATCGGAAGTCTTGCGGAAGTTGTTGATACCTGCGATGAAGTCGAAGGCCTCATTCTGGAGTTCACTTCGTCCCTTGGCATCAAAATGATTCTCCTTGTCTCCCTTGAAACCGCCTGGTACGTCGCGTCTTACATATCCGTCTGAACCCTCCCTGCTTCCATTCATCAGCAACTCTGTACCATAGTAGAGCTGAGGTATTCCAGGCACTGTCAGCAGCATTGCGATAGCTTGTTTCCACGCGTCAAGGTCTTCTGGCATCTCGAGTATAAAGCGGTCTGTGTCATGGTTGTCGAGAAACCGTAGGACATTCATCGGATTGGCATACACGTAGTCAAGCGCGAAATGATCATACACTTCGTTGATGCCGTTCCAAGCCTGCGAGTCAACCTTAAATGGCTTCAAGTCAGCGCAGAGTATGCTGAGCGGGAAATCCATTACTACCGGAAGACGTGTGTCGATACCCATCGATTTAGCTATGGCCGAGCCGGTCTGCCAAAACTGTTCCCCAGCCGGACTCCCATACCAGCATTCACCCACTATGTTGAATCCTGGATACTCGGTCATCACTGCGTCTATCCATTCTCCCATCTTCTCGCGGTCTGCATAGGGATACGTGTCCATGCGTATCCCATCTATCTGAGCGTCCTCAATCCAGAATATGGAGTTTTGGATTAGATATTTCATCAGATGGGGGTTCTTCTGGTTGAGGTCTGGCATCTCCTTTACAAACCACCCGTTGACGGTCAAATCCTTGTCATATTCCGATGCATATGGGTCAGTGATGGTAGAAAGCCTGTAGTTGGTCTGCTGGAAATCTCCTTGATGGTTAAACCAGTCGCTCGCCGGAGGATCAAGCGCCCATGGATGGTGGCTGCCTGAATGGTTGAATATCATGTCCATCACCATCTTTATGCCTCTGTCATGAAGTCGCTCTGTGAGGGCGGCATACTCCTCGTTGGTGCCGAAGCGCGGGTCTACTCTATAATAGTCCGTGGTAGCATATCCATGATAACTACCCCCCGGCATATCGTTTTCAAGCACAGGGTTAAGCCAAACGGCTGTCACCCCTAATAAGTCAATGTAGTCGATATGGTCCGCTATACCCTTGATGTCGCCGCCATGACGTCCGTTGGGGTTCTCTCTATTGTCGGCCACAACGTTTTTCAGACTCTTGGCCTCGGGATGGTTTTCTCCTCCGGATGCAAAACGGTCTGGCATTATCATATAGAGCACATCGGCGGCGGAGAATCCCTTGGCACCTTTCATCTCTTTCCGTGCCTTCAGTTCGAAGTCGCGCGTCAGAGTCTTCTTTTCCGATTTCCATTTTAGCTTCATAATTCCCGGCTTTGTTTCGGGAGAGATTGTGAGGTAGACGTATTGCCAGTTGGGACTCCCATCGAGTCTTGCTACTGAATCAACTTTCACTCCGGGATAGTCGGTTGAGAACTCCGCGTCACGGATATCGGTCCCATGTATTTGCAACTGAAGTGTAGTGTCATGCATTCCAGTCCACCAGTAGGGAGGGTCTATCTTATCTACAGAAATGGCTGCCACGGCCTGTCCGGCCATGGCAGCGCATAATAACATCGCCTTATGTCTTTTCATAGACAATATGCTTTAATCTTTAATATTCCAAGTTGTATTGTTTTAAAGCTAATGGACTGCTGGCTAAGGTCAAGACCAAGACTAGGTAGCCTTTTACCTTATAACCTTATAACCTTATAACCTCATAACCTTATAACCCTCAACTTGAAAAGTTGACATTAATTGATCTGTATAATCAAATATGGTGAAAGCTGCCAGAATTCCTGCGAATTCAGAATCTTGACGCTCTGTGTCCCGTCGGCATTGTCGACTATTTCGTAGCTGCCCTTAGGAACAGTGCTCCAGATTTTCACTTTCTTGCCTCCTGTGTTGATTACACTCAGGTTGCGTTTGTCTGCCGTAGTGAAGTAGTTCTCATTGAATTCACCCTTAAGCACCTTTGTTGCGCCGAGGAATTTCTTCTCGAGCAGACCATTCTGCTTAAGTTCCTTGTTTGTGCCGATTGCATAATATACGCGGTTGGCAGTATTCTCTGCAGCCGTGGCCTCAGCCTGTGCCTGTTCGCGGGCCTCGGTCTCTGCCTTGAGATCTTCCTGACCCTTGGTCACCTGCTCATTCAGTTGGGCTATTTCTTCGTTGGCGGCCTCAAGCTTGGTGTTGAGGTCTGCTATCTTAGCCTCCTGGCTGTCAATACGAGCCTGAAGGTCTGCAATAGTCTTCTTCAATACGGAGTTCTCTCCACCGGTCTTGTCGAGCTTAGCCTGCATCTGGCTTAGGAGCTCACGGTTGGCCTGAAGACGGTCCTTGATGCTCTGCAGGTTTTGGCGAATCTCCGCACGACGGTCAAATTTCTCATTGCCGTTGTCCATACTATAGAGGAGTCCCTCTTGCATGTTGATGGAGTCAAGTCCATCATATATGTCTCCCATAAGAAGAAGCAGCGAATCATTGAATGAAGACGCCTGCTCATACTGCACTGTCACCATCTGAAGTGAGTCGGAAGTGCTCTTGTCCTTCTTGCCGCCGCAGGAAGCCAACATCACAGCTCCGATAGCGCCAAGAGATAATACTCGAATGATTTTCTTCATAGCATTGTTATTTTATAATGTTATCTCAATTTATTATTTCCATCATATTGGTTCTTGTCAAATTTTGTTGAAAAACTCAAATTGTCTTAGCTTCTGAGCCTCTTATGTCGATTCTGCGCTCTTCTGCACGTTCTGCGCTGAACTTATAGATCTGCGCCTAACCTCCACACTTCGCGCGACATTTGGTAACTTTCAACTAAATTTGATAAGAATCATCTAGTTCTTTCCAGAAGGGGATTGCCAATAATAAATAATTCATCATTAACACTTCATCATTAATAATTTATCATTTATCATTTATCTACCCCTCTGACCACTATAACAATCTCCCCCCTCGGTGTGTTCGATGCAAAGTACTCGGAAAGTTCTTTTAAGGTGCCATTGTGGAATGTCTCAAACTTCTTTGAAATCTCCCGAGCCACGCATGCCTCCCTATCCTCACCGAAAGCCTCGGCCAACTGCCGCAGCGTTCGCGGTAGCCTGACGGGACTTTCATATATGATGACGGTCCTCGGCTCTTGCGCAAGTTGCGCCAGCCGTGTGGCACGTCCCTTCTTCAGTGGCAGAAAACCCTCGAAGGTAAACCGGTCGCAAGGCAGGCCGCTACCGACGAGAGCCGGAACCAACGCCGTCGCACCAGGAAGCACGGTGACGTCAACCCCTGCCTTCCGGCATTCCCTGACGAGCATGAATCCGGGGTCTGAGATGCCAGGAGTCCCGGCATCGGATATAAGGGCGATATTCTCGCCCGCCTCCAATCGCTCCGTGAGATGCTTCACTGTCGCATGCTCATTATATTTATGATGGCTCTGCATTGGGGTGTGTATATCGAAATGCTTCAGAAGCACACTGCTTGTGCGCGTGTCCTCAGCAAGTATGAGATCAGCCTCCTTCAAGACAGAGACGGCCCGGAAGGTCATATCCTCAAGATTCCCCACCGGTGTAGGTACAATATATAGCATAATCAAAAGAATTCTTAATTCCCAATTTCCAAAGAAAAAGATTGTGGTGCGAACGCAGTGAGCACAATCCAGCGTAGCCCTCACTTGGTTCTTGACTCTTGACTCTTGACTCTTGGTCCTTGACTCTTGGTCCTTAACCCTTAACCTTCATTCCACTCCTCAGCTTATCCATAAAAGTAGCCACATTCCCATCCTCAGGATTCCATTCCAACTCGTTGTAGAAATAATCTTCGATCACGCTGAAATCATCTATCCCATCAAGATACTCAATCGTGGCGTCAAACATCTTCATATTCCCGTTGAATAGCTCCCTGGCATACAGAAATCGGTCATTGAGCGAGAACACCGACCTCAACTTCACCTGCCGTTTCGCTGCCGGCTTATCCACCTGTGTCTGTTGCGGCGCCTGAGCAGGCACTGAATTTTCCTCTTCTTTTTCAGAGCTCTCTTCCGATTGCATATCCACATCATGAGTTTCCTCTTCCTCAGAAGACTTCTCTCCTGCATCGGTGTCATTCTCTGCAGTGCGATCAGAAACGGTATAACTCGTGATATTCTCTTCAGTCTCCTGAGCTTGTTCAGGTATATCCTCGAAGCTTAGGATTATGTCGTCATCTTCCTCCATCTCCTCCTCGAGATCAAGGTCTATCTCCGTATTGTCTACCACAGCGGCCACAGGTTCAGCAATTCCGGTGTCTTTAAGTATTAGTGTCTGTTCCTTCGGAGCATCCAGGCTGATGAAATCTACCGTCGGAGTCTCAGAAGCCACTTCCGGAGCCTCCATCACGAAGTCTGCATCCGGACTCTCCACGGAAGGTTGCTCTTCCTCCGAAGACTGTGGCATCGCCTCGGCGGCAAGCGCAGTTGCCTCAGATGCAAGACTGTCGGTCTTATCCTTCAGTAGTTTATAGGTCTCAGGCAACGGATTTCCGTCTCTGATGATTCTAAGTAGACCCTCGATCTCGATGGCCTTCTCAAGCATGCTTGTCACCATATCGTTATAGAAATATAAAATAACTTATACATTAATAACAATTCTCCCCCCATTTGTTATTATTTACAAAGAGATTTATACTCCCTCCGCGCTCAATTCAGTGCGCAGCCAGAGTTGTTAGCGACCTCCGGGCGCGTCCCCGCGCGTCTGATGGTAACTTTTTCGAAGACTAAAAAGACTAAATAGGACGTTGCTTAATTTTCTCTTTTAAGACACTTACTCAGCTCGGAGAGCTGTTATTGTGACGAAACCCCAGGCTTCAGCCTGGGGCCAAGACATTGACACAGTAGCCTCGGAGAGGCGATTTGTGATAGCGTATTGTGACATAACCTCATAACCCTAAACCCCTTAAACCTCAAAACCCCCATAAAACCATGAAAAAAATCATCCCCCCCTCCGAACTCATCATCAACGATGACGGCTCAGCCTTCCACATCCACCTCCGCCCCGAACAGCTCCGCGACAACATCCTCCTCGTAGGCGACCCAGGCCGCGTCTCGATGGTGGCAGAGATGTTCGACTCAATCGACTATGATGTCCAGAGCCGCGAGTTCCATACCATCGCCGGTAAATATAAAGGTAAAGACATCATGTGCATCTCCCATGGCATCGGCTCCGACAACATTGAGATTGTTGTCACCGAACTCGACGCCCTCGCCAACGTTGACTTCAAGACCCGTGAGGTGCGAACTGAACACCGCACTCTTAATATGGTACGCGTAGGCACTTCCGGCTCTCTTCAGCCCGACCTCCACATCGGCGACTACGTGATAGCCACAAAAGCTACCGGCACCGACGGCATCCTGAACTATTATGCGATGCGCGATGAGGTCTGCGACCTTGACTTCCAACGTGCCTTCATGCGCCATACAGGTTGGCTACCCACATGGGCAGCTCCTTACACTGTCGATGCCGACCCGATGCTCGTCGAGCGCATTGGCCGCGACGACATGGTGCGCGGATGCACCATCTCAGCCGTTGGGTTCTATGCCCCGCAGGGGCGTCAGGTTCGCCTCGCACTCGCCGACCCAGACCTTAATGAGAAAATCGAGAGCTTCCGCTTCGATGGCAAACCAGTCACCAACTTCGAGATGGAGTCCGGATGCCTGCAAGGCATGGCAAAACTCCTCGGACACCGCGCGATGACGGTCTGCTGCATCATCGCCGAGCGAACCGCCACCAAAGCAAACACCGACTATAAGCCCCGTGTCCGCCAGCTCCTCCAGACCGTCCTTGACAGATTTTAATAAAAAAAATCCTAAAATATTTGCACATCCCACAAATATTGACTAACTTTGCACTCGCTTCAAGGCTGACGACTCTGCCTGCTGCGTAAGGATTGCCTTATGGTGTAATGGTAGCACACCAGATTTTGGTTCTGTTTGTCCAAGTTCGAATCTTGGTAAGGCAACTTTCCCACCCTTCTTCTAAGGCCTCTGTTCTTCATACGGAGGCCTTTCTTTCACTTAACCTTATAACCTCATAACCTCATAACCTTATAACCCCATAAACCTCAACCTCCCTAAAGAGGTTGACTATTTGAACTAATCGTAACCTATGTTAAACTTTAAGCATATCCTGGCCGCCCT
>CAZIAX010000103.1:0-8161 GCA_964537745.1 uncultured Sangeribacter sp.
GGTAGAAGAAGTGTAGTAGAGACGCTTGCGGGCAGTCCAGTTGTTGAAACCGCTTTGTGAATCGCTGTTGAGAGTCTCCCATGATGTGAAGCCTGCAGCAGCAATTTCAGCGTCGCTCAAGCGAGCGAAGTCCCAAGTTTTACCTGCTTCGAACTCAATATCATTAACTTCTGTAGTTGTAGCGCTTTCATAACCGTAAGCCTTGGTGGTGATGGTGAGTGTGCCTTCTTCAGTCACAGATACCTTTACACCTGAAGTCTGGTCAGATTCGCTGATCTCGTTACCGCTCTTGCCAACGAACTTGTAATCGATGAAGATTGTCGGGCGAAGGGGTACGTCTGCATTGTCAACTGTAAGAGCATAAGTCTTGGTATAGCCGGTATTCACAGACTGAACAGTTGCAGTAGCTACGGGAAGAACTACGGGAGTGCAGTCTACTTCAACAGATACTTTCTCAGAGGTTGCAGTTCCGGAAGTTGTCCATGCAGTCAGAGTGCCGCTTGTTGTGGTCTCATAGATGTATGCACCTTCGTCGGTCTCATCAAACGGAACTTCAGATTCTGCGCCGTCGGTTCCAATGATGTGGAGGGTTTCGCCATAGTTGCAAGTGATGGTGTAGGCACGCATGTTCAGGTTCACCTCTTCATTTGCGGTCTGGCCAAGACGGGTCAGGGCAATTGCCGGGGGTGCAGCATAGTCATAATCAGATTCGAAAGAAACCTGAATGTTGTCGATGTCGTATGTCGTGAAGGCGCGGGCAAGCATCACGTTAAGGCCTTCGGCATACATGCTGATTTCGCTGCCATCTGCGATATTGGTCTCGGGAACGAGGTATGTTCCGCTTTGAACTATAGTATTGTCAAGGGTCTTGAAAGTGTACTCAACTTCACGGGTTTTTACGTTCACGTTAAGTTCTACCTGATACCATACGCCTGATTCCAGTGATTTGGCCTCAGAGTAGTCGATTGAGTATTTTACTGTAACCTCTCCGGTTTCTGCGTTCGTCTCCTCAGTTACCTTTGTTCCGCCATAGATGGCATAGAGCAAAGGATCTTTTGTGCCATCATCTACCTGTGATGCGTCAAAGAGGTAGTTCTGCCAGTATCCTGCCGGGCTCCAGGGATTGCGATAGTTCTGGTTTTGAATCGGATCATGGTTGGTGAAGAGAGTGATGGCGCTGTTAAACTGGTTGCAGTTGCTATTGGCGATCTGATACTCGAAAGTCACGTTGTAAACCTGCTTGTTTTCTTTCTCAAGGAGATTAACACCTTCGGAATCAAGGAAGATTTCCGGGCCCCATTGAACCCAGGTGCTACCACCATTCTGGCCATTCTGGTTGATTTCAAGGAATGAACCGAATGAATCGGATGCGATAGTCATAAGACCGCGATACGCTTTCCATCCGATTGCTACAGGGTCATCTGCAGCCTCGAAATTCTGTCGATACAGAATGCGAGTCGACGCAAATGACTGGAGTGCCATGCTTGCCACTCCAAGTGCTAAGAAAAGTTTTTTCATAATGAAGATTTTAGGATAAATCATTGTCAGGTCCAAGATTAGTTCAATTTCCAACAACGCTCAGCTGAACCTACTCACTGAATGCTGTTGCTGTGCAGAATTACTTACACACTCGCAAAATTACATAATAATTGTTGATTTTCCAAATATATTATAAAAAAAATGAAAAAAAATAGCGCCAACTCGGTTGACGCTATTTCAAATTGCTCAGTTTGGCTTACCAGCCCGGGTTCTGCTCGAGTGCTCCTGACTTGAGCACTTCCGACTGCGGAATAGGCCAGAGATACTGATGATCTCCTCCCCATGCACGCTTTGTGATGTAGGTCGGGTTAGTAACCGGGGTGTAGGTGAGCTCATCACCGTTTTTCGTGATTTCCATCACCTTTATGTCTACGAAATACTGCGGAGCTTTCTTCCAGCGGCGCACGTCATACATGCGGTGACCCTCAAAAGCGAGTTCCACGAAGCGCTCGTTCTCATACCTTTTCTCAAATTCTGAAGCGCTGAGGCCGGTAGGAAGATCAGGCTGTCCGGCACGTTTACGCACCGTGTTGATAGCTGCAGCTGCTGAAAGGCTGAAGCCGTCGGGGGTGTCATAGCCGTTGCCGCAATAGTTGAAGAGAGCCTCGGCATAGTCAAGATATACCTGTCCGAGTCTGAACAGAACCCATGTATGCTTTGAGGTGTTTGCTCCTGTTCCGGAAATCTTGTTGTCACCACACACATATTTCTTGAGGTAATAGCCTGTGGGCGTACCATACTGGGCGCTGCGCGAGTCGCTGCCGCCGAGCCAGAGTTCAAGACCATCATGCTCGAGTGAAGTCGGCCATTTCTCGCCGCACACGGCGACTGTGGCTTCAAGGCGGGCATCACGATCCTTATAGGGATTTTTCGGGTCATATCCCGAAGCAGGATCAGTGATTGGGAGGCCATTTTTCATTTCGTAGGCAGAAACGAGGTTTTCGGTCGGGCAGTTGCCGCCTCCGGCATTAAGGATGCTGGTGGGGAAGTTATATCTCTCAAACGTGTTGCTGTCTCCGGCGCGGGCGGCAAATATTATTTCCTTGTTGGCATCCTCATTATTCCAGTTTGTGTTGGTAAAGAGTCCGGCATAGCTCTTGGCCAGTGTCAGGCTGCGCTTCTTGCATTCGTCGATGCATTCTTTGCCGCACTCGGCTGCGTGTTTCCACAAAGCCTTTTTCTCCACATCTGTCTTCCCTTCGCTGAAGAGGGGAGAGGCGTGATAGAGCGCTGCGCGTGCGCGGAGCGCGAGCACACCGAGATTGTTCACACGTCCGGGTTCGTTTTCCAGTGAGTTGTATGCTCCCGAATAGTTCTTGATGATCTCATCCTTGATGGCCTCACACTCGCTGTCGATGAAGTCGAAAATCTCGTCGGCCGATACACGGGGCTGATTGTTGGCTTCCTCGGCATTGAGGTTTTCAGTGATGAGGGGCACTCCGCCATACTGACGCACGAGCAGGAAGTAATTGTAGGCCCTCAGGAAGCGCACTTCCCACTGGTAGTTCTCATACCTGATCATCTGGTCGGGATAGTCTTTCTCCAGCTTATGCTCGGGGAAAGTGAGGTCGGAATAGTCGGCGAGATAGAGATTGCAGTAGCCGATTGCTTCCCATGCCTTGCCCCAGGTGTAGCTGTTGGTTGATGTAGCGTTCCATGAGCCGTTGTAGTAGCGCTCGATGGCGTTGCCCTCATGGCTGTAGACAGCCTCGTCGGTGGCTGAGCATAGTGAGGCGCCGCCATACATCTGGCCAAAATCGTAGTCAAGATTCTGATAGATCTTGGAGGTGATCTTACCCACGCTTTCGAAATCCCTCTTGATCAACGCGTCATCGTTGATCTTGATCTCCTTGTGGTCCATCTGGTCGGAGCAAGCGGAGAGGCAGAGACTCAGAAGAGCGGCACCGCTGATTATATATCTAAGTTTCATTAATCTTTATGGTTTGAATGGTGAAAGGTTAGAAAGTGAGTTTCACTCCTACTGCTACCTGGCGAGAGGTGGGCGCCACTATTCCGGTGGCTTCAGGATCGCGGTCGGTGAGTTTGTCCTTGCCTCCTGTAGCGATGTTGCAGAGGTCTACGCCGCGCACGAAGAGCGTAGCGTTGCGGATAAACTTGGTCTTGGCGAGCAGGTTGCTGTCGAAGTTATAATAGAGTTCGATGTTGCGGAGCTTCAGATAGGAGCGGTCGCGCTGCCAGTAGGTGCTGGTCTGATAGTTGTTGGCGTTAGTCTCCGAACTGAGGCGGGGATAAAGAGCGTCGGCAACGTTGTTGTCATAGCTCCAACGGTTGTCATACACTTCCTGGCTGAGAGAGCTGTTGTTGATCAGACCCCAGTAGTAACCCTGCGACGCGAGGTTGCAGCCGTAGTTGCCGGTGCCCTGGAAATGAGCCACGAGGCCGATTCCCTTGTATTCAGCACCGAGGTTGAACGTGTAGAATATCTCGGGGCATACCGAGTTCTTGCCGATTCTTGTCACATCGTTGGCATCAATCACCTTGTCGCCGTTAAGGTCACGATATTTGATGTCGCCGACGCGCACTGTTGAGAAAGTCTGAGTCGGCCAATTGTCGATCTCTTCCTGCGAGGTGAAGAGTCCTTCTGCTATCAGGCCGTAGGTTGAGCCCAGAGGATCGCCGGTGTGGTCAAGATTGGAGAAGGCTACCGGTTCCTGCGCCATGTCGAGTATCTTGCTTCTTGAGAAGAGGAACGAGCCTCCGGCCATCACATTCCAGTCTCCAAAATTCTTGTTGAAGTTGAGTTCGATATCCACTCCGCGGTTGTCGACCTTACCCTGATTCTTGAAGGGGGCAGTGAAACCGATGAGGCTTGAGTATGCTCCCGCACCATCTACGAAGATATCATAGTGGCGGTTGAAGAAGTAGTCTGCCGTCAGGTTGATGCAGCCAAGGAAACTTGCGTCGATACCCACGTCATATTTTGCAACCTTCTCATGCGAGGGATTCACCATGGGGAGCTGATTGACGGTGACTGTGCCCATGCCGTCATATTTCTCTGTCCAGGGGTAACCGCCGCCGCTGATGGTGTATGATTGCAGATAATATGTCCATACGTTGTCGCCGGGCAGGCGGTCGAGATTCTGAATGCCCCACGATGCGCGGGCCTTCAGGAAATTGACCGGCTTGTCAGCATTGTTAAGGATTACGGCGCCGAGCGATACGTTGGGCGAGAAGCTCCATTTAGTGCCGGGAGCCAGACGAGAGGAGCCCATCTCTGCCAGTGCAACGCCGAGTGAATAGCGATTGGCAAAGGTGTATTGTCCCCAGAAAGAGGCATTGTGACGGTAGATGTCGGTGTTGATTCCCATCGGGCTCTCATAGTCGTAATTATACTTGAGCTGGGCCATCACATGATGCTTCTCGGCGAAGGTGTTGTCATACTGGAATCCGAGCCATGCGGTGAGGCGGCGTCCGAAGTTGCGGAGGCTTGCGCCCGTTCCCATTGCAGTTGCCTGGTCGTCGATCTGCCAGTAAGATGACAGGGGCTCTCCGTTCTCCCATCCTGTCACGCTCGACATACCGAAGTTATACTTCTTCGAGTGGTCTTCGGTGATGTTGTTCTGGATGTCGTAGCTTGCGCCGATATTGAATTTCAGTCCTTTGGTGACCATGCAGAGATCTTGTACGATCTCGGCGTTGAAGAAGAGCGAGCGGTCGAAAATCTTGTAGTAGGCGGCGTCAGAAGACTGAGCCACGGGGTTGAGGTCGCCGCTCCATGTGGTGTTGCCACCCCAGAGGCCGTTTTCGTTCCTTACGGGGAATGCAAGCGCAGGCACTTGATAGGGGAGGGACCAGAGATTCACTTCGTTACCCGGCGACTGCATCTCACCAATCGAGGTGAAGATGTTGGTCTTGAACTGGGTGTATTTGAAGAGGTCTACATCAAGATTGATGCGGATGTTGGTGCGCATGTACTTGTCTTGTGTGGAGTAGCCCTCATTCTTGTTGTGGTTCTTGATGAAGCCGTCGCTATAGAGGAAGTTCACCATGGAGAAATAACGGAATTTCTGACCCCCGCCTGAGAACTCAACAGAAGCGCGGTCGCCATTTGCATGGTTGCGGAAGGTTTCACCCACCCAGTTCACGTTGGGGTAGAGGAAGGGGTATTGTCCGCTTGCGATGGCAGCGAGATCCTGCTGACTGTAGCGCGGATCTCTTCCCTCATTGCCGAGGGCCTCGTTCATTGCGTTGGCGTATGTAAGGCCGTCAACGAAACGGGGCTTGTTGGTGAGGTTTGAGAATACATGCTCATAGTTCACCTTTATATGCTGGGAGTTGTATTCTCCGCGTTTGGTGATGACGTTGATTACGCCGTCGGCACCTTTATAGCCGTAGAGTGCGGTGGCTGCAGCATCCTTGAGGAGCTGCACCTCGAGCACTTCCTCAGGGTCGATGGCATCGATATCGCGCTCGATACCATCAACGAGGATGAGAGGAGTGCTACCCGACAGGCTCTGGAGACCACGGATATAGAATGTAGGATTCTGCTGAAAGAGTGTTCCGTTGCCGGCAATGGAGATGAGGCCTTTGCCGTGTCCGATCAGCGAGTTGGCGATGTTCTTGGCGCTGCGTTCGTTGACCGCGTCGTTTTTGATCACGCTCACCGAGGCGGTGGAATTCTCCCGTGTCACACCCAGGTCTACGCCGATGTTGTATTCCTGCGAGAGCCATGTCTCGGGAGCAACGCTGTCAGCGGCTTCCTGGGCCGTGGCCGGAAGAGTGAGCCCGGCGGCAAGAGTCATTAGAAAAATGTATCTGGATTTCATGATTTGTCTCTTTTGAGATGTTATTTGTTGTCTTGGAGTTGCCGATTACCAGCCGGGGTTCTGAATAAGGCCGTAGCCCTTGTTGACCTCATCCTGAGGGAATGGCATCATAAGCCATTTCTTCAGTTCATTAGAGTTCTTGTCCATATCCCAGAATACGCGGGCGCCCTGCGTGAGATCGAAGATTTCATACTCGAAACGTGCGGGCTCTATCTGGCCGCTGTTCTTGTCGTCGCCAAACCAGGGGGCTGTGCGGCGCACCCATTTGTTCTGTGCGTTCTTGATCATGCGGAAGGTAGCCAGACCGTGGAGTTTCTTTGTCATCCAATCGGTGCGCTTGCGGCGGATCATGTCGATGTAGCGGGCATTGGTCATTCCGAGCTCGCAGGCACGCTCACGAAGAATCTCCTCTATGAGGTTTTCCTTGTTGTTCTTGAGGTCGAGAGTAGTGTTGCAGCTTACGATTCCTTTAAGTCCGACACGTGAGCGGATTTTGTCGATCTGCGTGATTGCATCATCGTTTCTGCCGCATTCGGCAAGACATTCGGCATACATGAGGAGCATGTCGGGAATGGTGAGCACGTTCCAGTGCATGTTCGGGTCGCGCCACCATTCGTCGCGGTTAAGCACATATTTGTATGCTCCGAAACCTGTGGGGCAATAAGATGTGAGTGATTCAGTGATGGTGTAGTCAGCGGGATCCTTCACACATGAACCAGCATCCTGGCCGCCGACCCAAAGCTCCTTGACATTGCCGCCGGCAACGCCGTCGGTCGATTGCAATGTGAGCTTGTCTTTTGTGCCGGTAACGGTTACATTCTCGTAGAGTCGGGGGTCACGTGAGGCAGTCTTGGAGAAGCCACCGCGAATTTCCTTGTAGTTGTAGAAGAGTTTGTCGTAAGTGCCGCTGAGACAGGTGTAGACGTCCCATGTGAGTTCCGGGTCTTTCGCATCCTCGTAAGAGTAGGAATATTTAAAGTCTTTCTCGCGGTTAAACGGCTTGCCGTCGCTCCACGGGAACATCTCGACGTATTCCACTGTGGGAGAATGGACAAGACGACGAACTCCGTTTTCCACCCAGTTCCATGAGAGCCAGCTGTATGCTCCCTGAGATCCGAAAATACCGGCAACCTTTGTCCAGTGGATATTTTCGGGGCTGTCGTCAAACATATAGCCACGGCGATATGCAAGGCGATACCCGTCCTCGTTCTTTTTCGAGGCCTCATAGAGGTGATAATAGTTGCCGTTCTTCTCGTTCTCTCTCCAGAAATCCTCAAAGGCTGCAAGAGCACGCTCCCAGCGTTTGGGGTCGTAGTTGCCATACCATACGAGGTTTTTCTGCTCTGCTTCTGACTGGCCTCCCAAGTATGCCTCGTTAGAGTTGTAGAGAGGTGAGGCGGCGAGCCAGAGCACCTGTGCCTTCAGAGCCATCACGCCGGCTTTGGTCCAGCGTCCGGTCTGGCGTGAACTGGTCTCGTCGTCATTGCCGTTGTAGGCCCAGTAGAGATAGGGGGCAGCCTCGTCACACCATTTCACGATGGCGTCAACTGTCTGCTCGAATGTGCAGCGTTCGCCGATGCGGCGCTCGCCATATTCATCGCTGACTACCTCGTTTGCGTCGGTGATGGTCTTCTCTATGATCGGAAGTCCGCCGTAGTGAGGAAGAAGTACGGAGTATTCGAAAGCCTGAATTGCCTTGGCCTGGGCTACGATATAGTCTTTCTGCCTGTCGGTCATGTTCGGGTGAAGGTCTTCACGATAGATGTTCTCCTTCATTACCGACACCTCATGCACCACTTTCCATACGTAGTCGTTGGCATAGGAGATCAGAGGGT
>CAZIAX010000104.1:0-8010 GCA_964537745.1 uncultured Sangeribacter sp.
ACATGGACGAACAGAAAGCCACCGACTACGCTGTGAAACACGCAGCAAAAGTCAATGACGAAGAAACCGGCGAAGTATTCCAGGCTCTTCTCCAGATGGCTCTCTGCGACAATGTGCTCACCTACAATGAAGTACACAACCTTCTTGCACTTGCTGAAGCCCTCGACATCGACCAGGATGCGGCTGTGCTTATGCTCTGCGACCTCGTGAAGTCAGAGCCGGAACTTGAAGTCTCTTTCGAACCCGAAGAAGAATAAGCGATGGCAAATAAGATAAAAGTCTATGGGAAGGCCCAGAACCGTACGGCTCTGGGCATCGCCCATGCTTATGTGGTGATGTTTCCCCATGCCACACTTGAGGATTTGCGTAAGGCATTTCCCAACTCCGTGAATCCGGACAAGGGTGTACCAGAAAATTTCCTTCCAGTTGAGGACGCTGAGAAATATAATACCAAAATGAGCCTTTACTTCGCCAAGCCCGACGAAGTGATAGAGCTGCAGGATGGCTCGAAGGTTGCCCTTGCACAGGTATGGTCCAAGCCTTCGTTCGACCGCATGGTGGAGCAAGGTGGACTCTACGGCATAGAAGTGGCCGAGTTCGAGAAAGCCATGAAGGGTGAAAAGGGGGGTTATCGTCTTGAATACCTCAATGGATATGAACCGCCAGTGCCAGTAATCGTCGAGAAGAAAAAGAGTAAGGCATGGCTCTGGATTATTCTTCTGCTTTTGCTTTTAGGCGCAGTAATAGCGTACTTCTTGACCCGCAAGCCCGAAGTGGTGGAAGTTGAGAAAGTAGTAGAAGTTGAAAAAGTTGTCGAGAAAGAGGTCATCGTCCGCGACACAGTGTATGCACAATTAGTGGAAGACATTGAGAAAAACTTCAATGCAGCCCAGTTTGAGCAAGGTAAAGCAGAGCTTAACGACGACTCAAAGATTGCACTTCATGACCTTGCCAAAGTGATGAACCAGAATCCGGAGCTTCGTCTCCGCATCGAAGGCCACACATCATCTGAAGGCAACGCAGAAGTGAATCAGAAGCTTTCTGAAGCACGCGCACAGGCAGCCGTAGACTACCTGGTCAACAAAGAAGGAATCGATGCATCGCGTCTTGAGGCTGTAGGGAAAGGCAGTTCTGAGCTTAAGGATCCGGAAAACCCAACATCCAACGCAAATCGCCGCACTGAATTCGAAATAATAAACTAAAATGGGTATTTTTGATAAGCTAAAGAATGTGATACCTGATGGATTGTCGGAAGTAGCAGACACCGTCGGCTCCATTATGACTAAAGATTCAGATAAAAATTCAAAACGGAGTCCAACTCAACAGACTTCACTCGGATGGAGCGATGAGCTTGAGCAGATGGTCAATATTGCCATCGAGGATGGCGAACTGACCGACCGTGAGATCAAGCTGCTGGCTTCGCGTGCTCAACGCGAAGGGATAGACCCTGATGAGTTTGAGTTCACACTCAGTCTCCGAATCCGTCGTCACGCAAAAGAAATCGAGAACCGTAAAAATCAGAATCCTGTCGAGAGCCTCTCCGAGGCATTCCGCATGCTAGATCAATATGCCAAGAGCGGTAAAAAAGTGGTGAGCGGCTCGGCCTTGAGTGGTGCACTCGCGCTCGTTCCCGGCATAGGGCAGGCAGCAGCTGTCGGTGGATTGCTTGCAGAGTTTATCGAGACTCCGTCAAATCTAAATTCCTTGAAGGCTGAAACCATCCGGTGCTTTATCCTCCCTGATAATCCTGACTATTTACGTCAATTTATTAACTACGCTGCCTCACAGCTCAAGGAGGCCGAGCTTGAAAAGAGTTCTAAAGAGAATTCCATCAAAGGTCTCATCTCAGGGCTTACCGTTGGTTCGGGTCTCAATATTGATCCTATTTGGGAGCATAAAATCGACGAAGCATGCGATATGGCAGCCTTGCGTTTCCCCGATGACCAGGCTCTGCAAATGGCCTCCAGGAAACATCGTCCGTCATTGGCTAATAAGTTGCGCGACGGCAGACTTAGATACCAAGACATGATGGATATTACCGCTCCGAAAGACGATGAGGAGTTGCTTGAGGTTGTGGAAATACTCTATAGCAAGAAAAGCGACGATATGCAGTGGGAGGACGTCAAACCGGTGCATGCCCGTCTCTACAAGGAGGCTGAGCGCCGATTCGCGTCCAAGCCTGAGCTTCTCAACAAACTGTGTATGTATAAGGTTAAGAAGTTCGGAATCTTTTAATTAATTCTTTTAATCATACATCATTTATAATATTACTTTTATGGCAGATTTCAAGATTGATGGCCGCATGAAAGTGAAGGGCCTGAAAGAAAAATTCAAAGAGACATTCGGTCTCACACTGAGAGTCTACACAACACTCAACTGCAAGGCTCCTGCTAAGGACGACGCTACTTTGGCTTCTATCCGCGCTGAAGGCGCAAAGGGAGGCGAAATCGTGGTCGGCTCCAACCGCAAGGTAGGTAGCTTTGAGAAAATGGTAGCTGATGCCTACGGTATTGGCGTGCAGGTTGCAAACGCAGCCAACACCAAGCTCGCTGACGACAACGACACACTCGCTGCAGCAGCAAAAAAGTAAGTAATTCTTAAATTAAAGTCGTCGCTATAGGCAGCTATAGCGATGACTTTTAATCTATATCTTATATTACTCATGAGCACAAAAGCATATTATCAGAAGCAAATCATCGATCTGCGCGCAAGGATGGCACGCGAGAAGGAAGCCATGAAAAGAGACAATGAGTCGTATGCCCGCTGCATAAAAAATGCCTCTACGCCATCTTCAAAGGCTTCCTACAGGAAATCCAAGGTAGATAAAGCAGAGAGCCATAAGCGCACTATCGAATCATTGAAACGCCAGATAGCACAGGCACAGCTCAACAAGACAAAAGCTCCGAAATGAATGATTTCTGGAAAGGAGTTATCGCTACCCTCACGTTGCAGTGGTTGTTTGGCAGAAATAGCAATGGAGGATGTGGATGCAGTGGATGCTTCACTGCCATCCTTATTGCTATAGGAATAATTTTATGCATGTTGGGTATATTATGAAAATTCCAGGTTTAAGTTTCTCGTGGAAACGAGCGCTCGGCATTACAAAAGCCAAGCAAAAAATATCCCGGGCTACCGGCATCCCTACATCCCGTCAGGGTCTTGAACGCAAGGTAGGTGCTTTAGTAGTAGGAGTCATATTAGGGCCGAAGAAGAAGAATCGCAGATGAGCGAAAAGGAATTTGAAAAAGAAGAATCATTGAAGGTAAAATTGGCGCGTGCTTTGGATGATAACCTCCACACCCGCCAATGGCATAATGTCGTAGATTGGCTTATCATTGCCATGATTCTGATAAGCACGACAGAGATATTTCTTTCTACATTTGATCTTGACCCACGGCTCCGTAGGGTCCTATTTTGGGTAGATATCATCACACTTGTCTTCTTTACGATTGAAGTATGTCTACGAATATGGATTGCGCCAGTGATCAATCCTAAGTTTAAAGGATGGAAAGGGAGGCTCAAATATTGCTTCACTTTCTATGGAGCAATTGATGTCTTGTCTACATTCCCCTTCTATCTGCAATGGCTGTTCCCATTGCCAGTCATGGCGTTCAAGGCTCTGCGCACTGCAAGAGTGGTGCGCACGCTGCGTATCGGACGATATACAAAATCTTTCAATCTTCTCACTGAGGCAATAAAAGAGAAACGCCATGAATTGATAGTGTCGATGCAGTTTCTAATCGTGATTACTGTTATCCTCAGTCTTGTACTCTTTTTCGCTGAGCATGATGCCCAGCCCGATGTCTATGACAATGGTGCAGTGTCCGTGATGTGGGCATTCGCACAGTATATCGGTGATCCAGGGCAATTTGCCGATACTCCTCCCGTCACTGTTGTAGGGCGAATCATAGCATGTATTGTCGGGCTTCTTGGTATTGCGATTGTGGCTGTGCCTACAGGTATCATCGGGGCTGGTTTTACTGATGCCATAGAAAACCGTAACCATGAGGAAGAAGTAAAAAACGATGCCGCAGTACTCCGCAATGGTTTCGAACGAAAGCTCGACCGCCCAACAGGAATACAGGTAGTGCCTCCTTTCAGGAGCGTTGAGGATCTTAAAGCTCGACTCAACATGAAATCTGATAATCTTCAGGAGGCAGTGAATCATGGTCCAGGCTTCCGGATTGTCAATCTGGCATCAACCATTCCGACAGACGATGGCGACTATGTGCCAGACCGTATTGCAGTGGAGCATTATCCACAAAATACATCTTACGGTTGCTGCATCGACCGCAATTCACGCATCACTATAATATCACCATCCAATATGGTGGACCCAGGACTATCGCATTTCTGCTTTTATCTGGCCTATATCGGGCAGTTCAACTACATTAGCCGAGAGGTTGGTGAGCGTGCTCCATATAAATCATATTATGCTTTTAAATCAGAAGATGATGTAGAGGGGCTCAAGGAATATAATGCAGATCTGCAGCGTCTGATGGCGAAAGAAGGTGCTTGGTCGCTGACTGTTTTAGTGGCAAGCGGCGCTATGGAACCTCCTTATCCAACAAATATCCATCTCAATATCGGCGGCAAGAAGGGCGACGAGCGGACGTCGGGAGATGATCTATTTATCAAGGACAGTGCGACATACGAGGAGTTTTACAAGACTTTTGAAACCGCCGTGGCAAAAGACCTAAACCTTACCATTGACCACCAAAAATATCACAATACTAATTCTGCAAATCATTTCTTACGCAAGGTAAGTTTCGAGGACGATGCAAATCACATAGTGATGCGCATAGAATGGAAACGATTGCTATGGTCGCAGAAGCGCCTGCTACTGGCCAAAGACATAGCAGAAAGCCTCTGCTCAGCCATACTTCATTCGCCACTCCCCCCTCTTGCCCCCGAATTGAAGACTAAAGCCATCGGCTACGACGGCTATAATTTAGACTAAGCCTTACTCCTTTAGTTACTAAACTCGCGTGCAAACGCACCCGTACGCTGCTTCCCACCCCATTCCTAAACCATCCACTTCTCCGAAACGTTAAACCTTCGACTACTTGGTTCTTGACTCTTGACCCTTGACCCTTAAAACACCCTTGGTTCTTGTCTCTTGACCCTTGACTCTTAACACCATGTCCGGAATAGGCTTCTCATATCGCAAATATATTGCTGTCATCGCGCTGCAGATAGTGCTCGTGATGACAGTGCTCGATGTGACCGTAGTCAATGTGGCTCTCCCTATCCTGGCAGAGAAATTCAGCATCAGCAATTCATCCGCCGTGTGGATTGTCACTGTCTATCAGCTTGTAATCACCATGCTGCTCCTTCCTGTCAGCTCCATTGGCGACCTGCACAGCTACAAGCGAACATTCCTCTTCGGCGTAGTGGTCTTCACGCTCTCTTCCGCTACGTGCGCAGCATCGCAAAATTTTACGATGGTAGTCGTATCCCGAGCCATACAAGGCATCGGAGCCGCTTGCGTGATGGGCGTCAACATTGCACTCGTACGCCTAATATATCCTCGCGAAATCCTCGGACGCGGCATGGCCCTCAATGCCATGTGTATCGCGATTGCCACGGCTGCCGGACCAACCATAGCAGGTGCCATCCTTTCAGTCGCATCATGGCATTGGCTTTTCCTAATCAATGTCCCGCTGGGCATCATAGCATTCTTCATCGGTTGGCGACTTCTTCCGCAGAATCCTCCTGTCGACCACAAACCACGTTTCGATTGGCTTAGCGCCATCGAAAATATGGTGGTATTCGGCTTGATATTCTTCGCTTTGGGTAATTTCTCAAGAAAGGGAGATATAGTATTGAGTGCTGTATTGCTCGTAGTTGGCATTGTTGTCGGCATCTTCTACGTAAAACGACAGTTTGGCCACGAGCAACCCCTCCTTCCGGTCGATCTCTTCCGCAATTCGATGTATACGATGAGCGTCGCGACATCGGTTTGCTCCTTCATGGCGCAGAATATTGCGATGATTGCTCTGCCATTCTTGTATCTCAACGGTTATCATCTCTCTGCGATTTCCACCGGTTTGCTGATGACTCCGTGGCCATTGGCAACCATGATTGTCTCCCCAATAGCTGCACGATATGTAGAGAGACATAATCCCGGCACTACCGCCGCAGTCGGCATGGCTGTGTTTATAGTCGGAGTACTACTTCTTCTCTTTACGGGCAGCAACCCCTCGGAATGGAAAATCGCGTGGCGTATGGCGATATGCGGTGTAGGATTCGGAATGTTCCAGACGCCTAATAATATCGTGATGGTGATGGCGACTCCCGTAAATCGTTCTGGAGGAGCGGGAGGCATGCAGAGCACGGCTCGGTTGGTAGGCCAGACTCTTGGCGCCACTATCGTCAGCAGTGTCTTCGCCCTCCTCGCACATGAGACAACAGCTATTTCTGTTTGCCTCTACATCTCCGTCGGTTTTGCTCTCTGCGCCGGAATCTTCAGCTACACACGCACCCTCGGCCACAAATCCGAACTCCACATGTAAAACGGACCTCCCACGTAATAAAGTTACTAAACATGCGCCCAAACGCACTAGAACGGTGATTGCGACCCTAAAAGTTCATCTTAAGAAAATCACGTAACCGCACATGCATGATTGACGCACCTTGAAGCCACACAGATAATTCCGTATACCATGATCAGTAAAATAATATTTGTCTACGAATTATTTCCATAATTATTTTTCTTGCAAAGGCATTTATATCTTCCAATCCAAACAAAATCGTAAAAATCGGCAGATATACCTGCCAATATATACAAAATTGCAAAAATAGGCAGATATATCTGCCATTCGCCACCACCTACTTCGCATGACTACCCTCAGAGCCTCTCCTATCACTCTTGACCCTTGGTTCTTGGCTCTTGGTTCTTAACCCTTCCCCCTTACCCCTTGCCTCTTTACCCTTAATTCTTGGCTTTTCACCCTTAACTTTTTGACTCTTAACTCTTATTATATTTCCTTAATAATCCCCATCATCTCCCCGAGCGTTTTAATTATGAATTCAGGAATCAAAGCCTCCCTGCGCTCCCACCTCCCCAGCGGTCCCAGCGTGAGACGCAGAAGGATACGATGACAGAATTCAGTAACTATAAAAAACACACAGTATTATGGAAAAAGAAAAGAAATCTTACTTCGTCAACATGATCGAAGCAAAAGACGGAAAAATGGCTGAAGTGATCAACTTCAACTTCGGTGGCCATCACGACATCGCTGCCATGGTTGAGAAAGCCAAGGAACTTGGTTTCGCCAAAGACAAACACACCAAGGAATTCGTCCTTGCGATGCGTTTCATGCACCACGTAATCAAGAAAAACTCCGACAACCCCATCTTCGCTCAGTTTGCCCCACAGTTTGAGGCTTTCAAGCAAGAGGTCAAGAGCAAACTTGGTTGCCAATGCGGCTGCAAGTAATAGCTTATCAAAACCGCAAATTCAAACGGATGTGCTTTCCCCAAGCACATCCGTTTTTATATAGCAACCATTACCCTTCCAAAAATGTTAATACTCTAAACCTCTTAAACTTTATAAACCACACAAACCAATGAAAATACTCGTAATCAACGGCAGCCCACACCCTAATGGATGCACCGACCGCGGACTCCGCGAAGTAGAAGAAACCCTCCACGCCAACGGCATCGAAACCGAACGCGTCAATATAGGCACCAAAGACATCCGTGGCTGTATAGGCTGTAATTTCTGCCGCTCAAACGGACGCTGCGTCTTCAACGACGCAGTCAACGAGACTGCTCCCAAGTTTGCAGAAGCCGACGGTCTTCTTGTCGGAAGCCCAGTATATTACGCAGGTGCCAACGGCCAGTTGCTCGCATTCATGGATCGTCTCTTCTACAGCACATCCGGTGTCTTCAGCAAGACCATGAAAGTGGGAGCAGCAGTACTGTCATCACGCCGTGCCGGCTCTACATCGGCCTTCGACGAGATCAACAAATACTTCACCATCTGCTCAATGCCCATCGTCTCCA
>CAZIAX010000105.1:0-7962 GCA_964537745.1 uncultured Sangeribacter sp.
GACAATGAAGATAAACCTATTGAATTCGGTACAGTTCAAATTAAGGGTACTGCAATAGGCACAAACACTGACCTTGAAGGTAAATATTCACTTTCTGTTGCCGAAAGCGATACTATTACTGTAGTTTTCAGTTGCATCGGTTTTAAGACTGTAGATCGTGTGCTGATTGACCCTAAAGGAGATGTCACACTCAATGTACGTTTGTATACAGATACAAAGATCCTTGATGAAGTTCAGGTTGATGGCTTCCGTAGCAATATCAACGGTATGCAGACTTTTGATGCTGAGTCTTTCAGAGTTTCTCCGGATGTCAGTGGTGGCAGTGTGGAATCTGTCATTGCTACGATGCCCGGCGTGAATTCTAACAACGAGATGACTTCTCAGTATTCTGTTCGCGGCGGTACATTTGATGAGAATTCAGTCTACATAAACGGTGTGGAGATATATCGTCCGCAACTTATGAAAAGTGGTCAGCAGGAAGGACTTTCTATTATCAACCCTGATATGGTAGGAAACCTGAAGTTCTCGTCGGGTGGTTTCCCTGCTCGTTATGCAGATAAGATGTCTTCAGTGCTCGATATAGCCTATAAGGATCCGGAGTCATTCGAACTGAAGGTCACTGGAAGCTTGATGGGCGCATCCTTGGCTTTAGGTCAAAATTCAGGCAAGTTCTCCATGCTTCATGGCGTGAGATATAAGAAAAACAATTCCCTTCTGAGCTCTCTCGAGACGCGAGGGGAGTATGACCCAAGTTATTTCGACTACCAGACCAATATGACCTGGAAGGCTTCTGACAAACTCAGTTTCAACTTCCTCGGCAACATTGCACTCAACAATTACAACTTCAAACCCACTGACCGCGAGACCACTTTCGGTACTTCTGAGAATGCAAAGTCGTTTAAGGTTTATTTCGACGGATATGAGAAGGACCGTTTCCAGACTTATCTTGGAGCCCTAAGCGCTACCTATAAGAAGAATCGAGCTACTTCATTTACTTTCGGTCTCTCCGGATTTCTCACCGATGAGCTCGTCAGCTACGATATTTCGGGTGAGTATTGGCTCAATCAAGCCGGAACCGGTGGTGATAATGCTGTAGGCGGAGAACTCGGTGTCGGTAAATACATGGAGCATGCCCGCAATCGACTGCGTGCCTCCGTCATCCAGGGTCTCCTGCGAGGCACTACAAGAATAAAAAACAATCACCTCACTTACGGTATTACCTACCAGCATGAGGCTTTTCGCGACCGCTCGAAGGAATGGGAGTGGCGTGATTCTGCTGGTTATTCACTTCCTACCCAACCGGAAGGAGTGCATCTCATCTATAATCTTTCGTCCCGCCAGGATATGAAAGCAAATAGATTTGCACTGTTTGCTGAGGATGCTCTCTATTTTGAAACCTCCAAGGCTTACATTACTCTCAACGCAGGAGTTCGCTTGTCGTATTGGGATTTCAATAAGGAATTCCTCGTTTCTCCTCGTGCTAATATCAGCGTCGCTCCTATCAACAACAACCAGCTGACATTCAGAGGCGCAGTAGGTCTCTACTATCAGTCTCCTTTCTATAAGGAATATAGAGCAACTGTCACGGATGAACTTGGCAACGGATTCATTCAGCTCAACAAAAACATCAAGTCTCCACAGAGCCTTCAGTTTATAGTGGGTACCGACTATACTTTCCGGGCCATGAACCGTCCCTTCAAACTTACGGGGGAGGCTTACTTCAAACTTCTTTCGCGTCTGATTTCATATGAGTATGACAACCTGAAGATTGATTATACCGGTGTCAATGACTCAAAAGGACACATTATGGGTCTCGACATGAAACTCTTCGGACAGTTTGTAGAGGGTTCAGATTCTTGGATCTCTTTCTCTCTGATGAATACCCAGCAAGACCTTGACGGCATCAAGACTCCATTGCCGAGTGACCAACGTTACTCTCTTGGACTCTTCTTCACCGACTATTTCCCGAAATTCCCAAAACTGAAGTTCTCCCTGCGCGGTATTTTCTCGGATGGGCTCACGATGACTGCTCCTCATGTGGCTCGCTCAGTAAGCTATTTCAGAGCTCCGGCTTATAAGCGTGTGGATATCGGATTCTCTTATCGACTTGTAGGAGGCGAACAAGATGGTGTCAGGCCATATAATTTCTGGCGTCACTTTAAAGATATTTCGGTGGCACTCGATGTCTTCAACCTTTTCGACATATCGAATGTCAGTGGATATTATTGGGTGACGGATGTCAACGGTATTCAATATGCCGTGCCAAACTATCTGACACGCCGGCAAATAAACGTCAGACTTTCATTTGAACTTTAATAATTCACCGTTAACGGACTAAACTATATGACTGATAAATTTGATTCCGAATTCAACCGGACATATGATATCTCCGATATTTCCCGCTTTTTCAATAGGAAGTCGGGAATATCAAATCCTGAGAAATATGCGGTGTATTATGAAGTTGACAACGCTATAAACAGCTCCGAGGCCCCCATCAGGGTTCTCGGCCTTACCATTGCACTTTGCGTAGAAGGGGAGGGGGAGGTTTGCATAGGAATGAAGAAGTATAGTTTCAGCCGAAATAGTCTGATGCTCCTCAATCCCAACCAGTATGTGCATTCATTGCACACTGTTGGTCCGGTCAAGATTAAGGCTATCGGTTGCAATCTGGAGATGATTGAATCGATCATGCCCAAAATATCTGGACTTCTTCCCTTGCTCATTCATAATCCCATTGAGTCTGTCAGCACCCTTTCAGATTCTAACTCGGCAGATATTCAGGAATACATGGCTCTGATAGGAGAGAAGTTGAAGGCTGTTGATTCTCCTCTGAAAAGGACAAAAATCAGCAATCTTATTCAGGCTCTTCTATGTGAGATTATTGAAAAGCATTATGTCTCCAAGGAAGGTGTTGAAAAGCCTCAGACGCGTAAAGAGGAGATTCTATCTAAGTTTGTCTTGGAGATTCTTCAGAATTTCAGGTCTGAGCGTAGCGTGGCTTTCTATGCCGACCGACTCTGCGTCACTCCAAAACATCTGTCGGCCGTTGCAAAAGACATTACAGGGCACACCGCAAGTGAGCTTATCGACCATTACGTCATTATGGAGGCTAAGATCATGCTCGCAGAGTCCGCGCTTACCATCCAGGAAATCTCCAACAAACTGAACTTCGCAAACCAGTCATTCTTCGGTAAATATTTCAAACACCTTACCGGTTACTCTCCCTCTCAATTCCGAAAAATGGCCTCAATTCAATCGTGATAAGAAATAAAAAACAATAAAGTATATGGCACAAAAACCAAGCATACCCAAAGGAACACGCGACTTCTCCCCAGTGGAGATGGCGCGCAGAAACTACATTTTCGATACAATTCGCGAGGCGTTCCGCCTATTCGGATATAGGCAGATTGAGACTCCCGCGATGGAGAACCTGTCTACACTCATGGGAAAATATGGTGAGGAGGGCGATAAACTGCTCTTCAAGATTCTGAATTCTGGCGACTTCCTCAAGGATGTAAAGCCTGAGGACCTTGAAGCGAAAAATCTTCCCCGTCTGACCAACGAACTCTGCGAGAAAGGGCTCCGCTATGATCTTACTGTCCCGTTCGCTCGCTTTGTGGTGCAACACCGCAATGAAATCCAGATGCCGTTCAAGCGTTTCCAGATTCAACCGGTATGGCGTGCAGACCGTCCGCAAAAAGGTCGTTACCGCGAATTCTATCAGTGCGACGCTGATGTGGTAGGTTCCGATTCCCTTGCCAACGAGATTGAGCTCCTCTCTCTTATTGACCATGTGATGGGAAAGCTGGGAATCCGCACCTGCATACATGTCAACAACCGCAAGATTCTCACAGGCATAGCTGAGACTATAGGTGAGGCAGACAAGATTGTAGATATCACTGTGGCAATCGATAAGATGGACAAGATTGGTATTGAAAATGTCAATGCTGAGCTTCGCGAGAAAGGGCTGAGCGAAGAAGCCATTGCCGCGCTCCGCCCACTTCTTGAATTGTCGGGGACAAATGAAGAGAAACTCGAGAAACTTTCCGCACTTCTTGCAGGAAGCGAGATTGGCATGAAGGGTGTGGAGGAGATGAGAGAGGTTCTCGAAGGGTTTGAGAATCTGGGTCATTCATGTGGCATCGAACTCGATGTTTCTCTTGCAAGAGGACTCAACTACTATACAGGCACTATCATTGAGGTGAAAGCTCTTGATGTGGAGATTGGTTCCATTACGGGTGGCGGCCGCTACGACAATCTCACCGGAGTCTTTGGCGTATCCGGTCTTTCCGGCGTGGGTATTTCATTTGGTGCAGACCGTATCTACGACGTACTCAATGCCCTTGACCTTTATCCTAAGGAGATTTCAGGGAGTGTGAAGGCTCTCTTCATCAATTTCGGAAAAGAAGAAGCTGCAGCAGCCATGCGTTGCATAAAGACTCTGCGCGAGGCTGGAATCTCCGCTCAACTTTATCCTGACTGTGCGAAGATGAAGAAGCAGATGCAGTTCGCCAATGCTGAGGGCGTTCAGTATGTGGTGCTTATTGGTGACTCTGAACTTGCCGATGGCACAGCAACAGTCAAGAATATGACCGACGGTACTCAAGTTACAGTGCCTCAGGATAAAATAGCAGAAGCATTATGCTGAAATATGAATCTTTTCTCCTCGGGCAACCATGCAGTCCCGAGGAGACTTCTACAGATAAATACTACTACGAGCTCACTGTCAGATTGATAAAGAGTGCAAAGGAGGATTCAAGAATTTCCAATCTTCACGAGTCTCTTATCGAACGTGCGGCCTTATGCCTGATCGGTTATTATCAGGATATGATAGCCGATGCAGGGCTATGGCATGGTTTCACAGATGAATGCCGACGCCTCTATGGAACTCCCGTGCCATTCTTCTCAGTGACCGAGGATTATATTGATTATGAACTCAATAAGGAGGATGTGCAATTTATCGTGTGGTATGCCATTGCTATGTATTCTGACGATAGATGCATCTATCCTTTCCGTGAGGATCTCGTAGCGCTTTCCGATATTTGGTATAACTTGCTTGAGGATGCCTATGAGAAATCTCCTGTTCCTGTAGGTTATCATCTGGCACATGAGCTTGATGTCTATGCTGAGGAAGATCAAGAAATGATCTTGAAACTCGGAAGTTGGCTCTTTCTGCATAGCTGGCTCCTCCGACCAGCTTTTGCCTTGACAGTCAATGAATTAATTTCGGAGATGGTTGCGGAGGGCAAGGAGAATGATGAGATTGCGGCTGCCATTCAGGAGGCCGTGAAGCATCAGCCAACTGGTCCGCTCGCCTTCTATCTGAGGGAGTGGGTACATCTTACTATCAATCATCGTCTTCCCTCCAATCGAGAGCGAAAAGAGCAAGCTGAGACTCATCCTGCGTTCGAACGCCTGGTAAAGGCCACTGGAGGAGACCCTGTGACTTTCATCGACGGCTATGAAGCATTCAATAATTTTCTTATTGAGCACCTTGGCTGGAAACCAGGTGAGGAACATCTTGCCCAATTGAAAGGATGTCGCGACTTCGTGCTTATGGCCAATCCCAAGAAGGGACTGCTCGTGGCTCCCGACATATGCCGTTGCATCAAGGCTCCAGCCAATGATTTGTATGATGCAGGATATGCCGCAACCCATGCTATTGAACTCTTGACTGAAAGAGGCATGTGTCCACACGATTTGCTTTCATACATTTGTGAAAAAGGATGGCTTCCTGATGCAGTGTTCCCAGACAGCGACGACCATGAGTTGGTAGCACGTTTCCATGATTTCATCGCCCGCTGCTACCTCCAGCTCTACTACCGCGGCGACTAACTTACGTATAAAATACTGCGTAGCCGTGGAATGGAGGCGTCCTCGCCTCCGCCGAGTTGACTACCCCTAACTTAAATACCCGCTGAGGATAGAACATCCATAGCGGGTATTTAAAACTATATGTGTGAGTACACTCTTAAAGTTTCCCAAACAAAGCCTTCAGTCTAAGTGAAATCACTCCAAAGACAGCTTCTCCAAATATGCTTGAGTTCATCTTCGACGTGCCAAGCTGGCGATTGACAAAGATAATAGGAATCTCAACCACCTTGAATTTCTTTTTCCAAGATTTGAACTTCATCTCAATCTGGAATGCGTAGCCTTTGAACTCTATTTTGTCAAGTTCGATGGCTTCAAGCACCCGTCTCCGATAGCAAACGAATCCTGCTGTTGAGTCGCGCAGAGGCATTCTTGTGATGAAGCGCACATAGGCTGACGCAAAGTATGACATTAATACCCGCCCCATAGGCCAGTTTACGACATTCACCCCGGTGATATAGCGTGACCCTACACACACATCTGCCTCTCTGTCTTTGCATTCATGATAGAGGCGTGTCAAGTCATCGGGGTTGTGTGAGAAGTCGGCATCCATCTCAATGATATACTGATAGTCTCTCGCAAGTGCCCATTTGAACCCATGGATGTATGCCGTTCCCAATCCCAGTTTGCCGCTTCTGCACTCCAGATGTATTCGGCCGGGATAGTCTCCCATTTCTTTTCTCACAGCATCAGCAGTACCGTCGGGAGAACCGTCGTCGATAACAAGCACGTCAAATCCATCGGGAAGACGCATCACAGTGCGGAGCATCGTGGTGATGTTCTCTATCTCGTTGTATGTAGGTATGATGACAAGTACGTCGCTCATCTCTTTGTCTGTTTTGGGTAATTTCGTATTTTGCGCATTAGCGCAGTTGCTGATGCAAAATTACCAAAAATAATCCATTCTGCAAAATTCAGAGAGCTATATTGTATTTCTTTAGTATCTCAACAGGATGATAAGATTGCTTTGCTTTGCGCAGTCCTTCATCGCCTGAATCGTCTTCTCGGTTGATGTAGACGATTTCAGGATGACGAGCGCACATCAACGCTGCAAATTCTTTATTGATCTTTTCGTAGCTTCCTTCAAATTTTCTGGATGCTTTTTCCACGTGCACGAAGAGAGTGTCGTTTTTCACATCGCCTATAGTGAAAGCAGCCACTTCATCTCCAACCATAAGTATTGCTCCTTCAAGGCGTATGTCGCCCTCCTTGATAAGGTCAAGAAGTTTTCTGGTCATGCGTCTTTCTTCCACTGCCATAGGGACATCGTCGCCCTCTTCATCTACGATTGTCATGAAGTCGATAGCTTTGTCCACATTGCTGGCATCCAGAGTCTCAAGTCGACTGTCAGGATAGAGTGATTCAAATTTATTCACATGGTTACGCTTCTTGCTCATCTTTTTGCCTGTCAAGGTTGAGAGCATCTGTGCATCATAGAGATAGTCTCCCCAGTCTTCAAGGGGATTGATTGAGGATATACCCGCATCATCAAGCTCCTCGAGAGCATATTCCGGTACTGCTGAAAGAACTGGAGAGATATTGTGTTGGCGGCAATAAGAGCGTATCTTCTCCAGACTCTCCTTCATTGGCATTTTGCCGATAGGAAGTGAGAATGCTGGAGTGTCTGTGTCATTTTCTACCACTCCTTTAATGAAAAGAGTGTCATCTACGATGGCATATTCATATTTGAAATAGTCCACCCACATCAGTATGCCAGAGTAAGAGAAGTCGGTAGTTCTTCCTTTCTCTTGCTGGAGATATTGGAAGATGGTCTCCATGTCGGCATGGTTGATGGGTTGGAACTTAAGTTCTTCTTGTGTTTCAACTGTGCGTTGTCGTGAACGCACTCTTTGGGCTTCCGCCTGGCGGAGCGCCTGTATAAACCCGGTGTAATCCGTGTATGTTTTTACTGCTGTGTTCATAGTAAGATAGATTAAGTCAAGATTATTTATACTTAATTAACGCTCTCGGGCTGATTCGGTTTGATACCTCATAATTTTTTTGTAATTTTGCACCATGAATGTATTGAAATTCGGAGGCACGTCGGTTGGTACTGTCGATAGCCTTAAAAACGTTAGAAGCATAGTGGAG
>CAZIAX010000106.1:0-7947 GCA_964537745.1 uncultured Sangeribacter sp.
TACATATATGGAAGTGATTAATTTTGCCGACCAGCCGTCGGTGATGAGCAGATATATGCGTGAGCTCCGCGACATCAACATCCAGGGCGACCGCATGCGTTTCCGTGCCAATATCGACCGTATCGGCCAGCTTATGGCCTATGAGATATCCAAGCGCATCGCATATGAAGACGTGCGCATACAGACTCCGCTTGCTGAGTGTATATGCAAGGAGCCGGCAGAGAAAGTGGTCATAGCCACCATCCTCCGCGCCGGACTCCCATTCCATCATGGTTTCCTGCAAATTTTCGATATGGCAGAAAACGCTTTCGTCAGTGCCTACCGCAAATATCATGAGAAGGGCGACACATTCGACGTGCTCGTAGAATACATGGCTGCTCCTTCCATCGAAGGAAAGACCCTGATTCTCGTCGACCCGATGCTCGCCACAGGAACCTCTATGGAACTGGGCTACCGCGCTCTCCTGCGCAAGGGTCATCCCGCTAAAGTGCATGTGGCATCGGTCATCGCGTCCCAGCGGGCTGTGGATTTCATAAAGGAGCGTTTCCCCGATGACAAGACCACTGTCTGGTGTGCTGCCATTGACCCGGAGGTCAACGCCCACAGCTACATAGTGCCCGGACTTGGTGATGCCGGCGATTTGGCCTACGGTGAGAAGGAAGACAACGCATGAAAATCGATAAGCTTGATATAGTAAACTTCAAGAATATTGAAGAGGCCTCCCTGGAGTTTTCTGGCGGAGTCAACTGTCTGTTAGGCATGAACGGCATGGGGAAGAGCAACCTGCTCGAGGCCATTCACTTCCTGTGCCTCGCCAGGCCCATGCAGGCTCTCCCCGAGTCAGCCCTCCCTCGCCATGGTTCCGAGATGATGATGGTTAAGGGCAACTTTGTGATGGATTCCGGCACCAATGAACTCGTCAGCTGTGGCATTGGAAAGGGAAAGGGAAAGACTTTGAAATGCAACGGCAAAGAATATCAGCGCATCTCCGAGCATATCGGACGCTTTCCTATAGTGACAGTCACTCCGGCCGACCATGCCATCGTGAGCGGAGCTGCCGAGGAGCGTCGCAAGCTAATGGATATGGTGATCTCCCAGGCCGACAAGGCATATCTGTCGCATCTCATCCGATACAGCCGAAGCATCGACAGCCGCAACCGTATGCTGAAAGCCGGAATGAAGGATAAGTTGCTCTACGAATCGGTGGAGTCAGCCATGGAGGAGTCCGCGGCCGCCATCCATGCCACCCGAAAAGCTTGGGTTGAGGAGATGCTCCCTACCTTCCGCTCACGCTACAGCGAGATATCCGGCGATGCGGAGAAGGCTTCGATAAGGTATTCCAGTGTCCTCAATGACCAAACTCTTCGTGAGGTGCTCGACAGCACGCGGGCAAAAGACCAAGTGCTCGGTTATACATCCAAAGGGGTGCATCGCGACGATCTGCTGACAGGCCTCGGCGACTACTCAATGCGGCGCCTCGGAAGCCAAGGGCAGGTGAAGACCTTCACCATTGCCCTCCGCCTCGCAATCTTCGAATATCTGCGTAAGGTGTCGGGTCTTACACCCATATTGCTCCTCGACGATATATTCGACAAGCTCGATTCAAGCCGCGTAGGGCGCATAATGGAGATGGTAAGCGGAGGTGAAGGATTCGGACAGATTTTCATCACCGATACCAATCGCGAGCATCTCGACGAGATACTCGGAGCCATCCATGGCGAAAGCCGTCTCTTCGCAGTCAAAGACGGAAATTTCGAAAAGTTAATGCATAATCTGTAAAGCATAATCGGATTTAGAATCAGACAATTCATCATTAATAATTCATAATTTATCATTAAGCGAGAGTGGAACGAAGAGACGCGGTGACGGTAGGCGATGTGCTGCGCGAGTGCCTTGAGAAGAGCAGCATGCAAGGGCGGCTTGATGAGGTACGTGCTTGTGAGGCTTTCCCTATTGTGGTGGGAAGGCACATCGCATCCATGTGCGGACGCCCTTGGATAAAAAATGGGGTGATGACCATTGGCACTCCCAATGCCTCTCTGCGTTCGGAACTCAATATGAGCCGCGGGAGGATAGTGAAGGGTATCAATGATATGATGGGGAAGGAAGTGGTGAAAGAAGTATTGTTCAGAAATTGACAAAAGATTATGAGTGAGAAAAACGATATACTGGAGCATCTTGATGCAGAGGCTTTCCGCCATGCAGTGCCACTGCAGTTGAGATTCAATGATATTGATGTGCTCGGACACGTCAACAACAATGCCCAACTTGCACTTTTCGACGTCGGCAAGACTGAATTCTACAATGCCCTCCGAGGCCAGCTTTCAGACTGGAGCCGTGTCGAGGCCGTGATAGTGAATCTCAACTGCACATTCATGGAGCAGATCCATTTCACCGACCCTATGGAGGTGCGCACCCGCGTTAAGAAGATAGGAGAAAGGAGTTTTACGATGCAGCAGATACTCCGCAATACTGAGACCGGGCAGATTTGCTCTATGTGTGAGTCTGTGATGGTGAGCGTAGACTACGCCACCAAGACATCCAAACCCATCCCCGAAAATATAGCCGATGGCCTCAAGAAATGGCTCTAAGACTGTGTAACTTCTTATGCCTTTCATTTGTTATAACTTATAGCAATACTTATAAAAACAACGTATTTAATCATAATATACGATGAATCAGATAGATGTCCATATCCGGATGGAGGCCTTCGGCAAGAATAGCCAGGAGGCGGAGGTGCTTGCTAACGTAGTGGCTACCCGTCTGGAGATAAGCCGGCTTATTGAAGCCGAGAAATATATGGAGGCTCTGGAGCAGACCATCGGTGCCCTGCAGCGTCTCAAAGATTTCCCCGACCATGAAAATGAGGAGTTCAAGGCTATCCTCGTGGCTCTCATTTTCGACCTTGCAGAGATTCACTATGAGCTTAAAGACTATAAGCGTAGCGAAAAAGAACTTGACGCTCTCTTTAAGGTGCTGGATCCCCTTGTAGTCAAGAATCCCGATAGATTCGGACGCCTCAACATTCTGGCGATGGAGCTGTCCACTCGCATTCTGCGCTCGAAGAAGAAGACTATCGATATGCTGGCCCGTCAGCAACTCAATGTCGACGCGCTTACCGAAAAGGTCAACGCCGGTATCAACAGCGCAACAGACCGCCTCGTGGATTCCCTTTGCAATGTGGGTCGTCTGCTTGCTTCTTCCGGTGACTATCGCGAGGCCATGAAGTTCTTCTCAGAGGCGATCCGCATCTCCAAGAAACGCACTGGCAAGGTAAATAAGAAAGAGATAAAGATGACAGCGGAGATGGCCGAGATTATGATTCGTGTCAAGTCTATGCGTCCTCGCGCTGAGCGCCTGCTTGACGCTGTACTTCCACATGCCATAGCTCAAGGCGAGGCTGAACTCGAGCAGGAAATCCTGACGCTTAAGGAAATGATAAAGCTTCAGGAAAACATGAAGGTGTCATGGCTGAGCGCCTTCCGCACCAAAAAGTCTTAAAACCAACTTTCGCTTGCTGACATTGAGGTTTGGTTAATTATCAATGACTAATAAACCTATAATCCCATAACCCTATAAACCTTAAGTAGCGTTTGCGAAACTTAAATTAATACAATGTCTACAATACTAAATACAGAAGGATCTCTCCTCGAGATTCCCGAAATTCGCGAGAAAGAAAAATTCCGCGTTGCCATTGTGACGGCCGACTGGAATAGCCAGGTCAACGACCGTATGCTGGCCGGAGCTCTTGAAGTGTTTGAGAAAGCCGGCCTTCACGAGTCGATGGTAGAGCAATACCGCGTCCCAGGTGCTGTGGAACTCGTTTATGCCGCTGCTCGCATCATCAAGAGCCCGAAGAAATATAATGCCATCGTGGCCATCGGCACGGTGATACGTGGCGATACTCCCCATTTCGACTATGTGTGCTCGCAGGCCGCCGACGGTATCTGCCGCCTTAATTGCCAAGGTGATGTGCCAGTCATCTTCGGGGTGCTGACGGTCAACAACCTACAGGAAGCCCTCGACCGTGCCGGAGGCAAGCTCGGCAATAAGGGTGCTGAAGCCGCCGTGGCTGCCATCCGTATGGGATCCTTCCTGCGCATCTGAAAAGACAATAGTTTCAAACCATTATAACAACTGTAAATCATGAAGAAACTTAGCTATAGCCTTCTTGCGCTTCTCTCCATCTTCTTTGTGGCTGTAAGCTGCTCGAAGAGTGGAAACGATGACTCTGAGTCACTACTCCGCACAGTGCCTGCTGATGCGTCGAGCGTCGTGCTCATAAATCTCGCTAACACTGTCGAAAAACTTGGCGGTAGCACCGATGGCTCCACTGTAAAACTTTCCAAAGATCTTCAGAAGACCATCGATGAGAGCCAGGCTATCAAGCCTGAAGACAAGGCGATGATCAAGGAGCTCTGCGATGGTGAGTCTGGGATGTCTATAAGCAGCCTCGTATTCTTCTCCGCTGCACGCAGTTATGTCACTGGCCTACTCAACGACCCTGATAAATTCGTGACTTATGCTGAGAAGAAGTTGAGCTCGAAAGCCGTCAGCGAAGGTGACGCACGTACTATCGAGAAAATCGCCGTGCTCGGCAATCAGTTCTGGGTTTGCACCACAGGGCGCCCTGACGTCGACCAGCTGAAGTATTACCAGCAACTCGGTGAGAAACAGAGTTATGCTTCTGCTGATGCAGCCAAGCTTTTGCTCGACGGTGATAAGGTGGTGACATACGTGGCTGATGTCAACCGTAGCTTGTCTCTTGTTCCCAACGGCACTTACATGAAGATGGCCTCCTCGATTGTCTTCAATGATATGGCGTATGTAGCCGGTAGTGCCGACATTAAGAAAAACAGTTTGCTTGCAAGCGCCTCCATCTTGAATTCCGACATGAAGCCTGCCGAGCTGCTCCTTCCGGTCGATAAGGTAGATGGCTCGGTGATCAAGTCGTTTGACAAGGGCGGCGACCTCTATATAGCAGCTGGAGTGCCAAAGAAACTCGTCAAGAAAATCGCTGATCTTGCTGGTTCGTTGGGACAAGCTGGCTCAGACCAGGCCTTTGGAGTGCTTGAGGCCATTGATGGCACAATTGCCATCCGCGCAAACGCCGGCCCAACCGAAGGAGAGGCACGAATCCAGACTACAGGCAAGAATTTCGCTGACTTCTCCACAGCGTTGCAGAGTCTTTTTGGAGTTACTGTCACTCGCGACGGTGATTTGATCACAGCCGTCTATGGCAGCAAGGATTTCACCGGCTCCATCTCTCCGTCGGAGGCGGCCGATATGCTCAAAGGTGCTTGGATTGGTGTGGTAGCCAGCGATGCTGTCACCAAAGGTGTCACCTCTGTCATCAAAGTAAGCATCGATGGAAAAAGCCTTCGTCTCGACTTAGAGGCAAAGGGAGGCGTGGACGCTATCATTGAAGGTATCACAAAATGATTTCCAACCATATAGAAGAGATTACACTTGAGGGTCTCCTTCCGCGTGTCTTCGCGCGGGAGGAGTTGCCGTATTCTGAGGTGTGGCGTAAGAAAGTCACTTTTCACCGAGGTCGCCGCTATCTTGTTGAGTCGGCCAGCGGTGGAGGCAAGTCGAGTCTGGCTGCATTCATAATGGGGGCCCGGCGCGACTATGAGGGGCATCTTCTTTTCGATGACCGCGACGCGGCTTCTCTCAGTATTTCCGATTGGCAGGAACTGAGAAGGGCTCATATAGCATATTTGCCTCAGGAACTCGCTCTTTTTCCGGAACTATCTGCCATCGACAATATCCTCCTCAAAGGGGAAATATGTGGCGACCTCGACATGAAGCGTGTTGATGCCTGGATGGAGCGTCTCGGTATCACGGCTCGCCGCGACTATCCGGCTGGTAAGCTTTCTATAGGGCAACAGCAGCGTGTGGCGCTAATACGCAGCCTTTGCCAGCCTTTCGATTTCATTCTCCTTGATGAGCCCGTAAGTCATCTCGACGAGGCCAACAACCGCTTGGCAGCCAGTATTGTGGAGGAAGAAGCCGCCCGACAGGGAGCTGGAATCATAACATTCTCTGTAGGCAATCCTTTGTTGATTGAAAATACTGTAAAACTTAATCTCTGATGGGTCTCATAGGAAAGCTTTTAAGAAAGAATACATCCCCGGCGCGTCTCATTGGGTTCGCGCTCTCAAACTTCATCGGTCTGCTCATAATCGGTGGAGCAGTGATGTTTTATGTCGATTCTCGCGGCATATGGGACGACGATGAGAGTGTAATCAATACGGATTATCTGGTGGTTAATAAAAAAGTGACTTCCGCCAGCACTCTCGGCGACCGCGATGCAACACGGTTTTCTGAAGAGGATGTCGCCGACCTCAAGGCGCAGCCTTGGGTCCGTAGGGTGGGGGAGTTCAGCTCTTCCGACTTCCGGGTGTATGCCTCTGTCAGTCAAGGTGGACGCGGCATGGAGACTGCTCTCTTTTTTGAGTCTGTGCCTGATTCCTTCGTCGACCTTCCTGCGGCTGACTGGCATTTCGAACCAGGACAAAGTACTGTGCCTGTGATGATACCGAAAGACTACCTCGCCCTCTACAACTTCGGCTTTGCAGGCTCCGCAGGGCTACCTCAGCTCAGTGAGCAACTCATCTCCGGCATCCCTTTGCAACTCTATATGCGCAGTGAAGACGGCTCCCGCTCTCTGCAGATGGAAGGACATATAGCAGGGTTCAGTAATCGCCTTAATACTGTTCTCGTGCCAGATTCCTTCATGCAGTATGCGAATTCTCGTCTTGGTAATAGTGGCTCCACTCCTCCTTCCCGTCTTATAATCGACGTCTCATCGCCCGGCGATGTGGCTATTTCCGAATATCTTTCATCCCATGGTTGGGAAGTGGCCGGCGATAAGGCTGGCAGTTCTGCTGCATATTTGCTTAAGGTAGTTGTGGGAATAGTGATGGCAATAGGAGCCATAATAACTCTTCTCTCGCTCTTCGTGCTCATGCTGTCGGTATCGTTGTTGATGGAGAAAAACCGTCAGATCATTCATCGTCTTCTGATGCTTGGCGCTCCCTTAGGTAAGGTCGGCTCTCCCTATTGCTCAATGATTATAGTCGGTTGCGGTGCGGCTTGGTTGCTCTCCGTAGTGGCGTTGTTTGCCTTGCGTGGCCTCTACGTCGGTGCTCTTGAAGGTCTGGGTGTAGGCTCAGGTGGTCTTATGTGGGGCATCGGTGTAAGCACATTGCTGGCAATAATAGTGATTGTCGTCAATATAGTGGCCGTTGGTCGCAAGATAAAGTCAGCCTGGGGCCTTAGGATAAGCGATGCAGGGTAGACGTGTCTTTTGGATGGTAGGAGTAGTGGTGCTTTTCGCAGTGCTTGCTTTGGTCTACTTCTTCTTCGACCCCGTGGAGGCGCCCTGGATGCCTAAATGTATCTGGAAAGTTGCCACCGGCACGGAGTGCCCAGGATGCGGATCTCAGAGGATGGCCCATGCGCTGATGCATGGAGACTTCAGTGCAGCATGGCAAGCCAATGCTTTTGGCCTGTGTATGCTCCCCGTGATAGTTTTTTTGATATGGCTGGAATGTTTCAGGGAGAGGCACCCAAGTCTTTACCGAAGGGTTCATTCTCCTCTAGTGATAGGGAGCATTACTGTCGCGGTAGTGGGGTGGTGGATAATAAGAAATTTGATATAATATTTTTGGAGTAATTGACATATGGACGATCAAAAAGAAGGAATTGGTGCTCCTGAATCCGGATATAAAGGAGGGTTCCCACGGTGGGGTTTTATTCTCATCGGTGTGCTTGTTGTGGTTATCCTGTCGGTGTGGCTCTTGCTTCGCCGGCCGGTGTCTGGATCAGAACTCCTCCCGGAGGTAACGGTTGCAGTGGTGGACACAACTCGCTTGGAGGTCTATGAAGAGTATGAAGGGAGTATCCGTGCCAGTCAGTCGGTAGAGGTCACAGCGCGTG
>CAZIAX010000107.1:0-7848 GCA_964537745.1 uncultured Sangeribacter sp.
CAAATTGTTAAAATCTCGAAGCCTTTAGACCGATTCATAGGTCTATTGGTTGTATCCGTTAACTTATAAACCCATAAACCCATAAACAACGAAGTATTATGGAACATATAAAAGTAAAGATTATCAACGACTCTCCTTATGAATTGCCGACATATGAGACACACTCGGCTGCCGGCATGGACGTTCGCGCGAATATAAAGGAACCCATCACTCTTGGTCCGTTGGAGCGTTGCCTTATCCCGACAGGCCTGCGTATGCAGTTGCCACAGGGCTATGAATGCCAGATTCGTCCACGCTCAGGACTTGCACTGAAGCATGGCCTCTCGCTCGTCAACACCCCGGGCACAGTGGATGCCGATTATCGTGGCGACATCGGTATCATCCTCATCAACCTATCCAATGAGCCATACACCATTACTCCCGGCGAACGTATCGCCCAGATGGTAATCAAGGAATACGTACATGTAGAGTGGGAACCAGTAACCCATATAGACACAACGAAGCGCGGTGACGGCGCTTTCGGACATACCGGAACTGAATAAACTTGCCTCCCGCCAATTTCTTTAATAATAAGAAATTGGCGGGAGGCAAAGGTTATAAGGTTAAGGGGTTAAAGGGTTATTTTCGGATGTAGTGGGGCATTTCTTCGGGAATGACCATCGATAGCTCGACAAGGCCACCGAGCTTGCCGTCGGCTTTGTGCCACACAGTCTGATAGATCAACTTCCGCAGCCCCTCTTTCTCAATCGTGTAGGCATTTGAGCCTCCTTCACGGAGCAGACGGCTGATGATGTCGCGCGAACGCTCGTTGTGATAATCCATTATGTTATGCCCGATGAGGGCGGCTCCGCCACGTTTGGCAAACGTCTGGCGAGAGCGCTCATTCATATAGATTATCTTGCAGTCGGTGTCGACAACCGTCACCGCACAATTCATTCCAAAAGCCCATTCGGGCAAAAAGTCTTTTTCAGTATTCTCTCCCATCTTGATTTATTCAGCGTAAAGGTTTTCCTCCTTCTGCGGGATGTAGTCATCTACGAGGCGGCTGATTTTTTTCAAATCAGGTTTCTTGGCGGCATAGTCAATCAATGTGCCGATCGGGTACAGGTCAGGGTCAGAAGCCGACTGGAAATCAGCTGCATCTTCCGAATAGTCGCCATCTTCGACAGCGTCTTCCTCGATGGCGTAGTCGCTGAAGGCGATTGAGCGGTCAGCATCTTGATGGCGTTGGATGCCCACCAAAAGAGTAGTCGGAATTATGCTCAAGTGAGGGTCTTCACCCCAGAATCCAGGTTTTTCGATGACTTCGGCCACTTTTGCGGCTATAATGTCAGAGAGTTCTTTTCTTGTCATAGTATTGTTTTCCATAATAATATGTTTTTATTACCATAACATATCAGCGAGCGAAATGGTTTGCCTATCCATCACCCCACCGTCCCCAGCGTTATTTTTCAATATAATCTGAAGAAAACTCCCGAAATCTTATGGTTGTTTAGTTGAGATGTATTAACTTTGTAAACTGTCAATATTTCTCACATGTTCGGAATTTCCGAACAACTGACGTGGAACTAATATCAAAGTAAAAAGAAGGGATTATTATGATTCATGATATAGTATTTCTTGTGTTGGGATTGGCATTGTTGGTGTTTGGGGCAAACTATGTGACGGATGGTGCCGTTGCAGTGGCCAGGCGCTTCAAGGTCTCCAACCTGATTATCGGCCTTACAGTCGTGGCACTCGGCAGCACTATGCCCGACCTTGTGGTCTGCGTAGAGTCCGCATTTCAGAATAAACCTACCCTCGCCGTGGGTGAGGTGATCGGTTCCAACATCTTCGACCTTCTTCTTGTCATAGGTATAATGGGGTTGATAAGACCTTTTAAGGTCAGTAACATCATGCGCACCCAAGACCTTCCCATTCTTTTAATAGCGTCCGCGGCCCTCTGGATAGCGGGCGACACCGTGCTCTTCGACAGTGCACATCACAACGTAATAAACCGCTCGTCGGGAATCATGCTCATTGTGATTTTCATCTTCTATATGTGGTTTATGATTCTCTCATCGAAATATAATCCCATGGCGAATGCCGATGATGATGACATGTCATCATCTCCTGCGCAGACCTCGGGCGCCAATGTGGGAGTAGCCTCCGCCCATGGCTTTAAGGGGGAGCTGAAGGCCTTGAAGGCTGAAGTCTCCCAGCTGCAGAGCAAGCAGTGGTTTTCCTGGATCATGATTGTAGTTGGTCTCGGAGCCCTCGTCGTTGGTGGCAACTGGGTTGTCGACGGAGCGAGCGGGCTGGCCCTGAAAATCGGAATGAGCCAGGCGATGGTCGCTCTGACGGTGGTGGCCATTGGCAATGCGTTGCCCGACTTGGTGACGTCGGTCACAGCCACCGTGAAGGGAGCAAGCGGTATTGCTTTCGGCAATATCGTAGGTTCTTGCATCATAAATGCTTTGCTTACGATCGGGATCAGTGCACTCGTCATCCCCTTGAAAGCAGATTCAATAGGCTTTGTCGATTTCATTACCCTTGTGGGAGCGGCCGCCTTGTTGTGGATATTCCCGATGTTGACCAAAAAGCACACCATCGGACGCCCTGCTGGAGCGATACTCACACTCCTATATGTCGGCTATATGGTATTCACAGTTATCAGGGGGTAATAAGATGAACAATCCATTTGATTACACTCCGGATGAGGCTTGCGATTCCGCTTTCCGGCATATGACCGAGAGACTCGAAGAGTTGAAGCAGAGCGACCGCCCGGATGACATCAACTTCTGCCGTGAACTTGAGGCTGGAAAAATGCTCGGTGTGCTTATTGCCGAGGATGCCGAGGGGGAGCGGCATACCCTCTACGCTTTCTCCGGACAAATGGGTGAAGGAGAATTCTATTATCCCGGATTTGTGGGTCCTGTCTTCGACTATCTCCAACCAGATGGTCACTTCAAGACCAAAGAGGCTGATATCTCTCGCCAGAACGTTGAGATATCCCGCTTCGAAAGCGAGACCTTGACCGAGATTCGAAATCAATACGAGAAGGCGAAAGCCTCCATTGATACTGTGGTCTCGGCATTTAAGGAAAAGTGTAGCCGCTCGAAACAGGAGCGCGAGGCCAAACGTAAGTCCGGGGCTGCCGACGAGGCCGAATTGGCTGCGATGATTCGTCAGAGTCAGTTTGAGAAAGCGGAGTTGCATCGCCTCAAGAAAAAGGCAGCCCTCGAGTTGGCCCCGTTCGCCCAGCGGCTTGAGGATGCACAGTCGCAGATTGCGGCCATGAAGGAAAAGCGCCGGGCTAATTCCGAGGCCCTGCAGGTATGGCTGTTCGATAACTTCAAAGTGCTCAATGCGCTGGGGGAAAACCGTAGCCTGAGTGAGATTTTTGCTGAGACTCCGATGCGTATTCCTCCTTCCGGAGCAGGAGAATGTTGCGCACCAAAACTGTTGCAGGCGGTATATCTGAAAGGTTGGCGCCCGGTGTCGATAGCTGAGTATTGGTATGGCAAGCCCAAAGGAGGGGAGGTGCGCCTTCATGGCAATCATTACCCGGCGTGTCGAGGTAAATGTCTGCCGGTGCTGACGTGGATGCTTCAAGGACTTGCCATTGAGCCTCCACTCAGTGATGACTGTATTTCACGCACAACAGCCGAACCGGAAATCATCTTCGAAAACCGATGGTTTTGTGTAGTCAGCAAACCATCCGGTATGCTTTCCGTCCCCGGGAAGGGTCCTGCACTCTCAGTGCAGAAGTGGCTTGAAGAGAGATATGGGGCAGACCGTCAGGTCAAGGTGGCGCATCGGCTTGATCAGGATACCTCCGGGTTGCTCGTAGCCACCTTTGGGCCCGTTGCCTTCAAAGTGATGCAGCGGTTGTTTGCGATGAGGAGAGTTAAAAAGACCTATGTAGCTGTCTTGGATGGAGATTATGAGGAGGCGAGACTTCCGCAGCGTGGTCGCATAGAACTTCCGTTGTCTCCCGACTGGCTCGACCGGCCCCGTCAGCGCGTTGATTTCGAATCAGGCAAGGAAGCCGTAACAGACTATGAGTTCACAAGTGTCAAAGAGGGTAGAAGTAGGGTAGTGTTACATCCATTGACAGGACGTACCCATCAATTGCGGGTGCATGCCGCATCTGGGCAAGGTCTCGGAATGCCGATTGTTGGAGACCGGCTTTATGGCCACCACTCCGGCGACAAAACAGAGCGCCTGATGCTCCACGCGTGGCGTATAGACTTCACCTTTCCAATAGATGGCCAGCACTATTCATTCGAGGCCACACTCCCATTTTAGGGCTACTTGGCTTTCGCGAGTTTGAACGTCACAGGATAGGTGTATCTTGTTTTCGCCGGTTTGCCGTGAGCATATCCGGGTGTCCAGCGTGGAAGTGATTTTATAACGCGCAGGGCTTCGTTGTTGAGAGCGTCGTTGATTCCTCTCAACACTTTCGGAGCGGTGACGGCGCCATTCTTGTCTATAATGAACTCTACTATCACTCGGCCTTCGATTTTGGATTTTGCTGCGGCTGCCGGATATTGTATATGTTCTTCAATCCACTTCCCAAGTCCCTCTGAGCCGCCTTTAAAAACTGGTGCCACAGGAATACCCCTCATATCATAAATATATTCAGGAGCTTGTGGGGCCTCAGCAATCTGTTTTGCAGATTGCTGATTGTTATCTTTCTTAGGCTTGTTTTGGGGCAGTTTGAAATTTACAATACGTATTTCGCGAGAGTTTACAGCCTTACCCTTATACGTCGCGGGAGTCCAGCGAGGCATTGACTCAAATAGCCTTATAGCTTCTTGTTTCAGAGACTCATCTCTCATCTGGCTTGGAGTGCTTATTGCAATATCTTTGATTGATCCGTCTGTGCAGACTGTAAATTCTACCATTACGCTACCCTCTATACCTTTGTCCAAAGCTTTCTTAGGGTATCTTATATTTTTATCAATCCACTCCCAGTATTTATTCATAAGTTCTTCATCTCCTGGAAACTGGGCCCCACTGTCGCACATAAATGGCTTTAGGATTTTTTTATCTTCCGGCATGTCAGAATTCAGGATTGAATCCGCTACTGAGTATGACTTTTGGCGTGACTTTTTGGCTCTGTTCAACGCATCCAGCGTCTCATCGTCTATTTTAGGGAGTTCCTTCATTCCGTGCGCCTCACACCATGCCTTCGCGCGGTTGATTTCCTCAAGGGTCTCGTCGTTGATATCTGGAAGGATTCCTGTAAACTTACGGTACTTGGTTGGAAAGCGGAAGTCCTGCCATTTACTGTTCTGTCTCTCAAGTTCCATAAATGTCTCGGAAGGATTGTCGCCGAAGCGTATGTTGTCAAGTACCAAACGTATATATTTATCTTTATCCTTTACAGTGTGGTATCTAAGCATAAGTCTGACGAGTAGCGATGGATGATCCTTTTTTCGCAGATATATTCCTACAGCGTGGGTATAGTTGTCCATAAATAAATGGTCAAGCATATCAAATTCATAGATGGCCACGGTATCTGCGTTTGCATATTGCGACATATCCTCTTCCGCTATTATATTGACCATTGGCCTGACATCAAGATCCATATCGTCATGGATCATTCGGAGATCGGCCTCTATCGCATTGCTTCCATGCACAGATAATGGGTAGTAGGGTTTCGCAAAGTTCACCATTATCTGAGGGTAACAGATAGCGACCTTGCAACTGTCATCTTCTACTATTGCTTCGATATCTGCAGGGTTACAGTCGATATTTAAATATTTCGCGCCTCTCCCGATAGAGGTTTTCGCGTCAGAGAGTCCTCTGACGCTGACAGGGGAAAAGTTTGGAGGTAAGGAGATATGCACATCATGTTGTTTTAGAAACTCGATATAATTATCGTAGGCCTTGTTTGTATCTTTGAAATCCATAGGTTGTATGATTATGGCTTGTGAGGCGAACGATACAATCAAAATAATTGCAGTAAGTATAGCTGTTTGTCTCATAATTCAATTTTTATAATTAATAGTCTTGAGTCTTCAGATTGCGGCTTTGGCCGCTTTGGTTCTTGACCCTTGGTCCCTGACTCTTGGTTCTTTCTCATTAAAGCCTCGAAAGAAATAGCTCTTTGTCCTTTGCCGGATGCTCCTCGATATGCTTCTTGATGCGATGCCGCATCGTGCGGGCTGCTCCGGTTGATTTCAGTTCCAATATGGTCGTTATCGACTGTATTGAGAAGTCGGCGAAAGATAGCATCGCGAAGCGATAGTTGCGCTCTGTCATGCCTGGATACTGCTCTCTGAAACGCGTCATTATATTGTCGAAATACTCATTCACGAAACTCTCTATTCCTTGTATAGTCTCGTCGCTGTGGAGCGTGGAGATAAGGCGTGTGACGTTTTTCCCGAGTATCGCATATCCGTCGTTTGTCTCCGGCACGCAACTCGAAAGTTCGCAAAGCGAGTTGATGATCGTGTAGTGGCGCGGCGCTTGTTTTTTCTCAGTAGGCTTGTCACGCACAGCTATTGCCTCAGCGTTATGGCGGTCTATTATCTTTTGGAGCCTGTCGATGTCGGAGACGAGGGTTTCGCTTTGTTCAGCCCTCTCTCTGAGTCGGCGGCGGTAAAAGAGAGTTACCGCAATAATTAGAGCTGCCAGGAGTATGGCGATAGCCGCCGCCATCCACATCATCCTTCGTGTCGTGCCGAGTTCCTCGTGCCGCCGTTCCGACTGTTCTTTATAGTAGTCGCTGACTATCGCTGTATAAGGGTGGGTAAGCAGATGTTGGTGAGAGCCAACATACTCTCCGTAATATTTGTTGAAAGCCTCGTAAGCTGTGCGATAGTCATGGAGTCCAGCGGCCAGTATAGCTTCGCTGAGGTCCAGTTCGGCAGTGTCGGTTGGTTCAAACATATACGCCCTGGCCTCCTCAAGAGCCCGCTCGGCGGAAGCGTAGTCACCCATAGCGCAGAAGACGCGAGCCTTCTTCGACCATTCCGTGGAAGTAAGCTCATATGCGAACATCTCTACTGAATCAAGATGATTGATAGCATCCTGATACTCCTTTCGATTGAGTCTGGCGTTGGCCATTGCGCGATGGTATGCGGCCTTGAATGCCGGTGCATCCTTCATCTCAGGGTTTTGACGTGCCGAGGCGAGCACCCTGAGAGCGCTGTCTACGCGGTTGAGCGAAATAAGTGCTTCCGCAAGAGAGAGTTCCTCTCCGATCGCATGCACAGGCTTATGGGCAAGATTGAAATAGTGGCGTGCAGAGTCTGCATATTCAAGATGTTTGGATTCAACCAATAGCGAACGGTATATGTCTGCCTGCTCGCGATATGCCATACCGCAATAGAAATTGTCTCCCGACGCGTTAGCCTTCTTGGCTGCCTCGATCAGAGAAATCAGGGCATCCGCATATTTCTGGTTATAACCATGAATCACACCGTTATAATATAGAGCCTGGATCTCAAGACTGTCGCCGCGCCCTCTGAAATAATCCGCGGCCATAGCGGTCAGCGAATCATTGTGAAAGCGTTTCAAAGCCTTCTCGTTTGCCTTTGCGAGTAGTAGCGCATGCCAGGCCTTCATCTCCGGGTCTGCGTCTCGACTGTCGAACTTTTCCAGAATCTTAAGGGCAGAATCAGGTTGCTCGTTCATAAGTCGATCGGCTTGCGTGAGGCTCTTGCGTGCATCCTTATGGTTGCATCCTACGGCCATGAGAATCAGCGTCAATATGAGTGCGAATCTTGTTTTCATGGTTGCAAAATTAGGCAAAAAACCACTATTATGCAAATTTCAACGCATCACAAGGCATTACATTGGCAAAATTTTGTCATTAAGTAAACTTCTAAAAATTAAAGATATAAAGATAAAGTC
>CAZIAX010000108.1:0-7787 GCA_964537745.1 uncultured Sangeribacter sp.
CATCCTAAACCTCCTAAACCTCCTGAAACCCCTTACCCCCTAAACCTCCTAAACCCCTTAAACCTCCTAAACCTCCTAAACCCCGCTCATAGCGAAGGACTCCAGTTTGGTATTTGGCGCAAAAAGCGATAGGTATCATTCTCATAGTCCATCTCGCAACAGAAGTGCCGCAGACCGTTGCTTACGATAAGATACCTTGAGCGAAGCACCATATTGTAGCGTGCTATCTGGTCAAAGACACTCTGTGTAATGGCCACTGTAGGAGCTTTATACTCAACTATTACTGCAGGTGTGCCATCACTTCGAAATACGACAGTGTCGCATCTCCTGCTCGTATTGTTGAGTTTCAGTGGCACCTCGTTATTCATAAGAGAAGCCGGATAACCGAGTGAATCGGTCATCCAGGCTGTGAAGTGTTGTCTTACGTATTCCTCCGGCGTAAGCGCTACATATTTTTTCCGTAGCGGGTCAAACACCTTAAGGATTTTCCCTTCCATCTTTAGCCGAAGCTCCTTGGGCGGAAGGTTTAGGGGTGGTTGCTCGCTCACTTATAGTGCGGATCAAAAAGTGTGTTGAGAAGATGGGCCAGTCGAAGACCACCTTTGAGCAGCTGCTGCTCGATGACGGGAGTCCAGTCTGCGATATAGTCATAACTTATCACGGTGCCTTCCGGAGTCTTGTCATATATCTCAGTGGCATATGCAAAAGTTTCTTTGCCCCAATCGTCCGGATTCATTGAAGAGATAATGGCAGCTTCTTCATCTTTTGAAGCACGGTCTATCTGATTTTGCCATTCTGTATAGGTCCAGTTGTGGGCGGACTCTACAAGACTGCTGTCCCAAATACCGTGAAGATTGCGGTCGCTGTTGAAATACTTCACCTTTACGCCGTTTCCTCCGCGATCGGAAAGATGACCCATGTGCATCGGCTGATGTATGTCGCCTACGAAGTGTACAAGAAGTTTCAGTGCAAGCTGCTTGTCTTCCAACGAAGAATTGGGATTTGCGAGCACCTCATATTGCCCATTGATTGCTGTAGTCACATCGCCGGCTTCATTGCGAGGGAACTTATCATAGTCATGACCTGCATCGATGTTACGGTAGTGCCATGTCTTTTGATACTCATATTGAGGCGTATGGCAAGCATTGTCTGCCCAGTTTGCCCAATAGACTATCGACTTGCCGCCGAATATGGAGTCGCATGCAGCTTTGGCTGCCGGAGTAAGGTGTTTCTCTGCGATGTAAGCTGTGACGTCATGGCCTTTCTGGCCCCAACCGAAAGCTGTTGCCGACATCGAAAGCATGAGTCCTAAGGAAAGAATCGTCTTGTTGTTCATATCATCGTTGACTTTTTGTCCCTACAAAATTAATAAAATTTTGGAGCTTTTGCAAAAAATTCCTCGAAAAAAAACTTCTTCAAATTAGTTGAAATTAACCGCCTCGAGCCGACATAAGCTAACTATGGCCATGCATTTGACCAAGAAAGCACAATCATAAAATGAAAATGGACATATTTTTAACGATACAGCCCTTCGTTTGTTATAATATCATAAGAAAGAATTGTAAACCTTAAATTAATTGATTATGAAAAGCAAAAATTTGACCTATACAGGTATCATAACCCTGATTTTAGGGGTAGTCCTGTTGTTTATGCAGGCCACAGCCATCAATATAGTTGTGATGGTAGTCGGAGGAGCTTTTGTCCTCTCCGCTATCATAGACTTGATTGTAGTCTTTCATAGCAAGGCTACCTTGGAGGTAGATGGAAAGAAAAACTCCGCTTCCTCCATCTCTATCATCTCCACACTCTCTGCCGTGGCCACTGGTGCCCTCGGACTCTGGATGCTTCTGAGCCCTGGAAGTTTCAGCTCACTACTTGTCTACGCGTTTGCCGCCATCATTCTTTTGGCTGGTCTTTACCACATCAGCATGCTGGGCTTTGGATTCAGCAACGCCAGATTCCCGTTTGCTTTCTACATCCTTCCGATTCTCCTTGTAGCTACAGGAGTCGTAATCTTCATCCTCGGACCTGTAAAGATGATGAGTGCCATTGTGCTTGTCACAGGTATCGCCCTTATCGTCTATGCCGTCTGCAACTTCCTTGAGGCAGCCGGCGAATCAAGCTATCAAAAAGCCATCGAGAATTAAGAATTGAGAATCAGACTGAAAAAACAGACCTTAGGCTTAAAAGCCTAAGGTCTGTTTTTTCAGTGCGGAGCCAGAGTTGTGAGCACGCTCCGCGTGCGTCCTCGCGCGTCTAAAGGTAACTTTCTTTCGATTGAGGAGCTGAAGATCTGAATCAAAGTGGCTTAATAGAGATTGCATATCCGCCGCCGGCAAGAGCATTGAGACTGAGCTTTGATTTGGAAGTGACAGTCTTCTTGGTGATTTTGTAGCGTGTCTGGCCGTCGCGCGTATTGGCATCGGGAGCCTCTGAGTAGATTGTTGCCTCATATTTGCGTCCGGGGTCAAGGAAGGAAAGCGAGATCTCGCTCTTGCGGTCGTTTACTCCTGAAGTGCTTCCGACAAACCATGCATCTGAGTTCTTGTCTTTACGAGCTATCGTGACGTATTCCATTGGTTCAGCCTCAAGATAGACGCTTCTCTCCCACTCTACTGGAACATCCTTGATAAACTGGAAGGCATCCATGTGCTTCTCGTAGTGTTCCGGAAGGTCTGCTGCCATCATCAACGGACTGTACATTGTGACGTAAAGGGCAAGCTGACCAGGGATAGTAGATTCAACTACGCTCTTGTTGTGGGGAGTGAATGTGCTGAGATCAAACTCGAATATACCGGGAGTATAGTCCATCGGACCACCCTGTAGGCGTGTGAAAGGAAGTATTGACGTGTGCGATTTGTCGTTGCCTCCCATAGCCTGGTATTCTGTGCCTCTTGCACTCTCATTGCCAATCAAGTTGGGATAAGTGCGAGCCAGGCCTGTAGGTCGGGATGCCTCATGGGCATTGACCATGATCTTATGTTTTGCGGCCTCTTTCACTGCGTGAAGATAGTGATTGTTCAGCCACTGTGAGTAATGGTACTCCCCTCTTGGAATGATATTTCCTACGTATCCGCTCTTGACAGAGTTGTAGCCATTTTCATTCATAAACTTATATGCATCTTCCATATGGCGCTCATAATTACGCACGGAAGAGGATGTCTCATGGTGCATCATGAGCTTCACGCCTTTTGAGTGAGCATACTCGTTGAGAGCTTTCAAGTCGAAATCAGGATATGGTGTGAGGAAGTCAAAGACATAGTCTTTCGACTGTCCGAACCAGTCTTCCCAACCTTCATTCCAACCTTCTACGAGCACTTGGTCGAAACCATGTTCAGCGGCAAAATCAATGTATCGCTTTACGTTCTCTGTGTTGGCACTGTGCCTACCGTTTGGCTTTGTCTTCGTATAGTCGGTTTCGCCGAGTTTCACGGAATAGACATCGTCGGTGTAATTCCATGTTCCGGCTCCGGATATCATCTCCCACCATACTCCTATATACTTTACTGGTTTTATCCAGGAAGTGTCTTCATATGAAGTTGGGTCATTGAGATGGTATATCAGTCGAGATGCAAGGATATCGCGGGCATCGTCAGTGATGATGGAAGTTCGCCATGGCGACTTGGTAGGCGTCTGCATATACCCCTTTCGCCCTTGGTTGTCGGGAGTAAGCCATGACTTGAATGTCATTGTGGTGTCGTTAAGGTTGAGATGCATCGTCGGATAGTCGATTGTCCCGGCCTCATGAAGGTTGATGTATATTCCGTCGTCGGTCTTCAACTGCAGAGATGTCTGCACGCCGGTCGGCGAGAAATTAGTTGAGGAGGCATTGTTGGGATCTATCTTGGAAGGGAAAAGCTCGCGAATCTCACTCAGTCGTGACTTGGTATAATTAAACTCCTGCGTATCATAGTCGCCCGGGATCCAATATGCCGTGTGGTCGCCTGTCATGGCAAACTCAGTGTCCTCTTCCTTTATGACGAAATAGTTGAGGTTTGGTTGCTCGGGAAACTCATATCTAAGACCGAAACCATCGTCATAGACACGGAATCGGATATTCATCTTGCGGTCAAACTGCGGTTGTGTGAGATTGACGAGCATCTCATTGTAGTGGTTTCGGATTTCTGACTCCTCACCCCATACCGGTTGCCAGGTCTCGTCGACGGTCTCAAAGATTTCCACATTGGATATCACAAAACCATCTTTCAGCGACAGTGCATCTGCGCCGGCTTTCTTCCCCTGCTGTTCAAAACTGTTTCGACCAGTCTCGCTGAAGAGACTGAATCCGAGCCGTGAAGGTGCTATCACTTCCTTACCCTTGAAATCCACCCAGTATACAGGTTGACCTTCACGCACTTCAAAATTAAGTTTCAAATCGCCATCCGGCGACACAACCGTCTCCGGCACCGCCAAAGCCACCAACGGCATCCCCAACAAAGTATATGCAAATATTTTCCGTCTCATAATAATAAAAAATCATTTGAAGTAAACATTACCTTGGTTCTTCTTCACTTTAGTTGAATCCGTGTCGTTTATTCTGAGCTCATTCCTTCAGTTCTGTGCTGAAAGATCAGCGCCTACCCAAGACACTGCGTAGCCAAAAAAAGTTCTGCGCCCTTCTGCTCGTTCTGCGCTGACCTTAAAGATCTGTGCCTAACCTCCATCCTTCGCGCGACATCCGGTAACTTTCAACTAAATTTGAGAAGAACCTGGTTCTTAACCCTTAACCCTTGGTTCTTAACCCTTGGTTCTTGACTCTTAACCTCAGGCACTCCGGACATCCGTGTCCAGCCGCCTTGGTTCGTGATTTCATCTTATACTCATGTCCGCATGCCTCACAAGTGTATGTCTGCAACGCTTCCGAAAGGTCAGCTTCTTCTATCTTTCTTACTCCAGGATTCTCATCCGATGGGCGGGAAAGGTCCAGGCCATTCCAAGCAGCTATTGACTCCCACTCTTCTCTACTGCCCCAAGAAGCTTCAATGCGCTCCTTCACATCATTTTTTATCCACCACATCGGACCCAGTTTCGGAGTCTTCGCCACCCTTCCCATGAAAAGTTTCAGGGCAAAGGCAGGGGCAATTGGCGCGAGGGAGAAATACCAAGGAAGCTCTCTCTTCATCTGCTTGAAATATTCCTGAGGGGTGTCACCGATACGGAAATGAAGGATATTCTCCAATTCATCAGAATCGGCAAACCAGAAACCATGGAAGTTTTGAGTGGCAAACCAATTGGCATCGAATATCATCTCTGGAGGAGGACATCCCATCCCTTTCAGAAGTTCACATTCAAACTCATAGTTGGTCATGCGGTAGGCTGCTCCTCCACCGATATTATAGCATTTGTTCCAGAAAGAATCAGGCACTTCATCTCGGCATACCCTTTCGAGTAGCCGTCCGGAATCATCAGCCGTGACCCATTCGAGCACACCACGTATTGGCACATGGAAAGCGATAGGGTCAGAAGCGTTCATCAGCAGACCACTATGCAGTATACCGGTTTGGCGAAGAGAAACCCACCTTCTCAGGTCTGAATCCATAAGCATCCGTTCGGCTTCTGTCTTCGAGTAAGCATATGCATCGAAATAGGCAGGAGTGAGAGGGTCGCCGCATTGTCCCCAATGGTTGGGGATGGAACGATTACCGTATTGCGATACCGAACCTATATAGACTACTTTCACTGAATCTTTTCGCGGAGTGGCAGCCTCGATGATGTTACGCATCGAGCCAACATTGGTTTTGATAGTTTTATCAGGATACCAATCAGCAGAAGGCGACACCATACCACCTACATGGAGCACTATATCGGCGGCATCCACACCTTTTTTCACAGCCTCCTTATCGAGCAGGTCGCCCCATATCACGTGGACACCTTTCCTTATATAAGGAGCAAGTTTCTTTCTATTTTTCTTACTATCTCGGGCAAGCACCGTGACATCATATTTGCCAGGCTCGGCGGTAAGCTCTTTCAGGCCCTTCGACCCCATGACTCCGGTAGCCCCCGTCAGAAATATCTTCTTCATTTTCCAATAATCTTTGATTTGCAAAATTAATAAAAAAATCAGAAATAAAACTCCTACTCCTAAATAATTGCACGAAAACACATGCCCCAATACTGCGTAGCCAGGGTAGTTATCGACCTCCGGGCGCGTCACCACGCGTCCAGTCCCTAACTTTTTCAGAACTTATTAAAATTCAAGATAAATAGGTCGGGGCATCAGTTCATAGCAAAAATGCAACTCGAACTAATATTGTTATTAAGACGTTGAATAGGAATAGTGTTTATATTTCTTTTTAAAATTTGCAGTTGTCAAATATTTATCTTAACTTTGTAAACCAAAACAAAACAACTATGATACGTTCAATACCAAATCCTCCCATGGATCGAGATGATGTCGCTCGTTTCCGTAAAATATTGGAGAAACATCTCCGGGGAGATCTTAATTCAAAAGAACGGCATCAATTAGAATCCAACAAGCTTCGTTCAGAAGCCAACGTAAAGAAAATAATTAAAAATTGTGGAGGAAAAAACCCAATTCTTGGACATTGATTACAAGATAAGATTAATGACTGACACAGACTATGAAAATATGTCTGTGTTTACGTGTGGCGTTAAAGAACTCGATGATTTTTTTCACTTTGAAGTTAAAGAATGCGTCCGTCGCCACTATCTTGCTGCATACTGTGCATATTTAGATAATGGCGAAATTATCGCAGCATTTACCCTTATGATGCGCTTATGATTGCAGACAGCGTTGAAAAAGAAGATTTCATTGATGACCTACGATTTGAGACAAGCAATGATGTGGTAGACTTCTTCAGTCGTCAAACTTCTTATCCTGCCATCAATATTGGCCACCTGGGCATCCTTAACAAATATCAAAGTTTTGGAATAGGTACTGCTATAATCGATCTTGTGACAGCTACATTTGCCAATTATAAGCAAGCAGGATGCCAATTCATCACAGTGGATGCTCTAAACAATGTTAAGACGACTAATTTTTATACGAACAATCAATTTAATTTCCAGACCAATAGAGATTTCTTTTCTTCAACTCGTAGAATGTATCGGATAATTTAAATTTACGCACCGATTGAAGTGGTGACCGAAGGTTATGACACGGTGGTGACCTCCCCAGCAGATACTATATTAGGCCCACTTTCAACAAAAAAGAAAACAAAACAGTACCCCAAAGGTCGATACAGAGGCAACGACGATTACGACGAAGCCTACGAGCAACGCTACGAAGACGCCCTCTACGACCACCGCTTCGACAGACGTTAAAATCACCACCCCCTCCAGGACCAATACTGCGTAGCCGTGGAACGGAGGCGTCTCGCCTCCACCGTGTCGACACCCCCTAACTCTTTCGAAGACTCTTCCGAATACATAGTAAATGGGAAGGCGGTTTTTAACCGCCTCGTGCCGACCTACGGTAACTATGGCCATGCATTTCTCCGTCAATACTCTCCATGACCAATACTGCGTAGCCGTGGAATGGAGGCGTCCTCGCCTCCGCCGTGCCGACCTATGGTTACTTTATCCTTTCTAATCAGCTCTCTTATTCCAAACGATATAATCATTGAATTCAGTAAGAAGGTTGGGGTTAGACCTTATTATCCAGTACTTGAAACCTAAACAAAACCTTACCCGATTCGTTTCGAACCGGGTAAGGGAAATATGTATCGTTATGTAATTTTAAATGAAAGAGCAGTGCAAATACACCCTAACCCTCACCACCAACACTGCGTAGCCCCCCCCTTGGTTCTTGACCCTTCACTTAGTGA
>CAZIAX010000109.1:0-7701 GCA_964537745.1 uncultured Sangeribacter sp.
ATCCTGCCACCAATGTTCCTACAGTCGCGCCAATTCCGTTGCTCATAAACATCATAAGCCCCTGTGCAAAACCCTTCATATTAGAAGGAGCCACCTGCTGAATATAGAGATGCCCTCCAATAGTAATGAAATTAAAAGCGATTCCATAGGCAAGCATCGACCCTACGAACAGCCACAATCCAGCCACTGGATTCCCTACTCCAAGCATCAGAAAACGCAACGACCAGGCAAGAAGCCCAATGGCATAGACTATCCGAATCCCACTCTTTTTCAAAGCTACGCCTACCATCAATATACAGGCTGCCTCAGAAATCTGCGACAAGGAAAAAAGCATAGTAGCATTACCAGATGCCAATGAATCTGCATATTCCGCCATTCCACTGAAATGAGTTATGAATGGAGTCACAAATCCATTGGATATCTGCAGACACACTCCCGCAAAAATGACAAATACAAGAAACATTGCTATCCTCCTATCCCCAAACATCCTCATAATTGCCTCCTTGAAAGTCAAATTCTTGTCGGAAGAAGTGGCCGCCTCTTTTAGCATATCCCCTTGCGAAGGAAGAGTGAATGCGTAAATTCCAGCAAATAGCCCCAGCACACTGCTGCATAATAGCTGCATGACATTATATTGAAATCTTAAATGCCCTGCCGTTCCCTCATCAATAAGTGTGAATCCTAATGCCCCATCATGCCAATAAGCACAATTCACAAACCACATAGCCGCCACAAATCCAACTGTTCCCCAAATCCGTATGGAGGGGAAAGAAGTCATCGTATTGTGTCCGTTCTTGGTGAGTATGCCGAAAGTCGCAGTATTTGCCAGCGCCATCGTCGGCATATACAGGGCAAGGAAAAGCAGATACATCGTATAGATTACACCAAACTCCAACTGCGGGTGTGTCATGCCATATCTCCACATGGCAAACATCACTGCAGCGGCTGAAAGATGGCAGATTCCCAAGAGTCTCTCAGGACGCCCCGTCCTATCTGCGAGGCGTCCTAAGAGTGAGGGGGTGATAATCGACACCAGACCAATGGCAGCATAAAACCATGCAATCTTGCTGCCTATTCCTCCGGATCCAAGGAATTGTCCGAAACATGTCAGATAGCATCCCCATACTCCAAATTGAAGGAAATATAGCAATGAAAGTCTTGCTTTCATAGTTTTCAAAACTTAAATTCTACGCCTCCCATGAGGGTGGTGCCGGGCATCGGACATCCGTAGATGATTTGATAATGCTTGTTGGCGATATTATCCACCTTTACTGAAAGAGTGACGGGCACGGCTGAAGCGGAATTGAGAGTATAGGCAGCCCGGAAATTGACAAGGGTATAGCTCTCGGTGGAGCCATCGGGATTCCCATTCTTCATGCCCCATATGCTTTCGTCCTCGAGAGTGAAACTGAAATCACCTGGAGAATAAGTCACGTCTGCGCAAAACTTGTTTTTAGGAGAATATAGATTGTCGGAATCAGTATGCAGATAAGACCATGAGGCACTTGCCTGAAGATTCGCAAGAATGTTGTATGCAGCCTCTATCTCAAAACCTTTGTTCTTGAACTTTCCAGTGTTGACATTACGTGGCCGACCATCTATGCGTACCGTCTGTATCATGTTCTTGCCATCTATATAGTAGAGAGCGGCTCCGAGCATCAGGTTGTAATCGAGGAAATGCTGGCGATAGCTTATCTCATAGTTGAGCATATATTCCGGTTTCAAATCTGGATTGGCCGGCGGATAGAGATAGAGCTCGCGGATATTGGGCGAACGGAATCCCTTGCTGAAAGAGGCCTTGATTTGGGAGGCATGCCCTGGCTTTACTATGACTCCGGCCTGTGGCACCCATACGTTGCCGTAGGTCGACCCATGCTGCAGACGCACACCACCGTTGATATTGAGAATATCGTTGAAGAATCCTTGTTGCATCATGACGTAGCCGGCTATCTCGTTGACATTGTGCTTTGCCTCCGAAGTTCTGATAGACTCATCCTCCTTATTGATGTTCCATACGTGTCCACCCCAATGCTGAAAATCTATCCCGCCCGATAAGGTGTTAGCCTTCCAAAGATATAACGACTCATAGGCCGTGAAGCCCATATTGTAGTCGGTGGAGTTAAAGATATAATCCTTTGGAGCCTCCCCTGGAGTGTTCCCATCGTCAACTTTGTTTCTGCCCCAGTTCACATACCCCTGGATGCCACCGTCCATTTTGTCGTAAGTATTCTTGACGTAGAGGCCTCCGGTGCCACGAAATACGTCGGTCCACATATTTTCAAGAGGGTCTTGAAGCGTGCCGGGATTGTTGGCATACGTCTGGGTCATATCCAGCATGCCTGCCACACTCCAGTTTTTTGACGCGGCATATTTGAGCTGGGCAAATTCATTGGCGAGCCAGAAAGCACTACCCTTCCGGTTGCCGTTGCTTCGGTCAAGCTGCCCGGAAAGAGTGGCGGAGAATTTTCCTTTTTTATATCCTGATGAAAGGGCAAATTTCTGAGTGCTGAATGAACCGAACATGGCGCGCGCCCTGCCCGTCAGTCCATCTTTCTTCTGTGATTGGGTTACGAGGTTGATTGATCCTCCCATCGCGTTCGAACCGTAAAGAAGAGATGACGGACCCTTCACTATCTCTACCATCTCCACGCCATTGGCAACGTATGTATCGGCAAGACTATGGCCAAATACTCCAGCCCACTGTGGTTGGCCATCTATCATAAACAGCACTTTATTGCCTTGTCCCACACCGCGTATGTTTACCTCTCCGGCACTTCCGCCTGATACTCCATAGCCTGCAAACCCGCGCTCGGTGACAAACAGACCCGCAACTTTATTGACCAGCACCGGGAGCAGCGAACTTTCGCCAGATTTTTCAATCTCCGCAGCCGACACTTGTGTCACGTTGAGAGGTATTAATTCTGGATCAATCTTTAAGGGAGCAGTCACCATTACCTCTCCAAGATTGACGGTATCTCTTGGAAGGTCCATAGCTTGCATATATCCTGCTGCTAAAGATAAAGTAAGTAGAGCCTCGATTTTTTTATCCATAATTTGAGGTATAGCCGTTAAATTTTTTGGCAAAGTTAACAAAAATATTTGAATGTTAAGTAATTTTTGGTTAATTTTGTAATCAAATTTAATGAATATAAACTTAACCACATAGAAAATGACACAATCTGAGATAGATTTTTTCGATGCGCTCGCCCCTCAATGGGATGAGAATGAGATTCGCTCCACTCCCGAGAGAGTGAAGGATATACTCGGCAAACTTCCCTTTTCCAAGGGAATGAATGTCCTTGACTTGGGTACAGGAACAGGGGTGCTCGTTCCCTATCTGAGTGAAATAGTAGGGCCAGACGGCAATATTGTGGCTATAGATCTTTCTGAGGGAATGCTATCGATTGCACGCAAAAAATACGGACATCTTAGCAATGTCGAATTCCTTAAATTGGATTTTGAGGAAGAGCAGATTCCGGGAAAGTATGATGTAGCTTTATTATATTCGGTCTATCCGCATCTTCATTCTCCCGCTGCCACTATCGAATGGCTCTTCAAAATGAATATGAAGCCTGATAGCATAATAGTGATAGCTTTCCCCTCCGACGAAAAATTTATCAATAATATTCATCATGAGAGAAAAGCCGAGCATGACCATTTGCCGCCGGCTGACAGACTGGCAGATATAATCAGTAGTTGGGGCTACAAGACATCAGTCGTAGAAGCTTCGGCTGATGAATATATAATCATAATTAGTAGCTCGCAAAATCAATAGGAGATTCCGTTTTTGAGAAGGAGTTCTTTGAGCCTTAGATTTTCCTGACGTAATGAGTCTACCTCATCGCGGAGATCGTCTACTCGCTCCGAAAGGCGGTCGTTGCGTTTTGTAAGGAATTCAATTCGCTCTTCGGCGCCGGCATCTTGAGCAGAACTGTCCCTCGCTCTCTGATGTGCCAGGTCATGGAAATGATTGAGAAGCTGAGTCAGAGTATCATTCTGATCCATTGTATGGGTATGAGGCGGGACTATCTGATCGGCATGTTCATCTACCAAGTAGTCGTCTAAGCTGTCGAGTTCAAAGATTTCTTTGATTTTATCAAGTTTCTCCTCTGGCATACGGCTTTTGCCATTTTCTATTGCAGATAGAAAACTGGGACGCACTTGCAGCATGTCGGCCAGTTCCCGCTGACTCATACCGGCCCTTTTGCGAAGTCTTACAAAATCAATTCTTTTCATAGCAAATTCTAATTAACGACTTTTTGAGATATGATATGATATGACTGATACTGCCGTGCCCAAAATTATAGTCATAAGCAACGCAGCCAGCACAAAAAGCGATATCACTATCCAGCGCCTCTTTATGTGCTTTTTAAGCCAACGGTAGATAACCGGAAGGAGAAGTGTCTCACATCCGGCTATCAATATACTGAAAGCGACATCATTCATGTCAGTTTTTCTTTGCTGGGTCGCAGGTCAGGCTGATACCGAGCTTCTTGAAGATCTTATGGTCCACTTCTCCGAGCATGACAGTGGAATGAGCCTGACAACCATCAAGCTGAGGAAGCGTCTCAAGGGCTTTCCTGCACTTCTCATCCTGAGTGCTGAGCACCGAGAGGGCTACAAGCACCTCATCGCTGTGCAGACGTGGATTATGGCCTTTCAGATATGTGGTCTTAGTATGCTGTATGGGCTCAATCATGGCCTGGGGTATCAGCTTGATGTCATGGTCAATGCCGGCAAGATGCTTCACCACGTTGAGGATAAGCGCAGAGCTTGGGCCGAGAAGCTCACTCTGCTCTGCAGTGATTATTGTGCCGTCAGAGAGTGTAATCGCGCTGCATGGAAGTCCGCTTTTCTCAGAGCGTTCGCGGGCGGCTCCGATGCATGGACGATATGCAGCATCAAGTTTCGCTTGCTTGAGAAGAAGTGCGATTTTGTCTACCTCCGACTTGTTGTCTTCCCCTTTCGCCATATTGTTGAGAGCCGTGAAGTAGCGGCGGATTATCTCATTATTGGAAGCATGGCGGCACACATCATCATCGCTGATGCAGAAACCCACCATATTGACCCCCATATCAGTTGGCGATTTGTAGGGATTGCTGCCGTAGATGCCTTCGAAGAGCGTATTGAGCACCGGAAAAATCTCGATATCGCGGTTGTAGTTGATAGCGGTCTTTCCATAGGCTTCAAGATGGAAAGGATCGATCATGTTCACGTCATTGAGGTCAGCGGTAGCAGCCTCATAAGCGATGTTGACGGGATGTTTTAGGGGAAGGTTCCACACTGGGAAAGTCTCGAACTTAGCGTAACCGGCCATTACTCCATGTTTGTTCTCATTGTAAAGCTGGCTTAGGCATACGGCCATCTTGCCACTGCCGGGACCCGGGGCAGTGACGATGACAAGCGGACGGCTGGTCTTTATGTAGTCGTTGTGACCGAAACCTTCGTCAGAGGCTATAAGGTCAACATTGGCTGGATATCCCTCTATCATATAGTGATAGTAGACCGTGATACCCATACGCTCGAGTTTAGCCCGAAACTTGTCTGCGCTTATCTGTCCGTCGTAATGGGTGACGCAAACGCTGCCTACATAGAAACCGAGGTTTTCAAACTCCTTGCGCAGGCGGATTACGTCCATGTCATATGTGATGCCAAGGTCGCCGCGCATCTTGTTGCGTTCGATGTCGAGTGCGCTGATCACTATGACTATCTCGGCCTGGTCCTTCAGTTTTTGGAACATCCGGAGCTTGCTGTCGGGCTGGAAGCCCGGAAGCACATGGCTGGCATGATAGTCATCAAAGAGTTTACCACCAAGCTCAAGATAGAGCTTATTTCCGTAATGAGCGATTCTCTCCTGGATATGTTCGGATTGAATCTTGAGATACTTGTCGTTGTCGAATCCTTTCTTCATAACGGGATACAAAATTAATAATTTTTTACAATTCCCGCAATATTTTTTGAGAAAAAAAGTCTGCCTTTTTCAAAGCAGACTTATCGGTTCGTTTTACTCATCTATCGTAAACCCATAAACCCGTTACCCCATACATCAACCATCCCATAACCCTATAACCCTATACACCTATAACCCTATAAACCTTATATGGGCCGTCCATAATAGTAGAGGGTCCAGGCATCACGTGCATATCCATTGGGAAGGATCTCGAAGGTAGCCGGGTCTGCTCCAGGAAGCACACGACCGAGATAGTAGACGTTCCAGGCATCGCGGGCATATCCATAGTCAAGCACCCTGAAAGTAGGTATGTTGACATTGCTCATGATCAGTCCGTTGAAGATGACGTTGGCTGTATTTATGACGTATGCGAGATTCGGATTTGGAATCGGCGGCACATACGGACGGGGGTTCCTCGGAGGCACTGGACGCAGATGTGGCGGCGGAGGCGTTGGCCGGACGGCCGGACGATATGCTGCTCCGGCTCCGGGACGCGGAGCACTGTGTCCGCCGTTCCCATAATGGTTGCCGTTATTGCCGGGACGATAGTTATTGGCAGGTTTTGTGTTATTGCCGGGGCGATAGTTGCCGTTGTGGTTGCCATGGTTGCCTGGACGCAGTTTGCCTTTATCATGCTTGTCTTTATTGCCAGGACGGGAGCCTATGTTGTGCTCCGTCTTATGGCTACCTTTATTGCTGCCTCGATGATTGCCATCGGCATATATATTTCCAATTCCTAACGAGAGGGAGAGAGCCACGATAAGTAAAATTTTCTTCATAACTCAGTTTGTTTTTATGGAAGCTTCAGCAACTGCCTCGGCTATCCTGTTAATGCTTCGTTTATTATATAGAGCTAAAACATAGCAAAAAGTTTAAGGTCCAAATTTTCTTTAACAATTATTAATTCCCTTATTACCCATTAGCCTATAAACCCAAAACCCATACCTCACTATTCGCCTGCGAATAGTGAAAGAAATCCGACTTCCACGCGCGGTGAAAGCCGGATTTCAAAAGATAAGTTAGTGGGTTATATACTTACTCTTCAGTCTGTGACTCAGCGTAAGCCTTCAGCAGCTTCTCCTGTACATCCCCTGGCACGAGCTCGTAGCCAGCGAATTCCATAGAGAATGAGCCGCGTCCTCCTGTGATGGAGCTGAGAGCTGTGCTGTAGCTTGCCATTTCTTTCAAAGGCACCTTAGCCTGGAGTTTCTGGATTCCGTGTTCTGCGTCCATACCCATGATTATGGCGCGGCGACCCTGAAGCTCGCTCATTACGTCGCCAAGGTAATCATCCGGAACGAGAACCTCTACATCATAGATAGGCTCGAGAATCTTCGGATTAGCCTCACGGAATGCCTGAGAGAATGCGTTTCGTCCTGCAAGGCGGAAGGAGATTTCATTTGAATCTACCGGGTGCATCTTGCCGTCGTAGATCATTACTCTCACATCGCGGGCGTAGCTACCGGTAAGAGGACCCTGCTCCATGCGGTCCATGAGTCCTTTCACAATTGCAGGAATGAAGCGCGCATCGATTGCGCCGCCCACGATGCAGTTGTAGACGAGGAGCTTGCCACCCCAATCGAGAGGTATCTCCTGCTTGTCGCGGACATTCATCTTGAATTCCTGGCTACCGAACTTGTAGCTGTCAGGTTCGGGCATACCCTCTGTGTAAGGCTCGATGATCAAGTGAACTTCGCCGAACTGACCGCTACCACCTGACTGCTTCTTGTGGCGATAATCAGCGCGGGCAG
>CAZIAX010000110.1:0-7640 GCA_964537745.1 uncultured Sangeribacter sp.
TTGCCGAGATGAAACTCAGCTTCGCCACTTGCATCGGGAAGCACGATTATCATAGGAGCCATCATGCCAGAGCGGATTGCATCATCAGCAATCTGAGGTATCTGACCGATGCTTATCCACATTTCATGCGTTGCGCCGGCGGGATGCAGGAGATATAATACAGGATAGCGGGCATTGGAGTCGTCATATCCATTGGGTAGATAAACTGAGAAATCTTTGTTTACACCCAATACATCACTGCTCATCGTGCAGTGTTCGATAGTCCCGCTATCAGGTAGTTTTCCAAAATGACTGACAGCTTTGCGCTTTTCTAATAGTTTTCCCATAGTATCAAAGACTCAACTTTCGTAAGCGATAGTTGAAGTTTATAAGTTTAAAAGAGTGAGATTAGTGCTTGACTCTGATAAGTGTCTGCTCAAAGTGGTGAGTCAACCCAGTGGAAATTCTGGCGTCCGGCTCCTACTTCGAAGTTATACATAGCGATGCCGAGGTCGATTTTGGTGTAGCCTACAAGTGAGGTGCCTTTGCTGGGCTTTACCTTGTCTTCAGGGATGTATTCGAAATAGAATTTCTGTTGGTTGACAGCTGTCGGGGCGAGAAGCGCCGCATCCACTCCTTTCTTGAACCATTCCGGTGAATTTGGGGTGACGTTGCTGACTTGGTCGGGGCGTTTGATCTTGTGGCTGCGGTAGCCGTCGGCCTCTCCATATCCTACTGCGATGCAAAGCACCACCTTCTCATCGCTGCCGACTTCAAAAGCTCCATCTACCTTCTTGTAGGTCAAGCCGACACAACATGTATTGAGGCCTATGCTCTGGGCAAACAGTACAAGTTTCTCGCCATAATAGCCGGCGCGGTATTCGAGAGATTCGGATTTCTTGCCGACTACCATGATATAGTTCGCCACGTTGGAGAATGAGCCATATGAAAGAAAACCTTTGAAAGCCTTTCTTTCGTTGAGCACCAACTGCATGTGAAGGTTGCCTTCCTTGTTTATTTTTTCAATTTCCTCCTGAAGGGCGGCTACGTCGCTTGCTTCAAGTGGCCGATCCTGATATTTTCTTACTGAATGTCTGCTCTGTAATGCTTCGAGTTCTGTCATAGTTTTTTTGATTAATTGGGTTTATGAATAAAACGCTTTTCCTTTAGTGTCTGTTCGCTTAATGCTATTGCGCATCACGAAGCGCCTCTCCGAGGCTACTGAGCATAGTCCGTCTTGCCCCAGGCTGAAGCCTGGGGTTTCGGCACAATAACAGCTCTCCGAGCTGGGGAGGATGTTATTTCATAAGATAAAAAGCTATGTGCTTACAGGAGGTTTTTGAGGATTTTCCAGCGTTTGGCTATGTGGCCGATGGATATGATTGTGAATAGGATGGCGCAGACGTAATGGATATGGGAGATGAGTTCTGATCGGCTTCCGCACATAAGAATAATACCGCTGATGGCAACTATTATGCCGATGATCAGCAAAATAGTGGTTACTCTTTTCCTGTCTGGTTTGATTTTAGCGTAGTTCTTAAACCAAAATGAATGCTGAAGGCAATGGCCGGCCACAAACACCAAAAGAACCAGTCCTACCGCTTCATGGATGCTCCAGAGGGAATGGTCATTGAATAGATGGAGATGCCAAACTTCCTTATGCAGCATGAAACCGGTGACGATTGCCACCAACAGCATTATCATCGATACGATATCGACCAAAGGTTTATATTTCGCAAAATTCATATTGATATTCATAAATGTTTCTATTACAACGCGGCTCCATAAGTTATTATTTTATTTTGATGGTAATGATTTATTTGTTATCTTTGCATTGGAAAGTTGCTTTCCAATGTTCATTTTTTTATGATTATGTTGATATTACGACATATATTTCTTCTCTTATGCCCATTGCTTGTGTCGCTGTCGGCTTATTCTGTCCCTCTGAAAGCTCGTGGGGTATTCAATCCCTATGACCATGAGTCATTTTCTGGCATGAGCACCGAGTCCTTGCTCAAAAAGGGGTCGGAATATCTTAAATCCGCTCAGACGGAGCCCGACAGTGCAATGATGTGCCTCTCTATCGTAGTCAATCGCTATGACAGCAATCCTTCTTATGGCGATGCGGAGGCTGCGGTGTCGGCACTTATAAACATTAGTTATCTATGGCGCGAGTCTTACTACGACTACGCCAGAGCTTATACGGCTCTTGTCAAAGCTCTTAAGATAAGTAAGGAGCATGACATGGCGAGTCAATTGCCATATATCTATATGGGAATGGCTTGTGTGCTGCAATATGTAGATATAGGCGACTCTCCGATAGACTCTCCGCCTATGCTTTTTAGTGAAGCACTGCAGACGGCTATAGATAGCCACAACAATACCCTGGTGCAGTATGCTATCGTCAACCTCTGCGAGACTGCCTTGGAGCAGGGAATGTCGGATATCGTAAGAAGCGACCTCCAACTGATTCGTCAATATGACATAAATGCAGATGCTGCTGATGGAGATTCTACCATAGGATTGGAGTATACCAAATGCTTCCTGAGGGCTTTGGAACTTATGCAGGAGAAGGATTACGATGGAATGATACAGGAATTCAATCGTGCCATTGCGCTTTCTTCTCAAATGAAGACAACCGACGAGAAACTCCGTTTGCTCGCGCTGAAGATGAAAATCAATACTATGAAGCTGAGTGAGCAGACCGACAGCATCCCGATTCTTCTAAACTCCATGCTTGCCTTTTCCAACGATCGCCAGTATCAGGAATACATTCTTTTTGCTCTTAAAGGTCTTAGCGACTACTACGCGTCGGCCGGAAACAAAGATGTGTCGCATGCTTACGATTATAGATACCTTCATGTCAAAGACTCGCTGCAACATCTCAACAACATCACACGGGTCAAGGATATCGCTTTCATCACCGGGCTTGAGGAGGCTCATGACAATGTAAGGAAACTTACCACTAAGAAGCGCCAGAATGAGACGATTGCCATATGCGTGGGTATTGTCGCATTGATAGTGATTATTGGTCTGGTCGTGCACGTAAGAAACCAAAAGAAATTGTATGAGGCCAATCTCCTGCTTTACAAGAGGCTTCAAGATGACCTCAGGCAAGGCAAACCACATCTGCAGAAAATTGAGGAGACTGAAAGTAGTGATGCCGTGTCTGGCGACGACGGACAGGAGAATGACAATAAGGAAGAGAACGGTCCGGCCGGTGGAATCTCTCCAGAACGGGCACAGGAGATTTTCGCTCAAGTGAAGGGAGTATTGGAATCATCACAGGAAATATACTCCGATGAATTTTCCATTCGTTCGCTTGCGGAGATAATCGGCGAGCCATACTATCTGGTGTCGGCAGCCATCAACTATTGCTCCGGTTCGAATTTCAAGACGCTGCTGCTCGAATATCGCCTGCGTGAGGCTTGCCGAAGACTTGCAGACAAGACTGCCTACAACAACCAGACCATTGAGTCGATTGCCTTGGGATTGGGATTCAAATCCCGGACGTATTTCAACAATGTCTTCAAAAAACATACAGGTCTTACTCCGGCCGTATATATGAAAATAGCGAGAATGAGCGATGAGAAGGGCGCGTCGCAAGACCAGTAGGGTGAAAGCATATTGTTGTATTATGACAGCGTGATTGTGCTGTAACTTTGTGCTATTTTGTAAAATCAGTCAAATTTTGTCAATGAAAACTTGAATTTGTAGCATTTTGTAAATAACTTTGCCGTCATAAATCAACGTGCATGCTCCTCTCGATGAGGACATGCGCATATTCTAACCTTTAAACTGTTATCGAATGAACAACAGCTTACTTAAAAAATCCATGACGGCAGCGGCAGTCGCAATGGTAGTCACAGCGGGAGCAGTGCCAAGATTCCAGGAGTCTGTTTCCCCAGTTCCTAACCGCAAATCTTCAGTTGCCCAGACGAAAGCTTCTGCAGGCTCTGATTTGATTATGAAGCGCAAGCCGGGCACGCCGACCAAACTTGCGATGCCTGAGTCGCTCAAGTCGCTCGACAAGACGGCATTCTCCAGCAAGAAGAGGGTGACCCGTGCTGAGAATAATCAGGATGAGGAAGTGCTGATTTATGAGGATTTCAGCCTTTGGACCGAAGGATCTCCTGAGAATCCCATCTATCTTGGCGATATTGAAGGATTTTATATCGGAGAATACAACTTCGACATCAATCCTGATAGAATGCAGGATAAGAAGATGTGGGGCGGTTACGCCACTTGTACAGCCGGAGGAATGTGTGCGCTCGCATATCCAGGTATGGGCGGTATGATTCAGACTCCTATGGGTGACTATTCAGGTGAACTTCATATTTCGGTTAAGGTCAAGGTGATTGACAATGAGTATACCGAAGAAGATGATGAGGGATTGTTTATCTGTGCCATGTGTCAATCCCCTTGGGAGGATCCCCAGCCACTTCCTCCTTCGGCTGAAAGCCCTTATTATGCTGATATGGAATTTATTCCCAAAGATGGCGAGTGGCATGACTATGAGTGGACCTACATCAATACTTATGGCGGTGATGATTGCTTCATTCAGTTCAACACACGTAGCCAGATGCTCATCAGTGAAATAAAAGTGACTATCAACAATAACTTCATGCCTGACCCAACTCCTCTGGCTGCCTCTTCTTTCACTCTTGATGGCTTTACCGCAAACTGGTCAGCTGTGAAGAATGCGTCGGAATACCTGCTTACCTGTTGGCGCGAAGTGCCAACTTCTGACGGTCCGGGCGAAATGGAATGCAACTTCGATGATGTCAACAACACCGACGGCGTTATCAACATGGACGACCCCAACTTCCCGAAAGGCTGGGAGTTTGATTTCAATGGTGCCACCCCGCGTCTTTTGACCGAGGCTGACGGCTTTGAATCAAATGCTTTCTGTTTTGATGCTGACGGTCAGACCATTACTTCTCCGTCTACTGGTGCTCCCATCACGTCAGTGACAATGAAACTCCAGTTGTTTGGCGAAGAAGATGAGGACGGTTATTTCCCCGGACGTCTTGGATTCTCCGGATGGGATGGCTATAAGTGGGAAGGCTTCGGTTGCCTCTACTTTGATGAGTACTTCCTCGACGAGATGACTGATTATGACGACATCACCTTTGCTTTGGAATATCAGGGAGGAAAATACTACAAGATCCGGCTTGACATGAGTGAATTGTTTGACGATGCCTACATCGCAGTCGACGACATAAAGATTACGACATTGACTCCATGTGAGAAAGACTATGCTGTGACAAATCTGCCCGTGCAGGCAACATCATATGTATTCACCGGACTTGATCCATACAGTGATTATTACTATGACGTGACAGCCCGTAATCCTGAGCTCGGACTGGATTCAGGCGATCCAATAGCATGCACATATGCCTTCGGCGTGTCTACTCCCGTCACTCTGGCTGCTTCTGACGTTGACCCAAGCACCGGTGAGTATACTGCCAACTGGGAAGCAACTCCAAAGGCTCAGGAATATGTAGTCAACACATTCCTTGCTTATACTGCTCCTGAGGATGTAGATAACTACACTGTGCTCAAAGAGACATTTGAGAAGGTGGATTACGGTTTTTCTGTAAATGACCCAATGGTATTTGACAATTTTGAGTTCATTAGCCTCGATGAATTCTGCGACAATCCCGGTTGGGTGGGCTATCTATGCGCCCTTGCCCAGAAGGCTATCGGTGGTGTAGGCATGCCATTCTGGGGATATGGCGGTGAGCTGCAGACTCCATGGTTGTCGCTTGCTAATAATGACGGCAAATTCAGCCTGTTGGTATCGGCTTGTAGCACCGAAGGTGACTATCTTTGTGTGGTGAACTCCAAGGGCGAAGGCTATTCAGCTCCTCTGACGGATGAATATCAGGATTATGAGTTTGAGTTCACATCAGGCACAGACTTTGACTTCATCGCTTTCTATACTTTGGGCAAGAATGATTTCTTCATCGATTATGTCGAGATCACTCAGAATCTGAAGAAGGGTGACAAGGTGCTCTCTCAGCGTGATTCCTATAACACTGATGCCACTTCCTATCGCCTTAAGAGCACTGAGGCTCTGGCTCCCAACTGCTCAGCAGCATATTCAATCACAGCTGTTCACTCAAATGACACTGATATAGCTTATTCCGATTTCTCTCCGGCTGCTTATGTCGATTTCAGCACTACAGCAGTTGAGATGGCTAATGTGGCAAGCGCTGTCAGCGCAAGAGGTGAGAATGGCGAGATCAAGGTCAATGCTCCCGATGATGCAAAGGTAAGCATCGTAGCAGCAAATGGCGTGAAGATGGCAGCCTTCGCAGGGTCCAAGAATGTCAAAGTGCCTGCCGGAATGTATATCGTGAAAGTGGCCGACAAGACATTCAAGCTTATGGTGAAATAAGTGATATAGAACGCAGAATATTTTTCTGAAGTATTATATGAAGCCGGGGCGGCACTGTAGAAGTGCTGCCCCGGCTTATGCTTTGACGTTCAGAATTTTATTCGGCTATGGTATGTGTCTGAGCCTTGGATGCGATTTTCTGGATGAAGAAGACCATTGTGATGATTGATACAGCTGCCAGAGCTGTGCCATAGAGAGAGGCAGTGGCCGGGAAACCGGTCTTTGAGAGGGCGATGCCTCCGACTGTGGCGCCGATGGCATTGCCAAGGTTGAATGCTATCTGAACGGCCGCTCCTCCCATAAGTTCGCCGCCGGGAGAATACTTCAGAAGAAGAAGTTGCATAGGTGATGACATTGCAAATAGGCAAGCTGTAGCAATCAATACCGATATTGCTGTCAGAATCATGCTTGATGATTCAAAGTAGATGGATAGAAGTACACCCGTCATAATTATTGCGACCACAAGGGCAATCTTCCCTGGAGTGAATTTGTCGGAAAGTACACCGGCCACGTAATTGCCGATACTCATGGAGGCTCCTACCAATATCATAAAGATAGGGATGTATTTTTGAGCGAGTCCGGCCTTGCCCATGATGGGAGTGACGTAGGAATACATTGAGAAGCAACCGCCTTGGCAAAGGATAGTGAAAAGAATCAGAATCCAAGGAGCTGGGCTTTTGAGAAATTTGAATTCTCCGGCTACGCTTGTGCGTGGCAGGCTGCCGACGCTTTTCACTCCAAACATGAACATGAGCATTGTCACTAAGGCCCAAGCGGCGTTGAACATGAATATCCATCTCCAGTTGAGGGTGTTGGCGATGAAGCTTCCCAGCGGGATGCCGACCAAGTTGGCGGTGGTCATTCCGAGAGTCATGAGAGACACAGCGGTAGTCTGCTTGTCGGGCATCAGGCGGCTTGCCACAATCGACCCGGTGCCGAAAAATGCACCGTGTGACAGTCCGGAAATGAAACGGCTTGCAAGTCCCATCTCGAATGTCTGGCTCATGGCAAAAAGTATATTGCCGACTGCCAATATAGCCATAAGCACTATAAGTATTTTTCGAAGCTCCCAATTGCGCAGGAAAATAGCGCAGAGAGGAGCGCCGACACATACCCCTATGGCATAGGATGAGATGAGGTGGCCGGCATTTGAGATGCTTGTATGAAATGTATTGGCCAAATCGGGGAGAATACTCATCATCACATATTCAGTCATGCCGAGAGCAAAAGTCCCGAAAGCCAAAGTCAATATTCCTTT
>CAZIAX010000111.1:0-7596 GCA_964537745.1 uncultured Sangeribacter sp.
CCTGGATATTGGTAGATGCTGTCTGCACGTGTCTCTACTGGTATAAAGGGATACCGCTCTATGCTGTCCTCTACGCCATCTATACTGTCATTGCTTTCTTCGGGTATCGGAAATGGCACCGGATGATGACGGGGGTTAAGGGTTAAGAACCAAGAGTCAAGAACCAAGTGGCTACGCAGTATGGGACGGGTCGCGGACACACGAACCGTGCTTAAATAAGCCAATCTTCAAGTGCATGGCCATAGTTAGTGAGTGTCGGCACGAATGGGGGGTGTTAGGCACAGATCTTTAAGGTCAGCGCAGAACTTGCAGAAGTGCGCAGAACTTTATTTTTGGCTACGCAGTTGCATGGGGAGGCGCTGATCTTACAGCACAGAATGCAGAAGCATCACAGAAGGGTCGGGCCATAGTTAGGGGGAGACGGCTCGGCGGAGGCGGGACGCCTCCATTCCACGGCTACGCGGTATTGGGAATGTCAAAAAATATTGCTATATTTGCAGTCTAATAATCTTTATCATGAGCAAACAAAATATCCAGATATTTGAGGAGCGCAAGGTGCGTACGGTATGGGATGAAGAAAAGGAGGAATGGTATTTCTCCGTGGTTGATGTTGTGGCTGTACTGACGGATAGTGCTGATCCAAAGCAGTATATCAAAAAGATGAAGGCGCGAGATCCTGAACTAAAAGCCAACTGGGGTACAATTTGTACCCTACTTCCCCTTAAGAGTGCTGATGGGAAAATGCATAAGGAAAATGTCACTGACACAAAGGGATTGTTCCGTCTGATACAGTCGATACCATCTCCGAAGGCTGAGCCATTTAAGCTCTGGGTAGCGGAAATCGCCAAGCAACGTCTTGACCAGATGCAGGATCCTGAGCTTTCAATCGAACAGGCTATACATGATTATAGAAGGCTGGGGTATTCTGAAAACTGGATAAACCAGCGGATCCGCTCTATTGAAGTTCGAAAAGCCTTGACTGATGAGTGGAAACGTGGCGGAGTCGAAGAAGGTGTGCAATTCGCGACTCTTACAGACATAATAACTCGTCAATGGAGCGGGAAAAGCACCAAAGAATACAAGCAGCATAAGGGCTTAAAGAAAGAGAACCTGCGAGACAATATGACCAATATTGAGTTGGCTTTAAATACCCTTGCGGAGGCCTCTGCAACTGAATTATCCAAAGAAAAATCACCAAAAGGATACATGGCCAATGCCAACATTGCCCGACAGGGTGGTGATGTGGCAAAAGCTGCAAGAGAGAAACTGGAGTCGCAGTTAGGGAAATCTGTGATTTCTTCAGAGAAGGTTTCTGACTACATCCTGCCCCCGAATGATGTGGAGGATGCTAAAGCTATAGATATTTCTTAGGTTCTTCTTAGAAAGTTACCGAAAGTCGCGCGATGGGAGAAGGTTAGGCACAGCTCTTTAGGTCAGCGCGGAACGAGCAGAAGTGCACAGAACTTTTATTTTTGGCTACACACAGCGTTTTGGGGAGGCGCTGATCTTACAGCACAGAACGGACAGAAGGATCACGGAAGGGTCGGGCCATAGTTAGGGGGCTTCGGTATGGCGGAGGCGAGGACGCCTCCATTCCACGGCTACGCAGTAAAACCACAATCTTAGGGGAGGATGGTGTGGTTGCGAGAGGAGGGGGAGAGGGCGGAGCGGCGCCAGCCGGGGAGCGACTGGCGGTAGTGGCGGAAGGAGGCGGTGCGGAGGGAGTCTTCTTTTAGGATTTCTTTTGCCATAGACATAGCCGAAGTGTCGCCCAAAGCCTCGCCGGAACGAGCCAGGACTGTGGCCAACTGACGGGCTTCAAAGTAGGCAGTGTCGGCATGATGGCGGATGGTGAAGGGTACTATACGCGATGGATAGCGCACCAAGGCCGACTTTGCCACATGCAGAGCCTGGTCATGGCGTCCGTCCGCGGCAAGAGACTCGGCAAGCCGGACAAGAGATGACCTTTGGCCAGCAGCCTGCGACGCAACGTCAGGACCCGGGTAGGACATCGCATCCATCCCTCCCCATTTCATAAGAGGCAGAGCATTGAGAGCCTCTTCTATCAGCACTACAGAGTCAGGCACCTGCGGCATCAGACGACGGGTGAAGAGTGCCTGCCGGGTGAACGGATAAAAACCGATGTACTTATTTTTCGACAAACTCTGATGCCAGTATACAGGGCGCGGATAGCGAGAGGCTGCATTGGTAGCCACTATATCTATCTCGGCTATCTCCCGAAGCCCAGCAAGCGAACGGGCAGACTTTCCTGGAATCGACAGCATATCAAACACCCAACTGTCGGTCGAGTCCTTGCCCATAATGAGCCAACGGGATTTGAAAGAAGGGGTTGCCGCGCTATCCGCATAAAGGGCACTCAGGGCTTCAACTGCCCTCACTGTATCAGACTCAGCAGATGGGAAACGCACAAGGTTGAAGTTACCAAGTGCTATATCTCCCTCAGTCCCGGTCATCCGCAGACCATCATACTCGTAACGTGGAGTCATCAATTGGCACACATACCAGTCGCTGCCAAGGTAAGCATTGCAGACTACAGTAACATCGCGACGCACACCCATCACCTCCTGCGCAAACCAAAGGGGGAAGATATAGTTATCGCCATCTACAAACAGGATAGCATCCTCTTCGAGCGACTCGAGAAGGTTGGAGGCATAGTCGAGAGTCGCCGACCGATGGCTGCGGTCGTGATCGTCCCAATTCTGAGCCAGCATCCACAAAGGGACAGCGCAAACGGCACAAAGCGCCACTCCCCTCGCCCAACGACTGCGAACCGAGCGCAGCAGAAGAAGCATACCGAAGGCAATCCAGAGGGCTAAGGTCCAGAAACTGCCCAAAAACGAATAATCGCGCTCGCGAGGTTCGCCAGGAGACTGATTGAGATAGAATACAATAGCAATCCCCGTCATTAGGAACAGCACAAGCGACACCCACGCAGTCTGCCGCATACGTACAGTCTGGAGACCTCTGCGCGAGCCATGGAACAACCATACCAATCCGACAACGCCCAACAAGAACGGTATGGCCCAATAGACATTGCGTCCTTCATTTTCCTCATTAAGTTCCGGAGGAAGGGTAGACTGCGATCCCAGCATCAAGTCATCGACCGGAGGAATACCTGTGATAAAATTGCCATGGTCGAGTTCGCCAGTAGATGGCACATCGTTCTGACGTCCGGAATAGTTCCACATCAAATATCGGAAATACATATATCCTATCTGATAGCCGCCGAGATAGGCCAGGGAATGAAGATAGGAAGGACGCAAGGCATATTTCACAATGGGCGTGCCATCTGCGGCACGCATAGGCACAGGGTGGCCACGAGAATCGAAGGCCTCAGATATCCTTACACGCACCATATTGGCGGAATCCATACCTGTCCAGGCCCCATATGCTTCAATATCATCAGGAGAGGAGGCGTAAATTCTCGGAAACCACATGTCGAGTTCGGGCGTCATATGGGCCTCGGACCGAATACCGGAGACAACATACCCATTTATCGAGTCATTGGCAGCAATCCTCCCATTGAGCTCGCGGTCTGCTTCAGTAAGGAATGTAGAACGATTCGGGATATGGCCTCCTCGCACCATAGGGCGCATATCACGGCCCTTAACGTCGAGGGCATTCCAGGAATAATCATAGACCGTATCCCCATTCTCATTGATGGAGATCGACTCCTTTCGCATCACTCGGCTATAAGGGGTACGCCCATAGAAGAGCGGAGCCTTTCCATATTGACGGCGGTCAAGATAGTCGGCCAAGCGAAACACATCGGAAGGATTCCCCTCATTAATAGGGGGATTAGCCCACGCACGTATAGGGATAAGTATATATACCGAAAAACCTACCATTACAGCAGCCAAGCTCCAGAAAGCGGTCGAGAGATTCCGATAGCGTGTAGATGTTAGCACAGCTATCAGAACGACAATCGCAAGAGAGAGAACCCAAAACGCTATCGCTCCCGTCCAATAGGGGGAACCCCAGGAGTTGACGGCTATCATGTCGGCATATCCAGCCAATGCCACTGACCATGGCATCAAGCCCCTCAGAATAAGGGCCACCACGGCACAACCCACAACAATAGCCAGCGCAACGCGGAAGAATCCAGTTTTTCTACGACCACGGATGCTGAAAGCCATCACCATGGCAATGGCAGGAAGGACAAGAAGATTCAGTTGATGGACACCCAACGACAGCCCTATCACATACATCAACGCTACAAGCCAGCGGGCGCGGGCACCCTTATTAAACTGAAATGCCCACTTAATAGCCATCCAGACCGTTAGAGCAGAAAGGAAAAGGGACATAGCGTAGACCTCAGCCTCAACAGCGCTATACCATGCCGAGTCGGACCATCCAAAACAGAGAGACCCTGCCAATGACGAGATTGATATAGCGGATGTGCGCCATACGCCACCTCTCCTCTTTGGCCAAATCCAGCGCATCACGGAGATAGATATGGAGCATAGAAGCATGACAGAGAGAGCTGTAAAGAGGCACGACATCATATTGACTACGCGAACCTGAAGGGCAGGGTCGGAGAAGAAGCAGGATACAAACCTATGAGTCAATGCCCACCCCGGATTGCCGGGGGGATGCCCCACCTCAAGACGCAGTGCTGTCATCAGATATTCAGGGCAATCCCAATAGGAAGCTCCGGAATCGACCGTAAGCCAGTAGACTACAAGGGAGGCAATGAATGCCACCCATGGAGTTATCTTTTGGGAATTGAGACTTGCTTTAGCTTGGGCGTAGCCAATTGAGAATTGAGAATTGAGAATCATAGATTACTTGGTGATGCCGCGGTCGAGAAGGCGCCGCTTGACCTGCATTCTGACCCAGGTGGGGGTAATGCCTACGAAGAAAATGGCGAGGCGGTTGACAAATCCATTTATATATTGCTTCTTTCCCTTGAGCATCGCCTTGACTGCTTTTTCCGCGAACTTATCCGGCTTTTCCACTGCACCTATTCCAACTGCCAAGCGCATCAAATTGTCGGGAAGTCCAAACAGAGATGTTGCGATGCCACCAGGGGCCGCAACAGTGGCCGTCGCACCATAATCCTTAAGTTCATAATGCAGCGAACGGGTAAAGACACGTATATATGCTTTAGTGGAGGCATACATGGCAAGCCCCGGCATAGGCATCCAGCAAGACATCGACGACATGTTGAGTATCCTACCGCTACCTCGAGCTTTAAACCTACGGGCAAAGAAGAGGGAAAGCATCGTGGTAGCGCGCACATGAAGGTCGATGAAGCAGTTGATTTTCTCCTCGGAGGTTTCAGCAAGTTCACGAAAACTGAAGATTCCAGCGTTGTTGATGACAAAGTCAGCCTCAACTCCTTTGGTAGACAAGAATGCAGCCAACATAGAGACTGAGGAAGGATCCGTAAGGTCGAGAGTCAACGGGATAGCCTTGACTTCATACTCCCGGGCTATTGCCAATGCAGCGTGGGTCAGAGGGTCAACCGTCACGCTGACCATCACAAGCGAGCAGCCACGACGTGCAAGCGCACGGCAAAACTCCATCCCGATGCCACCGTCGGCACCAGTCACCACAGCCCATTTTCCAGATAAATCCTCTTTCATATCTTAAGATGGTTTATAGGTTTATGGGTTTATAGGTTTATGGGGGAAGGTTGAACCCTTGGTTCTTATATTTTCGATTTCTTTTTTTATTTTTGCAGGGAGATCGGAGACCTTGCAATGGCAGGCCATCTCGCGGCTATACATGCGGGCAATGCAATAATTGATATGCTCGCAGCCACAATGATGCGCAGCCTCAGCAGCCAGACGATTGACGAAATCCGGCTCACGCAGCAACGCACGCCCCATCTGCACAAACTCAAACCCTTCAGAGAGAGCCTTGTCCATGCTCTCGCCATCCACAACGCCTCCGACGTAGACGAGAGGCAACTTCAGCTCAGAGCGGAAACGCTTCGCATCTTCAAGGAAATACAATGGTTTGAAAGGTTCTTTGGGAATCATATATTTGCCCACCATGCGCACTCCATATTTCAGCCACCAAAGCTTCATATAGTAGGTCATCGTGTAGATGGGCATTTCACCGCGCATGACATACATCGGGGCCTTGCTTACAAATCCTCCGCTAAGCACAATGGCATGCGCACCAAGATTCTCTATTTCCTTGGCAACCGCAAGGCAATCATCAATCTCAAGACCACCCTTGAAGCCATCGCGCATATTGGTCTTTACCAACACGCCCATGTCGCTTCCGGCAGCCTTCATCACTTCCTCCATACACATACGCATAAAGCGCATGCGCGAATCAAGGTCGCCACCGAACTCATCTCGCCGGTGGTTGGTGTAAGGCGAGAGGAATTGGGAGATAAGGTAGCCATGTCCGGCATGAACCTCCACGCAGTCAAACCCTGCATCGCGAGCAGTACGCACTGCATCGCCAAAGTCACAAGCCATCTGCTTAAGCTCATCTTTCTTCAAGCCTCGCACTATAGTGGGAGAGTACAGATTGAATCCAGTCGAAGCGCCTACCGGTATTCCACCGGCAGTCTTGATATGGGTCATATTGCCACAATGTCCAATCTGGATAGAAGCTTTCGCGCCTCGCTCGTGGATGCCATCTGTAATCTCACGGAGTGAGCCGACAATCTCAGGACGCAACCACAATTGAGTATCAAAAGAGAGGGCCGACCGGTTGATTCCGGCATAAGCCAAAGTGGTCATTCCCACTCCCCCTTCAGCTACGCTCCAATGATAATCGCGGAGCATTTCTGTGGGATTATTGTCTTTGCCCATTCCTTCGAAAGCTGCGCTGCGTATGGAGCGGTTGCGAATCTCCACGGGACCTATTTTCCCTGGAGTGAAGAGTCTTTCGTGGCTGGTCACCATATGAAAGGTATTAAGTATTTTCTATTGAGGTTTGTAAACTCTTCGCCAAATTCCTTCTCATATCGGCCATAGAGCGAACGGGCACGTGGTGCGAGGTTGGCAAAGGTCCAAAGAGCGAATATGACACCTGGCAACGACCATGTGAGCACTGCATATCCTACCCACTCGGTGAACTCTCCAAAGTAGTTGGCAGAGGAAACGAAGCGAAACATTCCCCCTTTCGGGATATAGTGGCGGCGGTCGCCTGGCTGGCGAAGATGGCGGATGATATAATCGGAATGCAGGTTGATAATCATTCCGGCAAAGAAAATCAGGGTGCCGATGATGAATTTTGGAGCCAGCAGCCACCCAATGGAATATTCATCGGCTGGAGCGACGTAGAAGAGCCAGCCGCCGATCAGATATGCATTCACCACATTGAATATGCACCCCATCAGTATAATACAGAGGGGCATACGGCTTTTCCCTTTAATAAGCAGCGGGAAGATAAAAGAACGTTGGAAATAATGCAGCATAAAGAGGGAGGCCATAACGATTAGAGCAGTCTCAGCCCGTCGGGGAGAGCAAGCCCAGAGGATAGCCATACAGATGAAGACTGGAGCCTCCATCAAGATCCAACCCAAGCGATTGCCCAAGGAAGGACCCCATTTGGGGGTATAGAACATGCCGTAGCCCGGCGTTATGAATCGTAGTCCCGCAAAGACCA
>CAZIAX010000112.1:0-2476 GCA_964537745.1 uncultured Sangeribacter sp.
CTATCAGTCGAGTTGCCACTCGAAGATACCGGCGGAGTTATCGTCTGGAAGGACGACTTCGAGCTTCATGGCTTTTGTAGTCACCGGATCGAAATTGATGACATTTGCGGCTCCCTTTTGAGTTCCAAAACTGTCTGCACCAGTGACGGGCTGCCACTCTCCTGCCTCATCTTGATAATAGAGATTCCAAGACTTCGGCACGCGGCATCCACCCCACGGACCATCATCGTACCAATACACCGAAGCACTCTGCACCTTCTGAGCCTCCGGCAATTCATATGCTATCCATTCGGTAGAGCCCTGTTTTGGCCACCAATGCGTATAAGGCACCGAACGGTCGTTCTCATCTTTCGGTATGAGGCGGTCATTGAGCGAAGAAAGCGATCCCATCTTGGAAGAAGTGGATATCTTGCTCTGCGATGCTATCGTGGGCGGCATTACAGGACGCGATGCACTCAGCTCCTGAGGCAACCAAACAGCCATGTTCCCACTCCCACGATGGCACCATGCATAATATGGGATAAGATTCAGTTTTACATCATTAACTGTCAGACGACCCTTATCGTCATACGCAAGTGTCTGGCCATCGGTAGTAAGTTCCACTATTCCTTCAAGCAATTCAGGCTTTTCAGTAAGAGTGAACTGGGGCTTCTGGTTGACGAAAATGCTCAACACATCAAAGTCGTTATCAGGCCATTCTGCGCAATAGACAATCGGACCTCTCTCCACCGCAACACGACCCTTATCAGCCTCCACCTTGGCATGCGCCTTCACAGTGCGGGGCTCCATATCAAGATGAAGCTCCACCTTATCCCCCTTCTTCCACTTGCGTGAGATAGTGTAGTAGCCATCAGAAGTCAAAGTGCCATCAGCTGGCTTGCCATTCACCATAACGGTATATCCAAGACGCTTACCATCTGAGTAAGTGTAGAGATCGCTCGGAACAGGTTTGTTCTTTACCCAACCTGGGATACGGAGCTTCATGTCGAAGAGCCCAGCCTTATTTTGGTCTACAGTCACAGTGACATCACCATTCCAAGGATAATTGGTATGCTGCCTTAGCTCGACCTTCTTGCCATTCACATCAAGATCAGCAGTATTCGACATGAAAAGATTTACATACACGTCATCACCCTTCACTGCATATACATATCCTGGAAGGGAAGGAATGAAACGTGCGATATTCGACGGACAACAAGCGCATCCAAACCAAGGCTGACGCTGATGCTGACCCATTGACTCCAAAGGATTGGGATAGAAGAATGCTCCCCCGTCAAGAGCCACGCCGGAAATAAGTCCATTGTAGAGAGTGCGCTCAAGCACATCATAATATTTGGAATCCCCATGCAGAAGGAAAAGACGGTGGTTGACATAGACATTACCAATCGCCGCACATGTCTCGCAATAAGCCGACATATTGGGAAGTTCATAGTTGGCTCCGAAAGCCTCGCCATTGCTCGTAGCGCCGATACCCCCGGTGATATAATACTTCTTGCCTACGATATTGTCCCAGATTCTATCTATCGCGTTGATATAGGCAGAGTCTCCGGTCAGGGCAGCCACATCTGCCATACCTGCATACATATAGGCTGCTCGAACTGCATGTCCTACCGCCTCATCTTGCTCTATCACAGGTTTGTGAGCCTGGGAATACTCATCGGTGCGTGAAGTATATCCACGTTTGTCAAGAAAATATTTGGCTTGGTCAAGGTATTTCTTGTCGCCCGTCACGAGATAGAGTTTTGCAAGTGCCATCTCGGCAATCTGGTGTCCCGGCACACGAGCCACTTGACCCGGCCCGTCACCTATCTCACGGCAGACGCAGTCGGCATATTTCATTGCGATATCAAGGAAATTCCGCTTGCCGGTAGCCTGATAGTGCGCGATTGCACCTTCTACCATGTGGCCAAGATTATAGAACTCATGGGAGAGCTCTTCTACCGCCTCCCAACGTTTCGAACCAGCCCATTCATGCGGATGCTTGGGATTCATGGTGCGGGAAGTGTAAAGATAACCATCCGGTTCTTGGGCAGCCGCCACAATCACAAGCACACTGTCGATATAGTTCTCAAGATTCTTGTCTGGATAAGTCTGAAGCAAATAGCTTGCTCCTTCTATAGTCTTATAGACGTCGGTGTCATCGAAAGAGAGACCTCCGACTGTAATGGTATCACAAGGATGAGCAGCCTTAACGAAGTTTTCATAACGCCCTGTTTCCTCGCACTTGCTAAATGCGAGAGGGATAGTCACTTCGCGGCTTGCCTTGAGGCGTTGACCCCAGAAGTCATCAGTTACCTTCACCGAAGTGAACGGCACCGGATCAATCGGATAGCCATGATGCGACTTTGGGGCCTTGGCCATCAAAGGCAAGACAAGCGAGGCAACCATCGCAGCAGTAATAATTCTTTTCATTTCTGTATAGGTTATGTTTATTTCAATGATACTTGGTTCTTGACTCTTGGCCCTTGGTTCTTGA
>CAZIAX010000112.1:2576-7548 GCA_964537745.1 uncultured Sangeribacter sp.
TTCTTGACCCTTACCTGAAAGGTATGTATTCATCAGAGAATTTCAGAGAGTGGATGTAGCCCGTGAAAGGCCATTCATTCTCAGCATTTCGTCCAAGAGTGACGAATTGCACAGGCTTGACAAGGAGCTGTATGTCCTTCTCGCTAACGAGCTTTCCATTGATGTAGACCTTCTCGATGCGACCGTCAAAGCAGACATATATATGCTGCCACTCCCCTTCATGCTTACGTGCTTCCGCCTCTATCAGTTTCGGGTCAGGACGATTACTGCCAGTACCGCTGACGAAATCCTGAGTTACCTTAAAGATATCTTGCCATCCGGCATCTTCATACCAGCCGTAATGGTTCATCACGCCGCACCGAGGTTCAATGCCATTGACACCCATGATTTTTTCGAGCTCATCGTGAGAGGTAGTGAAATCGGCATAGCATTCGTTCTCGCCCATCCCTGGATTAAGAATGACTGCCTCGAGCGTATAGGGAGCATTATCCCGGACAGTGGCTGGCAATGGAAACGAGGATCGGAAGAATGTCTCGCCATCGAATCGAATTCCCTTCCGACCCTTAATTTCTTCGATGAATGCGGGCTTTTCTATGGCTTCAAAGTACCCTTCTATGCCATGGTTAGGTATATATCCGATTGTGTCACCAACACTGAAAAGGTCAGCGTTAATATCCACAAGCACACCCCTGCTTTCGCGGTCGGCCACTGCATTGCGTCGGATTGGGTTGGTCGCATCAAACTTCTTCTCAACATCCGTCAGCTCCCAATTATAAAGGCGCACGTCTGCCAATACGAGAGGTTCATTATCCGGGGCAGAGATTGTCATCGCTCCGTCCGTCAAGGAAAGGTCAAGATCCACCGGCACCCATTCTCCTTTGGCATGCTTCAAGGCAGAAGCCGTATGGGCCATTTTCTTCGATAAAACCGGTGATTTTAGTGTCAGTTTCGTACCAGGATCAAGCACGAGGGCTGCGCGTCCATCAATTCGATGTGAGTTAGCCTTCCCCTTCAGGAGGTGAAAACTTCCGCCAAGATGTCCTTGATTGTTGACCCATTCCCTGCCATTCCAATCAGAACCGGTCAGGCCAACCCATTGCTGGGGAGAGGCAGTCTCATAGGTATCAAAAACCTTGACATTCCAAAGCGCACCGTTGAAGCCAACCTTCTCGCCTCCGGTGGAAGTGATGCGGACATAGCGTGCTTTTGCATCTCCAAAATCTGCCATTGGTGAGCCCGACAGACGATTGCTTCGCTTATCGGAGAAAACCTCCCAGTTTTCACCATCAAGTGATGTCTCTATCAGATATTGGTAAAATTGCGTCCCATACTCCCATTGTGTAAGTATAGTCTTGATGTTTTCTGGTTTACCCAGATCTATCTCTATCCATTCCTGACCCATCCCGGCAGGACGCCATAGAGTACCGTTGTTGTCATCTACAGCATACTCAGCTTTGAAATTATCACCATAACTTGATGAAGCTTTCACCTTCTTTCCGAAGGCAAGATTCTTTTTTGAGATAGTCGGTTTGCCAAGGTAGCCGACGCCGGAATGCGTCGGTTTTATCGGAAGAATTTTGCCATCCTTGTCAAATTCCATCTTGTCTATGCAGACTTGGCGATGGAAACCTCGATTGGAATGAGGATTGTCATGACGATGGTAGACTATGTAGTAGTCATTGCCATCTTGAAGTATGCTGTGATGCCCCGGCCCATGAATAGTGCCATCCGCATTTGTCTTCAGGATGCAACCTTCGTAGGTGTAGGGCCCGAGCGGACTGTCGGCTGTTGCATACTGGACGCGATAAGTGTGGTCATGGCATGAGCCTGAAGAATACATGAAATAGTATTTCCCGTCTTTCTTCATTACGAATGGAGCCTCGAAGAAGTCGGTGACCTCGGTATTGGGGATAAGGCGAGTCTCAGTAAACCCTTTCATATCAGAGGTTAGCTTCCCAGCTCCACATCCGAATCCTTTATATATGCCCCAAGTGCCCCAATACATATAGATAGAGCCGTCATCATCCACAAATGTCTGGCCATCGAGGGTGATGGCATTTGTCACAAAACGGTCGGGAATAAGCACAGCCTCGCTATCGCCCAAGATATTCTGCCATGGTCCGCGGGGAGTCTCTCCAACCCCTACATGTATCTTGCAGGGCTGGCAATAGACGTAATAGTATTTACCATCGTTGCTGTTTTGCATCACATCCGGAGCCCAAATCCAGTGGGAATCCGGCCAATTCATGGGCATAAGTGTCCAGTTTACCAAGTCTTTGCTCTGCCATAGCTGAGCGGGTCCGAAACCTGCTCCGCTGCCGTCGGTAGTGGCATAGACATAATAGGTGTCACCGAATTTCTTTATGGTCGGGTCGGCAAAATATCCCGGTATCATCGGATTAAAGATGCTTGGCGAATTATACTGAGCCTCATTCTTAGCAGCTTCCGATGGAATCGCAGTCACCACGCTAAGCAATGAGAGCAATATGAGTTTTATATGGTTCATGATGTAATTTATTTGCTTATTTTTAAGGCAAAGCCACCACCAGGGGCAAGATGAATCTCTTTTTTAGTTTCGGGATAAGCGGCAAAGGTCTCTACTGTGTAGTCTCGTGCTTGCTTAGCCGCATTCGGTCCGTCGCGGAAGAGAGTGACTTCATATCCCTGACCGGCTGGCAAGAAGCTCAAGTCGACAGTATAGTCTCGCGGAGTCCAGTCAGTTTGGCCTGCAATATACCATCCATCCGGAGCCTCCCGCAAGGTGACTATGTATTCTCCCATCTTTCCATCCAAGACCTTGGTAGAAGTGAAAACAGTGGGAATTTTTACGATGAAATCAGTGATTTCTTGATTTTCCAAATAGTTTGAGGGGGAGTCGGCAAGCATGGTAAATGGAGAGTCCTGCACTATGTAGTTGGCCATCTGATGGCATCTCGTACCTTGGCTCATCGGCGAAGAATAGATAGCCTTCCAGTCAGCCTTGGAGGCATTGAGCATTGCGCCCGGAGTGAAATCCACCGGACCTGCCATCATACGTATATAGGGGAAGGTGACATCGTATTTCGGCATGTCGACCGATGGATCGCTCCATTTCATCTCCTCCATGCCGAAGACACTCTCGTAGTTCACGATATTTGGATAGGTGCGGTTGAGACCAGTGGGAGTATAAAAACCATGAAGGTCAAGCATAAGCCCATGCTTGGCAGTCGCATCCGCAATGCGATATGTCATTTCAGTGGCAGTCTGGTCGTTGCGGTCAAGAAAGTCTACCTTAAATCCCTTGATTCCCATATCTGAATATTTCTTACAGGCCGCTTCAAGTTGGTCGTCGAGAACATTGAAGACAGTCCATAGCCAGAGTCCTACTCCTTTCTCCTTCGCATAGGCCGTAAGCATCGGAAGATCTATCTCAGGAATTGTCGTCAGCATGTCGCCGCTCTTTGGGTCATACCATCCTTCGTCAAGTATCACGTATTCTATATCGTTAGCTGCAGCAAAATCAATGAAATACTTATAGGTATCATTATTGATTCCGGCTTGGAAGTCAACTCCACGCAGCCCCCAGTCGTTCCACCATTCCCACGCCGATTTTCCAGGTTTGATCCATGACGTGTCAGCCACACGAGATGGAGATGCAAGGGTATAGACCAGGTTATTGACAGGCATCTGTCGGTCGTCGGTCGTAACTGCCAATATTCTCCACGGGAAATCCTTCTTACCTGCTGTCTTTGCAATAAACGATTCTTTTTCAGTGACGTATTCCTGTTTTCTCCAAGGATAATAATCTGTTTTTGCGGGATATTTGGCGAAATGAGTATAGAGAGTATTTGATACGGAATCGGCCCTCACAAACATCCCGGGATATCCTTCCACATCACTTTCCATCAGCGAAAGCTTGAGTCCATCGCCATAATCAGCCACTACCGGCAAGAATGCAAGCAATGGAGATGCCGATGAAGCGGGAGTGACGGAATAGAAGTTCTGAAAGGCCATTGCCTCGGGATTCTTCTCATTGGTAGAATGCGCCATATATAAGGTAGGATCTCCAGCCAGACGATAATTAGCTCTCTCGGAATAGATGGTCTGTTCCCCCTTATTATCAGTAGAAAACCTATAAGCCACTCCATCATCAAAGAGTCTGAAAGTCAATGTCTGTCCATTGGAAAGAAGCACTTTGAGTTCATTCCATTCGGCATTAATCTCCGGAGTATGATGGAAAGGAGCCTCTATTCTCTCCTTCCGCCCTTTTTTCACAGAGTTTTTGACTATCTTAGGATGCTTGGTCGAAGATTTATCTCCATCCGAATGAAGGTATATGTGCGAAGGCCTGAGCAGAAGCTTTCCTGCTCTTGACAACGAAACATTTATTCCCTCAGTATCTTCGAGAGTTATTGAAAGTAACCCCGAAGGAGAAACTGCACTCACACTCTTCGCCGACACCTTCGCAGGCATCATCATGACCGCAATGGAAGCTGAAATCAGTATCTGTGGTAAGATTTTCATGGGGTATAATTTATGTGTATAGGTTAGTCAAATTATCACAACGTAAAGTTACAACAAAGACTTGAAATCTCAACCCAAATTCCGTACAAACTTATGCGAATATCGTCTAAAACATCAATTTGCACGATTTTTTGGACGTTTTTTGCCTTAATTTGGACGATTGTGAGGCCCGTTGTCGTTAAGGAATGTTAACTTTGCGCTCATAAAAACTAACCAGCCACACAATCATGAAATACTTTCGACCCATATTGACAATCGCCACCTTGATGGCCGCTGCAGCTTTAGTCTCATGCAGCCACACTGAGGCGTACGAAGTGCCCGATGCTCCGGTGAAAGAGGTTCCGTTCACCCAGGTGCATATCGACGATAGTTTCTGGGCGCCACGTATCGAGACCAATCGTAAGGTATCCATTCCTTCCGCTTTCAAGGAATGTGAGAAAAACGGTCGTTTCGATAATTTCGCCATTGC
>CAZIAX010000113.1:0-7543 GCA_964537745.1 uncultured Sangeribacter sp.
GCTCAGTCCCCTTAGGCAGGTTGAGGATAGCCTCGAGATTGATGATCTCGGTGCTCGCCGCCTGCACGTTGGGAAACGACTGGGAGAGCAGGCTCAAGATTCTCAAGTCTGTCTCCTTGTCGCGTGCTTCTTTTATGTCTACCGCTACCGGCAGGTCAGTCTTGTGGGCCATACCACGTGGAATACATATGATAATTGTTGGCAATCTTGATGTTCATCTCCTTGGCTTTCTCAGGCTCAACCATCTTGACGAACTTAGCCGGGCAACCAGCCCAGAGCTCATGCTTGCCAATCTTGGTGTTGCTGAGCACTACAGAGCCTGCTGCCACGATGGCGCCTTCGCCTACAACTGCATTGTCCATCACAACGGCTCCCATACCGATAAGTGCGTAGTCTTCCACCTTGCAGCCATGGAGCACAACGTTGTGACCGACTGACACATGGTCGCCGATCTCGATAGTGGATTTCTCATAAAGAGTGTGGAGTACACTGCCGTCCTGGATGTTGACGCCATTGCCCACGCGGATGGAATTGACGTCGCCGCGGAGCACTGCGCCAAACCAGATGCTGCAACCGTCACCGATGACGACGTCGCCTACTACTACTGCATTAGCCGCAAGGAAACAGTCCTTGCCTATCACGGGGTAGAAACCCCTTACTTCTTGAATTATTGCCATAACTTGAATAATGATTAATTATCAATGATTAATGATAAATGATGAATGACTGATACTGCTACATTCTCCACTACTTTATTTATCATTCATCATTTATAATTTATAATTTCTGGGAGAGCCAGGCGGCTTCGGCTGGGGAGAGGAGGGGGGAGAGGCGGTCGAAGACTTCCTGGTGGTAGGCGCTGAGCCATTGCTTCTCTTCGGCGGTCATGATTTCCCATTTTATAAGGGTCTTGTCGAAGGGGAAGAGGGTGAGGTTGCGCCAGCGGTAGAAGTCGCCGAACTCATTGGTCTTCCAATGCTCAACAGCCAACATATTCTCGCAGCGGATGCCATACTTGTCTTCAATGTAGAGGCCAGGCTCGTCGCTCATCACCATTCCCGGCTCCAGAACGGCCGGAATATCGTTCATGCGTATCTGCGCGGGACCTTCGTGGCAGTTGATGAAGAATCCCACTCCGTGGCCCGTGCCATGGTAGTAGGCTTTCCCTTCATTCCATAAGAACTGTCGGGCGAGGATGTCGAGCTGGGCTCCACGTGTCCCTTTGGGGAAAGTGGCTCTCGCGAGTGCGATCATCCCTTTCAATACGAGTGTGAAATCGTGCTTCTGTTCTTTGGTAGGTTCGCCGCCAAGCGCGATGGTGCGGGTGATGTCAGTAGTACCCTGGCAGTATTGTCCGCCACTGTCAATAAGCAGAAGGCCCTGGCCGGTCACCGGCACGTCTGTCTCATCAGTCGGCTCGTAATGCACGATGGCTCCGTGTCCGTTCCAACCGACGATGGCTGCGAAACTTTCGTCTACGCAATCCGGGTCTGCCAAACGGCACTCCCTCAGCTTGCGGGCGATGCTCATCTCAGTTAGTTTCCCCTTGGGGAATTCATCATCTATCCACTTGAAGAAACGTACGAGAGCCGCTCCGTCTTTCTCCATAGCTGTGCGCCAGTGGGAGAGCATGGTCTCGTTTTTCACACTCTTGAGTTTTGCGACTCCTTTTCCGCCTTCGATGGCTGTAGGAATTGCTTCGGCTATGACGACTGCTGTGAGTTCTGGGTCGATCAGCACGCAGGTATCAGGAGCAATAGCGCCGGCAAATCCCGTGACTTCGTCGTATTCGCGAACCTCTATCTTGTATTTATTAAGGAACTCCCTTACTTCATCCGACAGTTTTTCTCCCTTAATGAAGATTATCCTGTTGCCCTTCTTGTCAAGATAAAGGTAGGCTGGAAAGACGGGACTGTAGGCTACGTCGCCGGCCGATCTGAGATTGGTAGCCCAAGCGATGTCGTCGAGCGCGGACATGAGAATAGCGTCGGCACCTTCCTTCTCCACTTCCTTTAATATTCTTCCAATCTTGCTATCTACCGTCTCTCCTACTATTTCCTCGTCATGCACAAAGAGAGGGTTGAGAGGTTGGCTCGGACGTTCGGGCCAGATGAAGTCAAACATAGGGAAGTCTGTAGTGAAGTTGAGGTCAGCTTCTTCGAAGGCATTCCTCATATTCTCTGCTTCTGTGCTGCTGAATGTGATCCCATCTACTGCAACGATGGAATCTTTTGGCATCATTTCGGCGACATACTCTACGAGGTCCACTGCCTCAGGACCATCCATAGGCATCATTTCAAAGCCGGTGCCATCGAGTTGCTGACGGGCCTGGATGAAAAATCTGTTGTCGGTCCACACGTATGCCTTGTCTTTGGTCACCACTGCGACGCCGTTAGTGCCGTTTTCCGATTTAAAACCTGTGAGCCATTCCCGACCGCGCCAATGGGCTGGGGGAATCTCGCTTTGATGAGGGTCAGTGCTGTTGATGATGCAGCAGTCTATCCCGTGCTCAGCCATTGCCTTGCGCAGCGACTCGAGACGTTTCTTTTCTATCTTTTCCATTTCTGATATGATTCAATGGCCGATGCTTCGTCAGCGATTGCGGATAAGTTTTTTCTGGCCGTCGATGATGTATAGCCCCTCGGGCAGGGTCGCATTTGCGTTTGAGCCTGCATCTTGAATCTTCCGCCCGTCGATGGAAAACACACCTTTGCCGACTTCCTGTATTTCCCCTGCAGGTATTACCTTCACTCCATTGGTGGTATACACTATCTTATAATAATATACAAACGGGGCGCTATTGATAAATTCTCCATCCCATGAGCCTGAGAAAAGCCCTGAAGCGAGTTTGAGAGCATAGCTTCCCTCTTCCGGAATGACCGATGCAGTAGCTTGTCCGTCCTCGATGATGGTAAGGATGATCTTGTCGGTTTCGAAGTCTTTTTTTGCAGTCAGTCGGTAGGAGGCGTCAGGGAGTATGTTGCCATTCTCGTCTACAGGATAAATGAAACTTGCAGCCTTATCATTGACAAACCAGAAATCAGGAGTTCCCGGCACGGTCAGCTCAAACGGGACGAAAGACTCAACGGGGCCCTCCTTCGGTAGGATCTCTGGAGCATCCAACTTAGAAATGGTAAATGGGTATACCTCTTCAATGTTGGGGTCTAAAGTGGAAGGCTGCTCCTTGTTTTCTCCCGTATAGTTAACTCCGGCAGCCGCATCAGCCTGCACGAAGAGGTAGTAGTCTCCCTGCTCTGTGACGGGTGTCAGTAGTTGAATCTGTATGAAATTGGCTTTGCTTCCGTCATCATTTTTACCCTCTTGGATTAAGAGTGGATATGCTTCGGCAGCTGTAGTGCGGTAGAACTCTATTTTTTTAGCGTCAAGTAATTTTGCTTCTTGGTAGTCAGGGAATTCCAGTCGGAATTCGGATATTTCCTTGGTCACTTGCTCGTTGGGCCATAGACGTTGTGGCACCAGAATCTCATAAAAGAGCTCCATAGGCTCTGAGTAGCCACCCCCTTGTATGACCCAGAAACCGGCAGGGATAGTCACGCGGTAGTTGCCGTTTGCGGTGCAGGAATTGCCAAACATCACACCACCCATGTTGGCTTGCATGTGGTCTACTGTGACCCCGCTTATTCCTACAGTCTGCACCGGAGTGTCATTGCCTTCCATATATATGCATGCTTCCTCTTGGCAGCTGGAGTTGACCGTAATGTCATTGTTGAACAATATCGATATCTGTTGCAGGCCGCGGGAGTAAGCATTAAAAGCCAAGTTTACGCGCTGGTCGGGCGCAGGGTAGATTGCAGAAACATTGCTCGGAATGTTCGAACTGGCTGCAGATGCCTCCTGAGTCATATACGGAGAAAGAAGTGTCACTGCAGTCAAAGCTGCGAAGGTCTTCATATTCATGGTAGATGTTTTTTTCTATATTTATATTATTTTGGACACAAATTTAATGTTTTTAGATGAGTCTGACAAATTTTTGAGGATTTTTTATTACGTCTATCACGTATCTCACGCTGGGAGCGGTGGGGTGGTGGGAACGCAGTCAAGGAAAGGGGGATGCTTGGCAGGCACGCAGTAGAAGTGGTGGCGGAGGTGTGGGTAGAGCGAGATGAAGGAAGAAATCAGGAAAGTTTTTAGGTGAATTGGTCAAAAAGGTGCAAATTTGGTAAAAATGGTCGGGGGGGGTATTTTTAACAAGAAAATTCTTGCACAATCGAAAAGAATGTATTAATTTTGCATCGTCAAGAGAGGAAAGAGTTTGGTTTGAAATAATTGGCATAGCATTTTTATTTCTCTTGACAAGCAAGTCTAAAGCTTTTTAAGTAATAGTGATATAATTTGTAAGTTAGTGGTTGAGTAAGTGTTGCTTTTGCTTGCGAAAGTAGGTGCAATAACTAAAAAATCACACTGTGGTCGGAATTTGTGAAAATTTCGGCCACAGCGTTTTTTATATGCCTCCGTATCTCACGCTGGGATCGCTGGGGTGGTGGGTGCGCAAGGTTAAAAATAAAGGACGCACCAAACGTGCGCCCTTAATTAAGCCCTAAATCAATAATGGAGAATTATTTAACGTATTCTACTGCTGCTTTCTCTACTGGAATTGCAGCAAGGTAATTCTTGATGTAGCGGTTGAAGCCTTCTACGTCTTCTTCTGTAGGAGTGATGCTCGTGCCTGTGTTTCCTTCAAACACTTCCATCTCAAGGTAGTCGGCGAGATTGCGGTCGTTGACATTATTCACGAGATAACCAGCAAGCAGAGCCATACCCCATGCGCCACCTTCTCCAGCTGTCTCCATTACGGAGATAGGGGAGTTGAGAGCGGCTGCAAGGATGCGCTGGCCTACACCGGGAGTCTTGAAGAGGCCGCCATGGCCGGTGATGCGGTCTACCTTTATCTTCTCCTCATCGAAGAGGATATCGTTGCCAATCTTCAGGCAAGCTACGGCTGCGTTCAGGTTGGCACGCATGAAGTTGGCAAGATTGAAGCGGTTTGCTACCGAGCGCACGAAGAGCGGACGACCCTCCTTCAGCCCTGTAATAGGTTCGCCGGAGAAGTAGTTGTAGCTGACAAGACCGCCGCAGTCAGGGTCGCCGTTGAGAGCATTGTTGTAGAGACGGCCGAAAATCTCGTTCATATCTACGGGCACACCCATCAACTCGGTATATTCGCGGAAGATACCAACCCAGGCATTGAGGTCGGAAGTGCAGTTGTTGCAATGCACCATCGCCACCAGACTGCCGTCGGGAGTCGTCACCATGTCAATCATCTCATATGGGCGGCTCAGTTCCTTCTCAAGCACAATCATCGAGAAAGAGGAAGTTCCGGCTGATACATTGCCAGTGCGCTGTTTTACGGCGTTAGTGGCCACCATACCTGTGCCTGCATCCCCTTCCGGCGGACAGAGCGGTGCTCCACCTTCAAGGTTTCCGGAGATGTCAAGGCGCTTTGCACCTTCCTCAGTAAGATAACCGGCGTTCTCTCCAGCTATCAATATCTTAGGGAGCACATCCTCCAGTTTCCAGTCGAAATTCTTGTCGGCGATCATCTCGTCGAATTTCTCCACCATCTTGGCGCTATAGTTCTTTGTCACGGGGTCTACCGGAAGCATACCGCTACCGTCGCCGATGCCTATTACTTTCTCGCCGGTCAGTTGCCAGTGGATATATCCTGCAAGAGTAGTGAGGAAAGCCAGGTCTTTTACGTGATCCTCGCCATTCAAAATGGCTTGGTAGAGGTGTGAGATGCTCCAGCGGAGAGGAATGTTGTAGTCAAATTCCTTAGAGAGTATGGCTGCAGCCTCCCCGGTGTTGGTATTTCGCCAGGTGCGGAATGGAGCAAGGAGATTTCCGTTCTTATCGAAAGGCATATATCCGTGCATCATGGCGCTGATGCCTATTGATGCAAGTTTCTTTATCTCTACTCCATATTTATTCTTGACATCCTCGCGAAGGTCGCGGTAGCAGTCCTGGATACCAAACCAGATAGCCTCCAGGCTGTAGGTCCAAAGATTGTTGACGAGCTGGTTTTCCCACTCATGGCTTCCCTGAGCAATAGGATTGTTGTTCTCATCTATGAGAACAGCCTTGATTCGGGTAGAGCCAAACTCGATACCGAGAATGGCTTTACCCTCTTCAATTGTCTGTTTTATCTTTTCAGGCACGTTGTCTTAATGATAAATTATAAATTATTAATGATGAATTATGAATTGGGAGTAATCTCGAGAAGCTCGAGAATCCCGAGAATCTCGATTTTCTCGAGAAATCAATTACTTATTCAGCAAGTAGTAGACGTCGTTGTAGCGGAGCTCACGCTTGAATCCCTGCATGGTGGTGTCTTTGTCGATGCGCACCATCTCGATGCCTGCCATCTCAGCGTAGTCTTCCCAGTATTCAGGGGTGATGTCGTAGGAGAAGCAGGAGTGGTGTGTGCCGCCAGCCATAATCCATGCGCCTGCGCCGATCTCGAAATTGGGCTTCGGAATCCAGAGAGCAGATGCCACGGGGAGCTTAGGAAGCGGTTTTGACTTGATGCACTCCACGTCGTTGACGATGAGACGGAAACGGTTACCGAGGTCGATTACAGTAGCTGTGATGCCGTCGCCAGGCTTGGATGTGAAGACAAGGCGAGCGGTCTGAGCCTTGCGGATACCGATGCCGAGGAAGTGAACCTCGAGGCGGGGACGCTCTTCAGCAATAAGCGGGCACACCTCAAGCATGTGGGCCTGGAGGATGGAGCTGTTGGCGCCGTCGAAGTTGAGAGTGTAGTCTTCAAGGAATGAGCAACCCTTGCCCATGCCTTGGCTCATATACCAGAGTGTGCGGTAGAGAGCAGCGGATTTCCAGTCGCCTTCAGCACCGAAACCGATACCTTCAGCCATCAGACGCTGCGATGCAAGACCTGGAATCTGGTCAAAACCTACGAAGTTCGGGTCGTTGATATCCTGGGTGCCGAGATCGTCGAAGTTAGTAGTGAAAGCCTTAGCGCCCTTCTCCTTCAGGATGCTGCGGAGCGCGAGCTCAGCCTTGGCTGCTTCATATACTGACTTGTAGCCTTCTGTGGCTGGATCTTCGAGAGCTGCATCGTGAGCATACTCCTTGAAATAGACTGCCATGAGAGCCTTGGTGTCTTCGTCGGAGACCTTCTTATAGTGCTCCATAAGCTCGCTTACGGGGCAATAGTCTACGTGGTAGCCAAGCTGCATCTCAGCATCGACCTTGTCGCCGTCGGTCACAGCCACATTGTTCATCTGGTCGCCGAAGCGGAGCACGAGCATATCCTGAGCGTCTGCCCAAGCAGCTGCCACGCGCTGCCATACTGCGATGCGGTCTTGTGTGTTGGCGTCTTTCCAGTAGCCCACCACCACTTTGCGACGCACCTTCAGGCGGGCGCAGATGTGGCCGAACTCGCGGTCGCCATGGGCACTCTGGTTGAGATTCATGAAGTCCATGTCCATAGTGTCCCAAGGTATCTCAGCGTTATATTGAGTGTGGAAGTGGAGGAGTGGTTTGCGGAGAGCCTGCAGACCAT
>CAZIAX010000114.1:0-7497 GCA_964537745.1 uncultured Sangeribacter sp.
ATCAGATATTCACTGCATACCCAGCGGTAGATGACCTCTCACCTGCGACAGACACGTCTGTCTATTCCGATGCGTTGGACTCTCCTGTCTGTGGGGGCGAAGCGGACGAGGTTCTTTAGTCTTCAGTCTTAAGTCATCAGTCTTAAGATTGCGGACAGGCCGCGGGGGAAGACGGGGTCGGTTACTTAGGAGGGTTCCCTTGATCTAATTATGAATTATAAATGATTAATGATGAATTATCAGTAACCAAAGATAACAGATAAACCAAGGGCTCTTATTCGCCTGGAATCGCGTATACTTACTGGCCATAGACTGGATTGCCGCGAGCTTCGGCAACCGTCTGGGTTTCGTTTCCGAGGGCAAAATTAATACATGATTTAAGGCTTCCACCCTTATCCCAATAAAAACCGATAGATCTTGCACGCAGAGTTCACAAAAGACGATATCAACTGGTTAGGGGGAGACGGCACTGGGAAGTTGAAAACTTCCCTCCCATTGACTATGCAAAGTGTGGTGACTCACCTACCGCAACAATAGCAAGAGCAACGGCAAGGATTTGCCGTTGCTCGAGATGGAACCTGTCTGTGATTTATGATCACTTATATTTTTGATTTGACTTACTTTTATATCTGACAATTTATATGCTTGTCAGTTCTTATTTCTACAGGCCCTAATTTTTTTTGTATTCAGGCGAGGATAAAGTGTTTTATCACCAATATATGCTTTAGTCTGATTCGATTTATATGTTGTAGAACTCCAACACTCTATAGGATTGATTGCATCTACAACTGAATTATCAGCTGGAAGTTTCGTGAATTGATTTACTGCAGGAAGATACCATCTGATATCAGTTTCTTTAATAATCGGACTATAAGTTACATCATTATCTGCTGAAATAGTTTTAAGAAGATAATATCTGTTCTTTTTTAAACATTCTCCAATAGCAGGTGTTTCTGGAGAATTATCGCCTGAGGGTGCAGGCGCTTCGCCACCTGTTCCATCGCCTAAACGGAATGTCGGCTCACTTTCGTGACCAGCCTCAGTTTTTTTTGTGGTTGCTACAACCCTTTCAAATTCGCCTGTTGTACTTGTACCAGCAACTTTATATAATTGTTTCGTATTAAACGCGCCATCATCTGAACTGTTTTCACCCAGATTGTTCAGTGCTCCTTTTGAATAATCTATCTTTATACAATATCTCATTCGTAAACCTGGATAATCGTATGTTTCCACGGAAGCATATTCACCTGCACTATTCTCGTCTATAATAGTTTGACATGTTTTCTTATAAGTGCTGTTGCCCCACAAAGCAGCAGTATAAAGATATCCATAATAAACGACTTTGTTCCAATTGAAACCGAATTGGGCTTCCTTATTATCGTCAGTCTGTTCCCATCCGAAGTTTCCGACCCATGCGGGATGATATTGCTGGAAGGATTTTTCATCAATTGCAGAACCAGTTGAACCTTTCATATTCAATGAAAGAGTAATGGTACGTTCTGAATTTTCAGATGCATTTTCAGGAATGAAAATATACACATCCTGAGACGTTGATCCAGTTAAGACTTCCGAACCGCGTGCAGATTCTCCGCTTGTTGCATTGGGATCTGTGATTATCTGATCAATCCAGAATCCTTGCTTTTGATAATCGCTAAGTTCACTTACAACCGATACTTTAGCACCATCATTTGCTGAGACGGTGAGTTCCCATTTCTTATTACCAGTCAAACCATCAGCATTAATATGCGCTTTAGCTATGACATAGTGAGCATCTACAGTTTCTGGGACAAGGTCAATTTCAAGCTCAGGTGTGAGGGTTATGGTATAGAGATATTGCTTTCCGGCTTTCCAGTCCGCATTATCTATGGTCGTGAAATAGACTTCGTCTTTGTCAGCGCCTTCGGGACGGAACACAATTTCGAGTGTTGAAGTCGCACCCGTACAACCTGGAAGAACATAGAAATGATTTCCATCTGTAGTGATGGGTGTATCTTCTGTAGATACGCTCAATCCAGAAAGTGTACAATCACCTATTGAGGTTGTTGAAGTCCAGTTACCAGCCTCAAGATTGAGATTGGCTTTATTTACTATATTCTTAATGGAGACCCCTTTGATTGTGCCAGCTTTCATACCTGTCCCTGTTTTGAACGCAATTTTAGCGAGGGCATGCTTCATCGATAGGGGAACTTTCACATTTGATGAGGCTATATATTCGTAGTCAGCGTAGTCAGAATATGAAAGGTCAAAATGATCATTCACATCTGGCTGAACTGTATAGTCAAGAGAGGGGGTGTAGCCATTGCTGCTACTTCCACTGATGTAATCCACCCCTTTTGCATCGGCTGGGGCGTAATAACCGTAAAAATTGAAATTATCGTCATTATTCAGCCAATAGTAGGCTGGGGTTGACGACCAAACGTCGCCATTATGCTCAAAAGCCGTATTCTCAAAGTAGAATGAATAATCACTATTTTGCTTTCTTATACGGCAAGTCATGTTAAGACGATTTGGCAGATTTGCATCGCTTATTTCTGCTGCACGAGTAGAGAGTGCGTCGTCGATGTCGGCGACTTCCATTTTGAGGTAGAGGGAGTCGGCGTTATTTGCGCTGTGGAGGTAAGCACCGCCGCATGGGCGGTTCCCGAAGGAACCGCCACGCGTGGTGTTGTTGTTTGCAACTACAAAACTGATCATATCGGAATCTTCGCCACCGACAGGGAGCTTGTTGATATCCTCAACGAGTCCGTCGGAGCACGATACGGCAGCTGTAGCCACGCAAAGGCCCATTAGCGAATTAAATATATTCAGTCTCATAGTTTTTGTCTTGATCGATTTATTAGTCGTTGATTCTTATTTCAGAGTTACAGGCTTAGTAGTACCGTTTTCCCATGGCTGCCAGTCATCAACAGTAGCAGTGAATTGAATAGGCTTAAGCTCATTCTCTGGGTCGATTGTGGTAGGATCGATCTTAGCAGTGAAAGTGTAGCTGCAATTGTTTTTGAAGCTCTGAGCACCAAGAGATATACCAGCGTACTGAGGATTCTCGGAATTCTCTGTTCCTTCTACAACCTTTCCTTTGTGCTCATATGTAGCAAGAAGATCCGTACCATTGTAGAGTTCTACAGTGAAAGAAATGTTATATTCTGTAGCCTCGGTAAGAGGGATAAGATACATATGGTCAGAAGTAACCATCTTACCAGCCTTGTTTGTATCGTTCTCGGGGATTTCGAAGGGAACAACGAAAGAACCTGTGGGGTTGCTCCAAGTTCCAGTTGCTTCGGCTTTAGTGATATCAGCCTTAGCAGTAGCATTGTTGATCTTAAGATTCTTGATCACGATAGTTTCATCACCAGGGAAAGCATTTTCGAACTGGAATCTTACACGGCTAAGCATGTGCTTGAGGTTAAGACCAACTGCTGCATTATTTGCAGAAGCCTCATCCACACCAGCTGTTGCATACAAAATGTCAACACCTGCTTTAGCTGCCTCGTTATCGAAAGTGACTTTAAGACCAGCCTCTGACCATTCGCCTGTTAAATCTTGATCTACCTTAACACCAGTTGCATTTGCGGGAGCGATTGCGGCAAAGCTATATGCATTACCGGCGATCCAGTAACGGAGAGGAGAGTATGTCCAGATACCTGTACCTGCTTCAGCAGAACCCTTAGTAGCGATTTCGCCGTTAAAGATTTCGGTTGCAGCAATTTCATTGCCTCTTGAGGTCACACCCCAAACCTGAAGATTTGCGAGATTTGCGTAAGTGTTGTCTGTCGCACGTGTTGAGTTGTTCACGAAAGAGCTGAAGCTGATAGCTGCGCCGTTATCAGCTACCTTTACGACTTCGTCGTTTGAGCAAGCAGTGGCAAGCATGAGAGCTGCTGCTCCGAGAAGAAATGAACTTTTTTTCATGTTCTTGTTGTTTGAAATTGTTAGTATTTAGTTATTTAACTCTATTTACATTATTTTTTGCCGAGGTCGAGGACTATGTCTTGGAATTCGCCCCAATCATCCATAGCAACTCCGAAAGCACCTCTATCTTCGGCATTACCGATGTCATCCGGAATTTCAAGATCGTAGACTTCAATTACACCTCCACGAGGTTGACGAAGTATCTGGTCGGTGATGTCAAAATCGAAATTGAGCATTATACCATTTCGGAGTCGCACCTCCAGATTTAGACCATAGAAAGGAGCTCGCGTATAGTCGGGATTCGGGAAGTTAGGAACACCGAAGGTGTTTACCACTGCTTCTACACCCCACAAATATGGGTCCGCATCAAAAAGGACAGTTACTGGTTCAGAACCTGTGTGACCATCAGAGAGGTACACGCTTCCTGCCATTCCTGCGAGGGCTCCACGCGCCAAAGCGATGTATTCAGAACCACCTTTAAAATGATAGCGGATAAGATATCTGAACACCAGAGGCCGGAGGGTAATGTTCTCAATTGGAGCTACCTGAGCCTTCTCCGCCGTATAGCTTTCAATGTATTTTGCAAAGAGAGCATCCGGTGCATTTACTGTTGTTTCCTCTGCACGAGTTAGGTACTCTGGTGCTTTCGAGTTTCCTCTATACGTAGCGCGTGAACGAGTTCGGGTCGTTGCGCTCGCATTCGCGAGAAGGGATATGTCGTTGAAGACTATATACTCGGTGTCGTTATTGTAGAAGAGCACTTGATGCTCTCCTGGAGTCATGTGAACGATACCGCCTGTCGGAGGGAGGTTCTGGAGTTCGTTGTCGTGGCCATCGGTGTAGACTTGGGAGCGGATGCCAGTGCCTTTCTCGTGAAGGAGGTCTTCGTAGGCCTGGGCGAAGTCGTAGTTGTGCCACTGGCTCTGCCAGTGCACACCCTCGTGGGTGTATTCCCAAGTGCGGTCCCACTCAGCCTGGAAGTTCACCTGATGGCGAGGGGCGTGGTCCCAGTGGTCGAAACAAAGTTCCTTGTGGTCGCACGATGTAATGAAGGGGATCAGGATGGAGGCCGCAGCTGCAATCAGATTAATCTTTTTCATTGCTTGCCTCCTTTCTTTTGATTAGCGTTTCCATTGCCGATAAGCCAAACGAGTGCCACTTCCAATTTTGTCGGTCCAAAGTAGTGGCGACGGTGGGTGGATTCCCACACATAGTGGCCATCTTCAGGATGATATTTATAATACATGCCAGTGGTATAACCAAGGCCTAATGAGAAATCAATGTTAATTCTTTTTGCTACAGGGAGGGAGAATCCGTATTCGGCACCAACGCCCCAGAAGCAGCGCGACCACATGTTGTCGCCGGGCTTGCCGCCCATCTCGCCTTTGCCACCCCATTCGAAGTCGTAGGTGTAGACCTGGCCGTAGAGTCCTACGTGGTGACCAGTGAGGGGTTTTTCTTTGGCGGCTCGCCCGAACCACCAGCGGCCGTTGAGCTCGCCGCCGTAGGCGCGCCAGTAACGTTTGCGGCGGTCGGTTTTCCACCAACCATAAAGCCAGTTGCCACCGACTGAAAAATTCTTGCCGAGATAGAAATCAACTCCGATATTTGGGAGAGCAAGCACGTCGTAGAGCATATTGGAGCGAATGTCCATGTAGAAGTTTTTCGGTTCCTTGACAATGACCGGAGTGACAACTTCTTCAACCTCCACTGTCTCAACAACAGGCTCAGCGACTACTGTCTCTACTGAATCCACTGTAGCAACGAGCTGCTCAGTGTTTTTGCAAGCTGCTTCCTCAGCGGCTTTGCGGGCGGCCTCCTCGGCTGCGCGGTCTTCAGCCTCCATGTAAGAGGTGCGGAAGAGGGATATCACCATTGCGCTGCGGAGCTGCGGGAAGATGTTTTTGAGCATCCAGTTGTAAGGCTTTCCACCACCGAGTTTCATAAGGCTCTGCTTGCGGCCACCGATAATCTTGCCGGCATTGTCGTAGATCCAGACGGGAGTGTTGTCGATGATCTCAACCACCTGAGCCTGCATCGGCACATCGGGATTTTCTGCCACGAGGCGACGGAGGTCTTCCCATGCGATACCTTCGGATGAGGACTCGATGAATGAGCGATCGATATCTGCTTCTTTGACCAGATACTTCACCATCTCTTCAGAACGGTTTTGGGAAAGTTTGATGTTAGCGTCATGGCTGCCGTCGGGGGAAGCGGAGGTGCGAACTACGATATGGTGGACATCATCATGAGCCTTCGCATCTTTCACAGAGTTGAGAAACCTGTCGAGGGCCGCCTTGTTGTCGACGAATGTCGGGTCTACCTGACGATAGCCAAGTCGGAAATAGACCTTAGCCGTGTCGGCTGGGGTGTATCCGAATGCCGCCACAGACGACATCAGCAACAGGATATATGGAAAGATTCCTTTAAGTGACATTGTTGTTTTTATAATGACAGTTATCCGAAAGAATGGATTTGGTTAATTTCAGTTTCTATCGTCTCAATTTCGACCTACCCCTAAGAGTCACGTCTAATAGTGATATTTGGAATTGGACACGCAAAATTAACAAAAATTTCACAATTACCCCCCCCCGATATGTTAAATTATGTTAACAAGTCTCTTTTTTAACACTTGTGACTTTTGGAGAGAAAGGGTGGTGGAGATGTAAGGGAGTGAGGGATAAGGGGTAAGTTGGGAGATTTGCAAGATTTAAGTTGGGAGTTATAAGTTGTAAGTTGTAAGTTGTAAGTTGGGAGGATGTTGCAAAGATGTGTCATTTGTGTGGCAGTCACCAGGTGCATAGTCAATGGGACGGCGACTTGCGTTAGCTTGGGCGTAGCCAATTGCAACCGCCGAGTGCTGGAATACGGTATCTATGGCCATGCACTTGGGGGAAGTTAGGGGGAGACGGCGCGGCGGAGGCGAGACGCCTCCGTTCCACGGCTACGCAGTAATAAAAAGCCCGGCATCCGGGGGGATGTCGGGCTTTATTATGTCAGTATGGATGATTATTTGAAGCGGCGGTTGCCTTGGAGGGCGGGTCCGGCGGCTGTCTCTACTGCTTTCTTCTTGGCGAGTGAACGCTTGAGGATGGCGTATGCCACCGGAGCGGCGCAGAAGAGTGAGCAGAATGTACCTACAATCACACCGTAGATCATCGCGAATGTGAATGAGCGGATAGTGTCACCACCGAGGAAGAAGATGCAGAGGAGCACCAACAGGGTGGAGAACGATGTCATGATCGTACGGGTAAGAGTAGTGTTGAGAGACTTGTTGAAAGTCTCGTAACGGTCCTCCTTCGGATATACCTTCATCATCTCGCGGATTCGGTCGAATACCACCACGGTATCGTTGATCTGATAACCGATGATGGTCAGCACTGCTGCGATAAACGACTGGTCGATTTCCATTGAGAATGGGAGGAAGCCCCAGCAGAGTGAGTAGAAACCTACGATGAGGAATGCTGTGAGGGCTACCGCACAAACTGCACCAACAGAGAAGGCGATGTTGCGGAAGCGGAGAAGGATGTAGAGGAACATACAGAGCACTGCGATACCCACTGCCCAATATGCGTCGCGCTTCATGTC
>CAZIAX010000115.1:0-7475 GCA_964537745.1 uncultured Sangeribacter sp.
GGCTTGAGAAGGCGCCACGACTTAAGGGACAAGTCAGAAAACCTACCCCACGCACCCACACGAAATCCTACACATAAAATTTGATTTTTATTGTTCTACTTGAACGGGACCATTCATAGACCAATGATTATGAAAAAAATTTTCTTCCCACTCGCAGTGCTGTGCGCTGCCTCTACATTGACTCTCTCCATCTCCAGCTGCTCAAAAAATGACGACGTTGAGCCTGGCACCACTGATGGCTTTAACTTCTACAACAAGGGAGACGGCACTCTCTTCGTGCTCAACGAAGGTAATTTCCAATATGGCAACTCCACCCTCTCCGCCTACAATCCCGCAACAAACGACATCATCAACGAGGCTTTCTTCCAAGCCAACGAAATGAAACTTGGCGACGGAGTGCAATCCATGACTATTGCCGGATCAAAAGGGTGGATTGTAGTCAACAACTCTAATGTGGTCTTTGCAGTCAACCCACGCACCCTCAAAGAAGATGGACGCATCACAGGGCTCACCTCACCCCGATTCTTCCACCAGATCAACGAGAAGAAAGCATACGTCAGCCAGATGTATGACAACCGCATAGCAATCGTAGACCCCGCCAAATACAGCATCACAGGCTATATAGAAGTTCCAGGTATGGAGCAAGCCTCTGGTTCTACAGAACAGTTGGTGGCTTACGGCGACTACGTCTTCTGCAACTGCTGGAGTTATCAGAAAAACATTATCAAAATCGATACCCGCACCGACAAGATAGTAGGAAACCTTGAGGTAGGTATCCAGCCCAGATACATGGCCCTTGACTGCAACGACAAACTTTGGGTGCTCACCGACGGAGGAGGCTGGGATCAGAACCCGATTGGCTATGAGGAGCCAGCCCTCGTCAAAATCGATGCCAAGACATTCAATGTCGAGGCAACCTACAAATTCAAACTCGGCGACTACTGCTCAAAACTCTGCATCAACGGCAAAAAAGATACTCTCTACTGGATAAACGGAGATGTCTGGAAAATGGACGTAAACGCCTCGGCGCTTCCCTCCCAATCATTCCTGCCATCCAACGGCACATATTACTACGGACTGACCATAGCGCCCTCTACAGGAGACGTCTATGTAGCTGATGCAATTGACTACACACAAAGCGGCCTTGTACGTCGCTACTCACCAGAGGGAAAACTTACCGACGAATTCACTGTAGGAGTAAATCCAGGCGGATTCTGCTGGTATTCCAAATAAAATTCACCAATTTTTGTAGACGCAAAGGAAAGGGAATCCGGTGCAAATCCGGAACAGTACCCGCTGCTGTAAATCCCGGTTTCTCAAGAGAGAGAAACCTACGTCGAGGCACACAAGTCATTGAGCCCCACCGGGCTTGAGAAGGCGCCACGACTGAAGGGACAAGTCAGAAAACCTACCTGCGCGAATACACGAGATCCAACACATCAATTTTTTATTGAGCTAATTGAACGGGACCATTCATTTAACCAATAATAATTATGAAAAAAATTTTCATGACTCTCGCAGCCGTGTACGCCACCGCTGCATGCGCATTCGCCGCAGAACAATCCACCATCATCCTCGACCTCTCAAAGTCGACGACAGAACTAACCTTCGACGCTGAAAACGGCTCATGGACCGGCACCTACGACGACGATGCTGAAGCCATCGACTCGCAGTGCTTCTCCTTCCTGCACTCCGCCATCGCCGACTGGAAAACCTGGTGGGGCTTCACAGCCTCCAACAGCACCGACGACAAGCAGCCGGCCAACACGCTTACCCAGCAATGGAGCAACATGGCAGAAGGGGGCATCCTACTCAATGAAGACGGCACCGTGAAACTCGATGACTTCGGAGCCCCCGTGACAAGTGGGGAAATGCCTTATCTCGTGGCTTTTTACTCCCCCTTCATGAGCGCTCGCCCCGTGGATATGGTCTTCAACGACGAAAAGCTTTACGAGCCTCAGAGCGTCTACGTCAACCTCAACAGCTACACTTTCTACTCCGTGCTCTTCGGCGACGGATTTGCCCGCGCCTTCACAAACAACGACCAGTTAACCCTCACCATACATGGCGTCGCCGCCGACGAGACTGAAAAGACAGTAGACGTCTCCCTCGCAAGCTGCTCCAACGGCGACCTGACCACTGCCCGCGGTTGGAAATTCGTAGACCTTACTTCCCTCGGAACAGTCAATGAACTCTATTTCACCATGACCACCACTGACTCCGGCGCCTACGGAGCCAACACGCCGCTCTATTTCTGCCTCGACAAGCTATGCGTAAAGCCGGCAGAAGGTTCGGCGGCAGCAATGATAGGCGCAGACACCACTTCCATCGACTACGACCGCGCCACAAAGACTGTCTCCATCTCAGGAGCTGACTTCGCAGCCGTCTACGACACTCTCGGAGCAAAAGTGATGCAGAGCGACAGCAAATCTTTCTCTCTCGCAACGCTCCCTGCCGGCGTATATGTGGTGAAAGCCGGAAACCACTCAATAAAGATCGCAAGATGACGCACTCAAGACATACAGTTTTTCTTTTCCTTGCTGCGGCCTCCCTATCCCTTGCAGGCTGCAGCAAGGATTCTGACTTTCCAGCAGCGGTGGAATGCCAGAACGAAGAAGAGTCGCAGCAGTCTGTCGTCCGCACTGAGGCAGTAGAGAGCCGCTACGCCACAGAGGTGTTCGAATACACTCCGGCCCCGGGCCAATACATCAACGAAACGCAGACCGGCGGTATGCCAGCCGACATGACAAGTCCGGAAGAGGCAGCTAAATGGGCACTCCAACGCTTGGAAAAGAGACTCTTCGTATCGCTCGGAGCCTTCGGCGGCTACATCACCGTAGGCTTCGACCATGAAGTGCTCAACAGCCACGGCGACTATGACTTCGCCATCTTCGGAAATGCCTTTCTCGATGCCACCGGCTCAGGAGGCTCCAACGAACCCGGGATAGTCTACGTGATGGAAGACACCAACTCCAATGGGATGCCCGACGACGTATGGTATGAGCTCCGCGGAAGTGATTACTACGAACCCACGACCCTGCACGGATACTCTGTCACATATTCCCGCCCCTCAGCCCCAGGACAACCGGTAGAGTGGAAAGACAATCTCGGTAACTCCGGAAGCATAGCTTATCTTAAAGCTTTTCACAAACAAGATTACTACTATCCCGCATGGATTAGTGCTGACTCCTATACACTTACCGGGATAAGACTCGCCTCGCGCACCACCACCGATGCAGATACAGGCTTCATGGCAAACAATCCGTTTGCCTGGGGATATGCCGACAACATGGGGGAAGACAACATTTCTCTCGACGGTATGCCTCAGGCCAACCGTTTCCGCATCTCAGACGCAGTAGACACGGAAGGGAATCCCGTAGAACTGCGGTGTATCTCCTTTGTCAAAGTCCAAACCGGAGTACTCTCCCAAGCCGGTTCGCTCGGCGAAGTATCAACTGAGGTGCTTGGTTTCTACGACCTGATGACAAAGCCTGACGACAATGCAGTGCCAATGATTCATGATTAAGACTATGAGACGATCCGCAACAATACCGATACTCCTACTTACAATCCTCGGCTTGCTGACAGCTGCAGGTTGCTCTCACTCCAATGAGCCGGAAGAAGGTCCTTCCAGCGACATCCATACTCCTGAAGGAGACGATGGAACCCTCTTCATTCTCAACGAAGGGAATTTCCAATACAGCAATGCCTCACTTTCCATCTACAATACCGTGACCGACGAAGTCATCAACGAGGCTTTTATAAAAGCCAACGGCATGAAACTCGGGGATGTAGCTCAGTCTATGACTATCCATGACGGAAAAGGATGGATTGTAGTGAATAATTCCAACGTCGTCTTTGCCATCGACCCTGAGACATGCAAAGAAAAAGGGAGAATCGAGAATCTCACGTTCCCGCGCTACATTCACTTCGTCAGCGACACGAAAGCCTACGTCACCCAACTATGGGACAACCGCATTGCCATCGTAGACCCTCGCTCCTACAGCATAACGGGCCATATCGAAGTGCCTGGGATGAAACCAGGCACCGGCTCTACAGAACAGATGGTAGAGTATGGCGACTACGTCTTCTGCAACTGCTGGAGCTATCAGAACCGCATCATCAAGATAGACACGCGCACCGACGAGGTAGTGGCATCGCTCGAGGTAGGGATACAGCCAAATTCTCTCGTTCTTGACTGCAATGGAAAACTCTGGACCGTCACCGACGGAGGATACGAGGGTTCTCCTTACGGCTACGAACCACCAGCTCTCGTGCGCATCGATGCCAAGACTTTTTCTATTGAGGAAAAATTCTCTTTCGAACTCGGTGATGCCTGCTCCGAAATATGCCTTAACGAGCCAAAAGACAAGATATTCTGGATTAACGACGACATATGGGAAATGGATGTCAATGCCACGACGACCCCTTCCGAGCCATTCCTGAAAGCCGGAGATACTCTCTACTACGGTCTGACAGTGGCGCCCTCCTCAGGGGATGTCTATGTGGCAGACGCCATCGACTATCAACAAAGTGGACGCATCTACCGTTATTCCCATGATGGAAAACTTCTCGACCAATTTAACGTCGGTATTAGTCCAGGCGCCTTCTGCTGGTACCAAAGCATCTCCAAACCATGAACCTAAGCTGCCAAAACATACGCCATATCATAGCAGCGGCTGCCATAACAGGCTCCGCTGCACTTTCATATGCCTTTTCTTCCGAACAGGCACCACAGGACACTGTGGCGCTTGAAGAACTGGTCATCACAGCACGTCGCCCGATGCAAGACATCGGAGTGCAGAAGACTACTTTCGACTCCATAGCCTTGAAGGAAAACATAGCCCTCTCGATGGCGGATGTGCTGACTTTCAATTCCTCAGTATTCGTGAAGAGTTACGGACGCGCCACACTATCCACCGTGGCCTTCCGCGGCACTTCACCATCACACACCAACGTCAGTTGGAACGGCATGCGCATCAACAGCCCGATGCTTGGAATGACTGATTTCTCCACCATCCCATCCTATTTCGTCGACAAGGCCTCTCTGCTTCATGGCACCTCTTCAGTCAATGAATCCGGTGGCGGCCTGGGCGGAGCCGTCTCCCTCGCTACGGCTCCCGAATTCAATCAAGGATTCAATGCTAATTATGTGCAGGGCATCGGCTCATACAAGACCTTCGATGAATTTCTCAAACTCTCCTACAGCAACCGTCACTGGGCCTTTACCACGCGTGCTGTCTACTCCTCCTCAGCCAATGACTTTACCTACACCAACCGCGACAAGAAAGAAAACATCTACGACGATGACCACAATATAATCGGCCAGTATTATCCAAAAGAAAAAAACCGCCTTGGTTCCTTCAAAGATTTCCATATCCTCCAGGAAGTATACTACGACACCAGGAAAGGTGACCGTTTTCTTCTGAACGCATGGTATACGGCCTCCAACCGTGAGCTGCCGATGATCACCACCGACTACAGCGAACCGCGCGGTATCGAAAACCGTCAACGTGAGAATACCCTGCGTGGTGTAGTGGGGTGGAGACATGGGCGTTCCACGTGGAACGTTGACGTCCGCGCCGGCTATATCCACACATGGATGGGCTATGACTACCGCCGCGAGATGACGCAAAATGTATGGTCGACCATGACACGCTCGCGCTCTCTCGTCAACACCTTCTTCGGCAATGCCACTGCAAACTTCTATCCCTCAGACCGATGGCTCTTCACGGCTTCCGTCACTGCCAACCACCACAACGTGAAATCAACCGACCGCCAGATTTCCACAGGGAGCGGGACATCCGCCGACATCGGTTATCACAAAAAACGCCTTGAACTAAGCGGAGCACTGACAGCACGCTGGCAACCCATTGACGGCGTAGGAATCTCGGCAGTGGTACGCGAGGAAACCTACGGCAATAAGGTCACATCTCCCATTCCTGCACTTTTCGCCGACTGGAAGGCAATCAACACATATTCCGGCCCCACACTCTTTGGCTTGACCCTGAAAGCATCATCCAGCCGCAACTACCGTTACCCATCGCTCAACGACCTTTACTTCATGCCCGGAGGAAACCCAGACCTGCGTAGCGAAAGAGGTTGGACCTACGATTGCGGCATTGACTTCGAGGCTTCACAAAACGGACTCTTCTCCACTGGCGTTTCAGCCACATGGTTTGACTCACACATCGACGACTGGATAATATGGCTCCCCACCATAAAGGGTTTCTTCTCTCCGCGAAACGTAAAAAGCGTGCATGCCTATGGAATCGAGTTGAAAGGTGACGCCTCTATCACTCCCTGGAAAGACTGGAAATTTGACATTCACGCCTCATACTCCTGGACTCCATCAATCAATGTCGGGGAGAAAATGAGTGACGCTGACAAATCTATCGGCAAACAACTTCCATACGTTCCACGCCATTCTGCATCCGGAAGTATACGGGCCGCTTGGAAATCATGGGATATCCTATACAAGATAAACTATTACTCCGAGCGCTTCACAATGACCAGCAACGCCGCCACCCTGACCGGCGACCTTCCTCCCTACTCCATCTCCAGCCTGACCATAGGGAAAAGCCTGAAAATCCAACCAATTTCCCTACAATTGAAACTCTCAATCAACAATCTCTTCAATGCAGAATATCTCTCCGTACTCTCCCGCCCTATGCCTGGCACCAACTTCGAGTTCTTTCTCTCTCTTGCTTGGTGAAATACTATCGCGAGTCTCACGCAGAGACCGCTGGGGTGGTGGGAACGCAGAGAATAATTTGCCTCTACGTTGTTTTATTGTTATAATAAGAAACTAAATCAAAATACCCCAATATGGCACTAAATTCTAAATTCTCAATTCTAAATTCTCAATTTTCAATTCTCAACTGTGCTTTATGCGTTCTGCTGAGCTCTTTGCTATTCTCATGCTCTCCACATCGCACACACCCTGACAATCTCTCGGACTTCTCCGAGACACTTTATACCCCTACCGAGGCTTCCGGATTCTCTATCACAGGCAAGGAAGGCTCTGAAAGCACCCTGCTGACCGTCTCAGACCCATGGCAGGGAGCAGACAGCGTTGCAACACGCCTTTTCATCGCACGCTCAGGCGATGAGGCACCACTTGCCTTCCAAGGACAAGTGCTCGACAGCGAGGCTAAAAAGATTGCCGTCACATCCTCCACCCATGTGGCTATGCTCGACGCACTCGGAGCAACCGACAGGATAGTGGCAGTATCCGGCATCGACTACATCAACAACCCTGAGATACAGAAACGCCGCGACAATATCGCCGACATAGGGTATGAAGGGAATTTCGACTACGAAGCCCTCTTGGCAGCCGACCCCGATATAGTGCTGCTCTACGGAGTGAACGGGGCAAGCTCCATGGAAGGGAAACTGAAGGAACTCCAGATTCCCTACATCTACATCGGCGACTACTTAGAGCAGTCACCACTCGGCAAGGCGGAGTGGATTGT
>CAZIAX010000116.1:0-7461 GCA_964537745.1 uncultured Sangeribacter sp.
TTCAACGAACTCGCTGAGCAGATCCTCCCACAGCTCCGTTACTCTAAGATCGTGGCTACTGTAAACGTAATCGGAAAGAGCGACGAAGAAATGTTTGCTCAGTTCGAATCAAGCCCAAGCGGCCTTAGCCTTGAGGAAATCCTCTACATTGGTACTCTTGCCAACGACGACGCTAAGAAGGAAGCTATCTATGCTGCTGCAACTCAGATCTACCCCAACGACTTCCGCACTTGGAATGGTCTTGGTGCTGCTCAGTTCAGCCTTGGCAAATATGACGAAGCCGCTAAGGCTCTCGCTCAGGCTAAGAAGCTTGCTCCAAACGAGAAGTCTGTAGACCTCAACCTTGGTCTTCTCGCACTTGCCAACAACGACCTCGGCAAGGCTAAAGACCTCATCGGCGGCGCAGCAGGCGTTCCTGAGGCAGCTTCTGCTCTTGGTGTGCTCTACCTCAACGAAGGTCAGGTGTCAAACGCTGTCAACAGCCTCGGCAGTGCTAAGAACAACAACACAGCCCTCGCTCAGATCCTTGCTAAGGACTACAGCGCAGCTAAGAACACTCTCGCTGGCATCCAGAATCCTAACGCCAACACTTACTATCTCGCTGCTATCGTAGGCGCTCGCACCAACAACGAGAACATGGTGATGACCAACCTCCGCGAAGCTATCAAGCTCGACAACTCTTTGCTCGACAAGGCTAAGAAGGACCTCGAGTTCGCAAGCTATAACCTCGCTTTCTAAAATAAGATTCCGATCTTATTTTCCGATATCAAGGGCGCGGGCCGTGATTGGCCCGCGCCCTGCCAATAGACTAAACATATTATCGAAATGGTTTTTAAGTACGACTATCTTGTGATTGGTTCCGGTGTGGCCGGAATGAGTTTCGCCCTGAAAGTCGCTTCTCCTGCCCACCGTGTGGCTATCATATGCAAGGCCACTCTGGAGGAGGCCAATACTTTCTTCGCCCAAGGCGGTGTGGCCAGTGTCACGAATCTTGAGCTGGACGACTTCGAAAAGCATATTCACGATACAATGGTGGCTGGCGACTGGCTCTCCGACCCAAAGGCCGTGGAGAAAGTGGTGCGCAATGCTCCAAGTCAGATTCAGGAGCTCCTCAAATGGGGCGTTGACTTCGACCGGAAGGAAGACGGCGACTTCGACCTTCACCGTGAAGGTGGACACAGTGAGTTTCGTATTCTCCATCATGCCGACAACACCGGCGCTGAAATCCAGCAGTCGCTGATAGAGCGTATCAAGGAAAACCCCTATATCGATATCTTTGAGCATCATTTCGCGGTCGAGATCATCACCCAGCATCATCTGGGCAAGATTGTCACCCGCCGCACTCCCGACATCACATGTTATGGAGCTTATGTGCTCGACGAGGAGACGGAGAAGGTAGACACTTTCCTTGCCAAGGTGACGGTGATGGCTACCGGTGGCGTAGGTGCTTGCTACACTACCACAACGAATCCTCTCGTTGCCACTGGCGATGGCATCGCAATGGTCTATCGCGCCAAGGGCACTGTCAGCGACATGGAGTTTATCCAGTTCCACCCCACGGCCCTCTACCATCCCGGTGACCGCCCCAGTTTCCTTATCACGGAGGCCATGCGAGGCTATGGCGCTGTTCTGAAGACTCACGACGGCAAAGAATTCATGCATAAGTACGACCCCCGTCTTTCCTTGGCTCCGCGCGACATCGTAGCGCGTGCCATTGACTCGGAGATGAAGCAGTCTGGCACCGACCACGTATATCTCGATGTCACGCACAAAGACCCCGAGGAAACCAAAAAGCATTTCCCGAATATCTATGAGAAATGTCTATCACTTGGTATAGATATCACAAAAGACATGATTCCAGTGGCTCCGGCTGCCCACTACCTCTGCGGTGGCATCAAGGTCGACCTTGATGGCCAATCGAGCATCGACCGCCTCTACGCCATCGGTGAGTGCTCCTGCACCGGGCTGCACGGTGGCAACCGTCTGGCTTCAAACTCCCTTATTGAGGCTGTCGTTTATGCCGACGCTGCTGCAAAGCATTCTCTGGAGAGAATCGACGGCATCGAATTCCGCACTGACGTCCCCGAATGGAACGATGAAGGCACCACCCATCCCGAGGAGATGGTCCTAATCACCCAGTCGGAGAAAGAGGTAAACCAGATAATGGGCTACTACGTAGGCATCGTCAGGAGTGACCTGCGACTCGACCGCGCATGGAACCGACTCGACATCCTCTACCAGGAGACTGAGCGCCTTTTCAAGGAGAGCAAGCCTACACGCGCACTTTGCGAGCTCCGCAACATCATAAATGCGGGCTATCTCATCATGCGCCAGGCTCGCGAGCGCAAGGAAAGTCGTGGGCTACACTTCACCGTAGACTATCCGCATCCTGACACCACTCCGAACATTGAGGGCGTCTGAGGCGTTGAAATACAGTAATCAAAACAAACGAATTCCGTATGAAAAGGATACTTCTGCCCATGGCGGCACTTGCAATAATCACGATTGGCGCTGGCGCCAAGAAAAGCCATGATATGTCGCTCCAGCGCAATCTCAAGACATTCAATGCATTGGTGAAGACACTTGAGGAGAACTATGTAGACTCCATCCGTATCGACGAGGCCTTCAAGGCGGCGTCAAACGCGATGCTGAATACTGTCGACCCCTATACGGAATACTACACTGCCGACGACCGCGACGCCCTGATGAAGATGACCACGGGCGAATATGCAGGCATCGGAAGCTACATCACCGAATATGATGGCTATGTGTGCATCTCTCAGCCTATCGACGGAAGTCCAGCCGCCAGGGCTGGTCTGATGCCTGGCGACAGGATTGTGAAGGTAGATACTGTTGCTACCAAGGGAGCCAAGAGCGCGGATGTCTCCAAACTCCTGAAAGGTACCCCCGGCACGGATGTCTATATCGAGGTCAACCGTCCTTATGTCGCAGATTCGCTCCTCTCCTTTACTGTCACCCGTGAGAAGGTGGCTGAGAAATCTGTACCCTATTTCGGTATGGTGAGCCCTTCGACGGGCTATATACGCCTCAACAGCTATATATCCAACTCCCCTCAGGAAATCACCGCTGCACTCGACTCACTCAAAAAGAATCCAGGATTCTCAAAACTTATTCTCGACCTTCGTGGAAACGGAGGTGGCCTCGTGGAGAGCGCCATCGACATATTGGGCAATTTCCTTCCGAAAGGCACGCAGGTGCTCCGCACGAGCGGCAACGGCAAGGAACGAATTTACAAGACAACCCACACCCCTTCTTTCCCTGAAATGCCACTCGCCGTGCTCACCGATGGCGGCACAGCCTCTGCATCCGAGATTACAGCGGGCGCGCTGCAAGATCTCGACCGTGCGGTGCTCATCGGCAACCGCAGTTTCGGAAAGGGTCTTGTGCAGAATATCTTCCCTCTCCCTCACGATGCAAGCCTGAAAGTGACTGTGGCTAAATACTACATCCCGTCTGGGCGCCTCATTCAGGCCCTCGACTATTCCCGCAGGAATCCTGATGGAAGCGTGGCCCGCACACCCGACTCGCTGACCAACGTGTATTACACCTCTCGCGGACGCGAGGTGCGCGATGGCGGTGGCCTGCAGCCTGACTCAGTAGTGAAAAACCACAACTATTCAGATATCCTTTACAACCTCGTCACAAAAAACCGTATCTTCGATTTCGCAAACAAGTATCGTGCCACCCATCCGGAGGCAGTGCCGATTGATGACTTTGAGATTTCCGACGATGTGTATGCGGAGTTCACTGAGTTCGTCACTGACGGCGGCATGAAATACGACACTTCCTTCGATGCCCTTCTGAAAGAGATTCGCAAGCAGGCCGACGAGCAGGGCTATATGACGGCCGACAACGACTCCACCCTCACGGCTCTTGAGAAATCGCTCGGCAGCGACCTTAAGCGCGACTTGGAGTTTAAGAAAGGGGAGATAAAGGATTATCTCGCTGAGGAGATTGCCACCCGCTATTACGGCGACGGTGGCCGCGTGGCTGTGGAAATCAAGACCGACCCGACAGTGAAAGCCGCCATAGGCATACTCGAGTCTCCGCAATATGAGGCTATCTTGAAAGGCTCAGCTTCGGCTGACAACGCAAAACGTAAGAAATAAAAATGATGACGCTTGGCGAGGCCGCCGCGCTCTTCGCCACCCCGGCGCGACTGAAGGCCCTTAAGAAACTGATCGGCGACAAGAAGGCGCGTCGCGCGACGCTTGCCGGACTCAAGGGTTCGGCTGCCGCGGTGCTCTTGGGCAAGGTGGCCGATGCGAAGCACCCGATGGTGATAGTGGCTGATGACGCCGACTCCGCCGGGTATCTCTACCACGACCTCTCGCGTGTGGCCGGTTGCGAGGTTGCGTTTTTTCCATCCGGCTACAAACGTCACATCAAATATGGCCGTGTCGACGCGCCTCAGCAAATCCTGCGTGCCGAGGCCATCGACGCTTGGCGCAATGGCAAGATAGGTTGGATTGTGACCTATCCCGACGCTCTCGCCGAGAGAGTACCGATGATGGAAGACCTCGAGAAGAGCACTCTCAAACTTACTACCGCAAAGAAAGCCAACATAGCCAAGGTGGAGGAAAAACTGGAGCAGCTTGGATTCCGTCAGGTAGACTATGTCTACGAACCTGGCCAATTTGCCCGCAGAGGCTCTATTCTCGACGTTTTCTCCTATTCCAACGAACTTCCCTACCGTCTCGACTTTTTCGACGACGAGATAGACTCCATACGCACGTTCAACGTAGAGACCCAGCTTTCCGAGCAGCGGCTCGGAGAGGTATCGATTGTCGCTGCCTCTGCTGCAGAGGGAAGCAGCGAGCATGGTGTATCACTCCTGGAATTCATCGGCAATGAAACTCCCCTCTTCGTCGCCGACAAGTCCGCGCTTGTGGCTACAGTCCGAGACATCGCCTCGCAGCAGTATTCCGAATCAGCCGCCATCGCTGAGGAGGGAGATGCAGAATCGATGAAGAAAGTGGTGGATGCCGAAGATTTTGCAAGCAGAATTGAGGATTTCCGCATCTTTGAGTTCGGCATGACCGCCACCACTTCCGGTGCTGACGCCGTGATGGAGTTCAATACCTCTCCGCAAGCTCTCTACCATAAGAATTTCGACATAATTTCCGAGTCTTTCACGCAGATGATTGCCGACGGTTATCGTCTGCTCATACTCAGCGACTCTGCCTATCAGGGAGAGCGTCTGAAAGAGATATTCGCTGATAGGGGCGACAAGATTGACTTTACCCCCGTGGCGCAGACTCTCCATGCCGGATTCGTAGACCACGACACAAAGACCTGTTTCTTCACAGACCACCAGATTTTCGACCGTTTCCACAAATACAGCCTGAAATCCGACAAGGCAAGGAGCGGAAAACTGGCGTTGTCGCTCAAGGAACTCAACCAGATTGAGATAGGCGACTATATCGTCCATATCGACCATGGTATCGGTCGCTTTGCCGGCCTTATCAAGACCGACACCAACGGGAGTCCGCAGGAGATGATCAAGCTCTTGTATCAGAACGACGACATGATTCTCGTGTCGATCCATTCGCTGCATAAACTTTCGAAATATCGCGGTAAGGAGGGTGTACCCCCGAAAATAAACAAGCTTGGCTCTGGCGCGTGGAACCGTATCAAAGAGCGCACAAAGACCAAGATGAAGGATATCGCGCGCGACCTTATCAAGCTCTATGCGGCGCGGCGTGAGGAAAAGGGTTTTGCATATTCCCCCGATTCCTACCTGCAGCATGAGTTGGAGGCGAGCTTCATCTATGAGGATACCCCCGACCAGCTGAAGGCAACCCAGGCCATCAAGGCTGATATGGAGAGTCCGCGGCCGATGGACCGCTTGGTATGCGGTGATGTTGGCTTTGGCAAGACCGAGCTTGCCATCCGTGCTGCCTTCAAGGCTGCCACTGACTCCAAGCAGACAGCCGTACTTGTGCCTACCACTGTCCTTGCGATGCAGCACTATCGCACCTTCAAGCAGCGCCTCAAGGACCTTCCTGTGAGAGTGGAATTCATTTCCAGGGCCAAGAAACCGAAGGAGGTGAAGCAGATACTTGCCGACCTGGAGGCTGGAAAGGTGGATATCCTTATCGGCACGCATAAGTTGATTGGCAAGTCGGTGAAGTTTAAAGACCTTGGACTCCTTATCGTGGATGAGGAGCAGAAATTTGGCGTGGCCGTTAAGGAGAAACTGAAGCAGATGAAGGTGAATGTGGACACTCTTACCATGAGTGCCACTCCTATCCCGCGTACTCTCCAGTTCTCACTCATGGGAGCACGCGATTTGAGTTCGCTGAATACCCCTCCTGCCAATCGCCATCCTGTGGTGACCACGGTTGCCACGCTCGACGATGAGATGGTGAAAGAGGCGGTCAATTTCGAGCTTTCGCGCAATGGCCAGTTGTTTGTCATATCCAACCGTATCGAGAATCTCAATGTGCTTGAGAACATGCTCAATCGTCTTGTGCCGGATGCCCGTGTGATAAAGGCTCACGGCCAGATGCCTCCTGAGCAGTTGGAGAAAGCCATCCTCGACTTTGCGGCTCATGACTATGACATCCTGCTATCCACGACCATCGTGGAGAATGGTGTCGACATGCCTAATGTCAACACCATCATCATCAATAATGCCCACCATTTCGGCTTGTCGGAACTGCATCAGTTGCGCGGACGTGTCGGTCGCAGCGACCGCAAGGCGTTCTGCTATTTCATGGTGCCTCCAGGAGCTCCGTTGACTCCTGTGGCGCGTCGCCGACTGCAGGCCATAGAGAGCTTCAGCGACCTTGGAAGCGGCATTCATATCGCCATGCAGGACCTTGACATCCGCGGTGCCGGCAATCTGCTTGGTGCAGAGCAGTCGGGATTCATCGCCGACCTTGGGTATGAGACGTATCAGAAGATATTGAAAGAATCCGTCTTGGAACTTAAGACTGAGGAGTTCGCCGATACTTTTGCTGAGACAGCAAAACCCGGCGAGGAGGAGTTTGTTGCAGACTGCGCCATAGAGAGCGACCTCGAGTTGAGGTTGCCGCCATCCTACGTGCCGCAGGAAAGCGAGCGTATCTCGCTCTATCAGCAACTCGACAATATGGAGAATGAGGAGCAGATAGAGGAATTCCGTACGCAGCTAAAGGACCGTTTCGGAGCAATTCCGGCCACAACTGAGGAACTCATCAAGGTAGTGCCACTCAGAATGGCCGCAAAACGCCTCGGAATCGAGCGTCTGACGCTCAAAGGGGGCAAGATGTATGTCTACTTCGTCGGAGAAGAAAACGCCGCCTATTACGGTTCTACGGCTTTCGGTCGCCTCTTGGCATGGCTGCAGCTCGACCCGAAGCGCACAAAGCTGCGCGACATCAACGGCAAGCGCTCCTTCCTCATCACCGACGTCCCCACCGTCTCCGAGGCCCTCTCCATCCTCCAGACCATCCG
>CAZIAX010000117.1:0-7411 GCA_964537745.1 uncultured Sangeribacter sp.
TTGATAGACGCCGACCAGTATTTGCAGGATGCCGACAATTACAATGCCGACAAGAAGGCAAAGCGTCCGCTGACAGGGCAGATATTCAAGGCATATTGTGAGAGATGCAAGAGAGCCGATGCCATGGATTTCGACGATATCCTCGTCTATATGAATATCCTGCTTCGTGACTTTCCAGATATTCGCCGCCATTATCAGGAGTTTTTCAGATATCTCCTTGTCGACGAGTATCAAGACACAAACTTCTCACAGCATCTTATCATATCGCAACTCGCGGCTCTTCATAAACATCTCTGCGTGGTAGGCGATGATGCGCAGAGCATATACTCCTTCCGGGGAGCCAACATTGGCAATATCCTCAATATGGAGCAGCGCTATCCCGACCTGAAGATTTTCAAACTGGAAAGAAACTATCGTTCGACTCAAAATATCATCAATGCCGCGGGAAGTCTCATCGACAAGAACACCCGCCAGATGAAGAAAAACGTATACAGTGAGAATGACGAGGGAGAGCGCGTCAAGATTCTTTCCACATATTCCGACATTGAGGAGGCGTATCTTGTGTCGAATATGATAGCGAAGTCGCGACTCAGTCATCATGACTCATATGAGGATTACGCCGTGCTCTACCGCACCAATGCGCAGAGCCGTGCTCTCGAGGAGTCGCTGAGAAAGCGAAACATATCCTACCGAATCTATGGCGGACTTTCCTTCTATCAGCGTAAGGAGATAAAGGATGCTGTCTGCTATTTCCGCCTTGCCATCAATCCTGACGATGACGAAGCTCTGCGTAGAGTGATCAATTATCCAGCAAGAGGTATTGGAGAAACTACTATGAAGAAGCTTTCAGAGGCTGCTACGGCAGCAAATGTGAGCATTTGGCAAGTGCTTCAGGATCCAGTGGCTAAAGGAGTGGCAGTCAACGCAGGCACGCTCAAGAAACTCACGGCCTTCCGGGACATGGTGCAGGAATTTATCGACGACAATGCCAAGGGTTCGGATGCCTATGCTCTTGGTCAGCTTGTCTACAACCGCAGTGGTATTCTGACGGTCTTGAACCACGACAACACGCCTGAATCCATAAGCAAGCAGGAAAACCTCAAGGAGCTTCTTGCGGGCTTGAAAGACTTCGTAGATTCTCGTCAGGAGGAAGGCGACGAACGGACCGGCATGCGGGAATTTCTATCCGACGTAATGCTTGCTACAGACCAGGATGCAGCCGACGAGACATCGGATGAGAAAGTGACTTTAATGACAATCCACGCCGCGAAAGGTCTTGAATTCAAACATGTATACGTGGTAGGAGTAGAGGAGGAACTTCTCCCTTCCGCCATGTCGATGAATTCCACTGATGAAGTGGAAGAAGAGCGACGGCTGCTCTATGTGGCCATGACGCGAGCCAAAACCACATGCACACTGACCTATGCAAAGACACGCTTCCGCAATGGCCAGACCGTACAAACACGACCTTCACGTTTCCTTTCAGAAATCGGGAAGAAATTCATTCAGACGGAGACTTCGTCAGACTTCTCCGACGAAGGAAAGAGCTCGTTTGTCAATCCCATGGACAGATACAACTCCTTCCGAAGTGGAGGAGTGAAACGCACCATTGCATCTTCCTACGATACACCTCGCAAATCGACAATATCAAGCACTGGAAAGGGAAGAACCCCTGGGACGCACACACCAGACGAAGTGCCTGTAGGGACGCACATCATTCATCCAAAACTTGGTGAGGGAGTGGTCAAGAAAATCGATTTCGTGATGGGAGAGGGGGTAATCACTGTCAACTTCAGCCAGGTTGGGGATAAAAAACTCTATCTTAAATTTGCGCAATTTGATGTGAAATGACTAATAGGACAAATCGCAATCACAAATCGCCTCTCCGAGGCTACTGACACCATACTAATACCCCAGGCTAAAGCCTGGGGTTTCGTCACAATAACAGCTCTCCGAGCTGTGTCTTTGATTCAATAATTTCACACCTCGGCCCATTATTAGGGCTTCAATCATGTGAATGAGTATATTTTAAAAGGAGCAGTGCGGATCAGGAGACGGTGAAGATTTTGAAGATCAGTTCTCGCTGGAGGTCGTATTCGTTTTGGAGCGAGCCGATGCCTTTGCTTTTGCAGTCGAAGTCGCGCAGAGCTGAGATGGCGGCCATTGACTGACGCGGGGTGTACATCCGAAGTCCTTCGCGAATCTCTTTCAATGCGTATGGGGTCTTGAGCTGCAAGGCCTCCATAAGCCCTCTGTCGGTCTTATCGGCAGTGAAATGGCCCACTACTATCTGACTGAAGAATTTCTGCAACACAGCGGTCGTCATGACGCTTGGATTGTTCTTGGGATTCTTCCTGAAGTAGTCGAGGATACGGAGTGTCTTAGGATAGTCTTTCACCGACACGGCCTTGGTAAGCTCGAAATTATTAAATTCCTTAGAGATTCCGATATTTTCCTCCACCATTTCAGCAGTGATTCTCTGTGCTCCTTCTCCGGCTCCGACAATCAACTTGTCGATTTCTCCGAAAAGTTTCTGCAGCGAATTGCCAATATACTCTATGAGTATTTGGACAGCTCCCTCCTCGATGCCAATCTTCTTCATCTTGCAGTAATCCTTGATGGGACCTGAAAGCTGATAGTCGCGAATCTTCGGACTTTTAAACACCGTCACGCTATCGCCGGCTTTAGCAGCAGCCTTCATAAGAGCAGAAGTGGCCGACAGATTATCTCCTTTGTATGCAAGCACGAATACGCCTTGTGTGTTTGGGTTTGCCACATAGGAAGCCAACTTGTCGAGCTGGGTCTTAGACCCAGGACATGTCTGGGCCTCCTTAAGGATGACCAGCTGGCGGTCGCCCATGACGGGATACTGACGGGCACTACCCACGACAACGTCCAGGTCAGAGTCTGCTCCATAGAAGACGAGTTGGTCGAAGGCTTGGTTTTCTTCTTTCACCACATTGCGTTCAAGAGCATCAACAATGAGATCGATGTAGTAAGGCTCTTCTCCCATCAACAGATATACCTTGGAGAAGTCTTTCTTCTTAATCCTGTCGAGTACTTCACGATAGGAGAGTTCTTTAGTTGCTTTCGGTGCCATTTTCAATAGATTTTGAAGGCAATTCCGGTGGAAGTATCTTCTTCCCCTTCAGAATGCCTCTCTTGTAGAGAACATAGATGATAACTGCAACCGCAACGGCACTTACGATGCAAGCAACAGGAAAGCCTCCTTCGGAAACTCCGAGCATATCGAAATCCTCAGATAGAAATCCTTTGTTGATGCACCAGGAGGAAACTATGACGAGACTATTGTTGAGAGCATGAGCGAAAGAATTCACCCATATATTGCCGCTCCACCAATAGAGATAGCCAAAGAATGCCCCGAGCAGGAGGCGAGGAATGAATCCGAAAAACTGGAAATGCACGGCACTGAATATAAAAGCGGCTGTCCAAATTGCAGTATGAGGATTAATCCCGCACCAGGCGAGTCCACGCTGGAGAGCTCCGCGGAAGAAGAACTCCTCTCCAATGCCAGTGAGCACTCCAATGATGAGAATGTTCATGACTGTCGGAAAGATATCAGTAGAGCTCAAAAGCCCCTTTGTCTGCTCCTCTGCGAGCGCCTCAAGCTCACGACACCAATCATCAAATGAAGCGAGAAATTCAGGCAGCTGCATCTCTTGATTCCAGTAGACTATCTGGTTGAGAGCCGGCATACCCACGAAATAGATCAAGAGCGTAATTCCAATCATCTTAAGGGAGGGGAGATTTTCAGCTTCGATAGCTCTCAACGGGGATACCTTGAAACAGAACTTCCACATCAGCATAGTCGGAAGGATGAATGCAAGTATGTTTTGACCCGCAAAAATAGTCCATTGCTGAGCGTTGCCGTGAAGAGGAAGCATCGCGAGTGAAGTGGTGAGGAAAAGTCCGCAAAGGGCGAGACCCAAGAGCACGAGTACAAACTGGCAGATATCTATAAATCTTTTCATGTCAGTCGAATTTCTTGCGTCGGAAGATGAAATTGCGTCCAAGGTATTTCTCGCGTACGATAGGGTTTTCAGCCAACTCCTCACTCGTGCCACGGAATAATATGCGACCTTCAAAAAGAAGGTATGCACGGTCAGTGATACTCAGTGTCTCTGGAGCATTATGGTCGGTGATGAGGATACCGATATTCTTCTCCTTCAGCTTGTAGACCACGCTTTGGATGTCTTCCACAGCAATCGGGTCGACACCAGCGAAGGGTTCATCGAGCATAATGAATTTAGGATTGATGGCAAGACAGCGTGCAATCTCAGTGCGTCGGCGTTCGCCACCCGACAATTGGTCGCCAAGGTTTTTGCGTACCTTATGGAGATTGAACTCCTCAATAAGTTCCTCCAGTTTCTCTTTCTGCTGCTCCTTGGTCATGTCGGTCATCTCGAGTACAGCTCGTATGTTGTTTTCCACAGTCAATTTGCGGAATACGGACGCCTCCTGTGCCAGATAACCAATACCGAGTTTTGCGCGTTTGTAGACCGGATAGCTTGTGATGTCTTGATTGTCGAGGAATATCTTGCCGGAGTTGGCAGTGATAAGACCGGTGGTCATATAGAATGTCGTAGTCTTACCGGCACCATTAGGGCCGAGCAGACCGACAATCTCACCTTGCTTCACATAGATAGAGACTTTATTGGCCACCGTACGTTTACCATACTTTTTCACAAGGTCTTTTGTGCGCAAGATACCTTTCTCCGGTTCAGCCTCTATGACCTCCTCTTCGAGGACGCCGCCATCGGGAGTGTCGAGAAAGACATCTTCCTCATGCTCCTTAATTTGCGTGTCGGGCATAACCCCGGTTTCGATCATATCCTGAGCGATTGTCTGCTCAGGCACTTCAAGAGTACGATGAGTGTCTAATTCGACTCCTTCATCATCCTCGCCGGAATAGATAGGAATCTCGGTTTCAGATTCAGATGTCACTTTGGGCTCATCATCTTTTTTCTTTTGAAATAGCGGGAATATCTTCATTGCTTGTTTTTGAAAGAAGGGAGAAGTGTACGGATATAGTCTGTCAGAAGCTTTATGGCAACTTTGTTGTTGCCCCCTTGCGGAATGATTAGGTCGGCATAACGCTTAGTAGGCTCAATGTGCAGCTCATGCATAGGCTTAAGGGTTTCCTCGTAGCGGTCGATGACCATTTTCGGGGTACGACCACGCTCTATGCAGTCGCGGTGTATCACCCTTATAAGACGCTCGTCGGCGTCAGCATCCACGAATACCTTAATGTCCATTCGGTCTCGGAGCTCCTTGTCGCAGAGCACAAGGATACCCTCCACAACCACCACCTCCCGAGGCTCAATCGTGACAGTCTCGGGAAGACGGGCACAAGTCAGGAAGTCGTAGGTAGGGCGCTGGATTGCGTGCCCTTCCCGCAACTCGTCGAGCTGCTTGGTCAGGAGAGCCCAGTCGATAGCCTTCGGCTCATCGTAGTTCATCTTGAGACGAGTCTCAAGGGGGATATGGTGGTTGTCGTTGTAGTAGCAGTCCTGGGGCAGGACAGCCACTTCGTCTTTAGGCAGAGACTCTATGATCTTGCGGACTACTGTGGATTTGCCAGATCCGGTGCCGCCAGCGATGCCGATTACTAACATGTCTTTTTCTTGGTTTTGAAATGACCTCAGACACCTAAGAATAGCTCGAAATTCGCTATTTTTGGTGTTTTCGGGCATATTTTTTTACTTTTCATGACAAAATTAATAAAAACGATTGTTCTATACAAATAGATATGCATCAACTTTGAAAATTTTTATTAATTTTGCAGTTGGTTTAGTATGCTTCCGCATTCAGTGGGGGTAAAACGATATTAAAACTGATACGATTGTGATAACAAAATCAATAAAGACATTTGGACGCTATTGTCTTTTTATGACCCAGGTTTTCCGCAAGCCGGATAAGTGGATGGTATTTTTCAAGCAACTCCTGACTGAGATCTCGCAGTTGGGTCTTGATTCAATACCTTTGGTAGTGATTATTTCGATCTTCATCGGAGCAGTAATCGCCATACAGATGACACTCAACATAGTCTCACCACTCGTCCCGAGCTATTCAACCGGACTTGCTACTCGCGAGATACTTTTGCTTGAATTCTCATCGACCATGATGTGTCTGATTCTCGCAGGCAAAGTAGGATCTAATATCGCATCTGAGATCGGAACCATGCGAGTGACGGAGCAGATAGACGCAATGGACATCATGGGCATCAATTCGGCCAATTTCATCGTTATGCCGAAAGTGATAGGATTCGTATTGTTTGTGCCGATACTCTGTGTCCTGTCAATGTTTGTGGGGCTATGGGGAGGATGGCTGGTAGCTGAATTTACCACCATGCTGACAGTAGAGAACTATGTCTACGGTATCCAATCGTTTTTCAATGAGTGGTATGTTTGGTATGGCATAATAAAGACATTGTTTTTCGCCTATATCATAGCATCAGTAGCCGCATTCTACGGCTACTATGTCAAAGGAGGAGCTCTTGAAGTGGGCAAAGCGAGCACCAATGCTGTTGTCTCCAGCTCAATCCTCATTCTTCTTGCCGACGTAATCCTAACAAAACTCCTGTTGCAATGATCGAAGTTAAGAATATCAGCAAATGGTTTGATGGAGTGCAGGTGCTCCATGACATCTCCGCCACATTTGAGACGGGAAAGACCAATCTAATCATCGGTCAGTCCGGCTCGGGCAAGACAGTGCTTCTGAAATGCCTTGTTGGACTTCTTCGTCCTGAGGAAGGTGAGATATATTATGATGGACGATGTCTCAACACAATGAATTCTGAGCAGCGTAAAGAGTTGCGCATGGATATAGGCATGCTCTTCCAGGGGTCGGCTCTATTTGACAATGAGACAGTGCTCGGCAATGTGATGTTTCCGCTTAAGATGTTTTCGCCACTCAGTAAAAGCGAGCAACTCGATAGGGCTCATTTCTGTATAGATCGTGTAGGGCTCAAGAATGCCGACAATAAGTATCCATCGGAGATATCCGGAGGTATGCAAAAGCGTGTCGCAATCGCAAGAGCAATAGCTCTCAATCCAAAGTATCTTTTCTGTGACGAGCCAAACTCAGGTCTCGATCCACGGACTTCTCTTATGATTGATGATCTTCTAAGCGACATCACTCATGAATACCAGATGACGACTGTCATCAACACCCATGATATGAACTCAGTGTTGGGAATGGGAGAACACATCATCTTCATCAACAAGGGTTATTGTGATTGGGCTGGCGATGACAAGACTATCTATAAGAGCGACAACCAAAGTCTTAACGACCTTGTATTCGCCTCCACTCTATTTAAAGAAGTGAAGAGATATATGGAGAAGAAGGCTAATCAGGGGTAAGGGTCAAGAACCAAGGGTCAAGGGTCAAG
>CAZIAX010000118.1:0-7326 GCA_964537745.1 uncultured Sangeribacter sp.
TCCACTCGCTTTAGCTCAGCCTCAGCCTCTTTCATTCGTCCGCTGACAATCTCCAGCGAATCCGTAAGCCGGTTTGCCAACTCAGCATTCCGTTTGTTCTCCTCAGTGATAGTCGCCACTTGCCGTTCAGCTTCCTTGGAAGCCTCAGCCAAAGTCCGTATGTGCATAAGTCCTAATCCTCCTGCCGCCAATACAATAACGCCAAGTATTGTCGCCCATACCATTCGAGGTCTTCGGTCATGAAGGTCGAGAGTGCGGATTAACGCGCGTCCATCTGCTGGTCGCTCACCGACAGGCCCCGTGCATTTCATCGCTATCCTGCGGTATTCCGGACAAAGCTCAAGCATCGTCACTCCAAGACTATAGACATCGTCGGAAGTTTGCGCCCCTCCAGCCTCCATCTGTTCCGGAGAAATGAAACCTGCAGTTCCGGCCGCCTGCTTCAGTTCCACATAGTCATCGGTGTCGGCAAGTCCGAAATCGATTATCACCGCCTCTCCGCCTGCATCGCGCACCATGATGTTCGAAGGTTTCAGATCGCGGTGCACCACTCCCTTGCTGTGCAGGTAAGCCGTAGCATTGATTATCTCGCGCATGATGCGTCGCCTTTCCTGCTTCGACAGACGTCCCTCGCGGATAAGTTGGGCAAGATTCTTTCCCTCAATCCATTCCTCCACGATGCAGGGTCCGAGACCATCGATTTCCTCAAGCCCGATAGCCTGCACTATTGCCGGATGGCGAAGTCGCGAATGAATCTCAAACTCCTTCATCAGTTGCTTGCGCATCGCCGTGCTGTCGCGAAGTTCCTCGCGCAGTCCCTTCAGGAGCCACTGGCGCCCATAACGCTGTCCGCGGGCGATGACATTGACAGCTGTGACGCGGATTATCTCCACGCCAATCATCGAGTTTCCCACGTACCCTGGTCTCAACTCTCCTAAATATCCTGATTCGCTCTCGCCCACATTCATACTGCAAAATTAGTAAATCTCCCCCAAACTACAAAACTTATTTTAGGGAATGGAACGCCGGCTTCCCAGCCGGCCACCATGGTGTCTGTGTTTTCGGTTGAGTGGCGAAACCAACGGTTTCGCAAACTAAAAAGGACTCAAAAGGACTTGTAAGAAAGTCCGAATATGCCTAATTTTGCACTCAAAAGACACATTTCTTCCTTTTTTCCCAGCGTGCTATCTGAAATCTGGAAATTTCTATCAGAAGTTCTATCAACTTCACAATGAGGCGAGGGGAAAGAAGGAAGAATTTTTTATTCTATAGAATAATCGAAGTATTTGTCATGTAGATTATTGATTAGTTCGTCGGTAAGTTTGATTCCGCTGGAATCTCCGATGAGCGCATCCACATCATCTGTCCGTTGAAGAAAGAATCTCTTTTAAAGCAGCCTCATGTTTTTCCACAAGGCGTTTATATCCTTTTTCTCTTCCTCTTTTAAGGTTATGTTGCAGGTCATTTAGTTTAACAGCAATGGCCAAATGATTGCCGGAGTTAGCTATTCTGCGTACATAATCAAGATAGTCAGTTCCCTCTTCATGAGTAAGAAGGCGCAGCCCAGGTAAGTATGTGGATGTATTCAAGCGCTTCATGTGCACCATTGTCTCATTCGACTCTATGGCATCTTCCGAAAACCATCCATAAATCGGGAATTGCCCACGCAGGATATTTGATCTCTCTGCCATTGAGCGACCCATCCAGATTTCCTCTTGATTAATATAATAAGAGAAAATAGGACCTCCATTATCTATACGAGACATGTTGACATGGTCGTTCTCTCCAAGAAGACGCTCCATGCTCTTGTTTCGCAAACTCAACTTAAAGGTTATTAGGTTATAGGGTTATAAGGTTATTATTTTTATACTATATAGCCTCTCACTTAATCCCATAACCTTATAACCGTTTCTTCTTAACTTTAGTTTTGTCCCCGACTCATAAGCGACATTGCTTATTCATTTGCTTCGCGTAGCTTGCATCTCGAGCCTATCCGCAGGCCGGCTGTAATATCACGCCGGGGGCGCCGGGATGGTGGGCGCGAAAAAAAGAATGAATGAGTCCCCGGCCCCCCGCCGATCCCGGTGTGATATTCCGAGTGGCCCTGAATGAAAGAGCCGTGCATAAGCGAGGTTTGTATTATGGAATCGATTTTTTTATTATCTTTGTACCCTGAAACAATCAGTGTCATGCTTATGTCGACGACAACACATTCACAATACGCCGCATCTCTCAAGGAATTCAGCGTCGAAACGGAGATGACCGATGTGGAGATTCTCCGCGTCTCTCATCGTCGTATCTTGGCCAGAGGGAAACGGTTTGGCCGTATGTGGCTGCTGCGTGGCCTCCCTCCTGAGGAGAGAAATGACCCCGCTCTTCTGAGGCAGCTGCAGGAGGAGTTCGACAGGCGGTTCAGCCGTCTTGAGCCGGGAGCTCCTCTCACTGTAGGACTGGAGCATATCGAATGTCTTGGTCCATGCATAGTGGAGGAGTGGCGCGAGGATTACCATGATCGTTCATCCATGGCTGAAAATGAAGACAGACGCCGGAAGCGTAGACTGATCATGCGGAGGGCCGTAATTCTCATCCTGGCTTTCATCTCGTGTGCGGGCGCATTGGGCGTCGGCTTGCATATCCGTCGCCTGACGGCTTTGTCCGAGAGGGCCAAGGCTGATCTGGAAGCGCTTAGCTTAGTCAACCGCCAGAGTGAGGAAAGGATGTTTTTGCTTGCTGACTCGCTTGACAGAGTCCTGCAATATCCTATGTTTCCAGAGGAATTCTCCAGGTGCGTGGAGATAAGGGAGGAAGATAGGGAGCAAAGGATGGCAGATGCTCTTTATCAGACAAGGGTGAAAGATTTCAAGAAGGTGCTCGTGCGCTTCGACCGGGATGTGATCCCGGGAGTGGTAGACCACCCTGCCGTCTACTATGACTCTGTCTGTGCTATATATCGGTGCATGATGGATATGGCCGCTGATGTTGATCCGTACGGACGTTTCCCGCAGCTTCCGGAAGATGAACGTATCCGGCTCACTTCGAAACTTTATGGAGGGTTTATGAATTGTGTCGGGATTTATATGAAGGGTTGGATTCAAATGGTGAAAGCTTCCAAAGAAAAAAAGAATAAAAACGGACACGGAAAGAATGAAGGCGAGAATGAAAGATCTGTGGAAAAGTGAATCAGGATACATCGGTAGGGAATATGACGATTCCGGTATGGATACCGTCCTGACGGATGTGGAGATAATGTCCGTATCCGGAACGAACATCATAGCTCGTGGAAGGCGCTTCGGCCGGTACTGGCTGCTTAAGGGGATTATACCTGAACTGAGGGAGTCTCTGTCTGCAAGACGCAGGCTGCAGAAGGAGTTCGAGCTGCACTCGCGCCTGCTGCATCCCAATATCGTGCGGGTGACCGCGTTTGAAGACATACCCTCTCTCGGCATCTGCATCGTCGAGGAATGGGTGGAGGGGGAGACTCTGGCTTCCCTTCTCCGTAATGGTGAGCTTTCGAAGAAGGATCGCAAGCGCATCCTAAGGGAGATTATATCTGCTGCAGGCTATCTGCACTCGAAGGGAGTGGTGCACCGCGATCTCAAGCCCCAAAACATCATGGTAAGGAAAAATGGCGGTAAGGCGCTGCTTGTCGATTTCGGTCTCGCCGACTCAGACGACTATGCCGAACTCAAGCAAGCCGCTGGCACATATGGATACATATCTCCTGAACAGTTTACCAATGGGGGCTCGAGAACCACCGACGATATATACAGTCTGGGCGTGATCATGAAGGAACTGTGCGCGGAATATTCCCGTATTGCCGGTAGATGTACCGCCCCCCTTGACAGGCGTCCGAAAGACACGTCTGCTATTTTGAAGATGCTCGACCGTGCGGACCGACGCCCAAAATTAATGGCTTGGGGAGTTGCGGCCGCATTGTCGGCTGTCGTTGTGGCTGCGGTGGCGCTGCATGTTCGCTCCCTTTCTGCTGTGACGGCGGAGGCGAGGGTGCAGATAGACACATTGACAAACTCAAATGCGAAAAACGCCGCTAAGGTTGCGGAACTGGAAGATCTGCTTGCTAAGGCTTCCGGGAGGTTGTGGACAGCCAGAATTTTCGCAAACGCAGCTTCAGATGACCGAGGTCTGCGCCGCAGAGCTGTGGTTGATGCATACAGGAAAATTGAGGAAGAATATATTGCCTTCGATAGTAATAATATGCCTCTATTTGCAGATGACGGTGAGATTTTTCTGGATTCCATCAGTAAGTTTGAAGAGAGGTGCGATAAGATAGCCTGCGATTCCTACGACCTGAAAAGATTCCCGGAACTCGCCCACGTCGATTCTGCCATGCTGGTCGGGGAGATGAGGCAATTGACAGAGCAGCTGTTCTCTATTTATTACTCGGTCTGGAAGACTCAATTCGAAAGGAAAAGAGAGGAGGCTCGTGACTAAGGCCCCGTCTCATAAAAAATGGGGCCTTAGCTTCAGTGATGCTTCTGTCACTTCTGTGCTGAAAGTTCAGCGCCTCACCAAACCACTGCGTAGCCAAAAACTAAAAGTTCTTTAACTCTTGCCCCTCAATTCCTCCGTCGGGGTTTACGGTTGAGTGGCGAAACCAGCGGTTTTGCACGCAAAAGGACTGAAAAGGACTTGATTGAAATGTTGGTTGAGACTAATTTTGCATTCCAAAAGCTAACATCTTCCTTTTTTCCCTTGTGCTGTCTAAAATCTGGAAAATCTATCGAAGTTAAATCTTCTTCAAGTAGAGACAAGGGGAAAGAAGGAACAATTGTTCTTCAATTATTTTGGTATATTGAAAAAAAGTGTTAAACTTTGCGACATCATCGATTGGCATCATTGTCGGCAAATTGCCCGACATGGCCAAAAGATTGAAATATTTTGTTTCGAAAAGCGTTGCTCAACGCTCTTCTTGGCTGTCTGAAACCTGGAAAATTTCATGTTGTGCCAAGAATGAGACATGAGTGGATGCCTCGTTAGGTTGACTATACAGTCTGCAAGAAGCGCATGGGCGTATTCTTTGCATTGATATATTTCATCCTATGCGTGAGGCTCCTTCAATGTCCATTCTGTACAACAAGGCAGTTCCAGGGCCTCAGATAGCGGAATGGGCAGAGAAGTACGGCTCTCACGCTTTTTTTATTACCCATAACATTTAAAAATATGAAGATATTCCTTCCGATGGCCGGTATTTTAGCAGCTCTGGTAGCTACTGGCTGTAGTGACAAGAAGACGCAGGAATTCGCCGAAACGGTGGGTCGCCTCGTCAAGGCGAATCAAGTAGATTCGCTCGCTGCTGTCTATCCCGACGCTGTGTTTGATTCCATAGGTTTCGCTAATGATTTCGAAGCCATTGAGATAGAAAAGACTGATGTCGATGGAGTAGTGCGCGCAAAATTTGGAGAGGTCGCCAGCATCAACATAAAGAAAGATGAAAACGGCAATCTTTCGGTAGTTGAATCCAATGGGATCGCAGCTTTTCCTAAGGGTCAACTTGAGATGGCAAAGAAGGCAGGAGCTCTTAAAGATAATCTTTCTGACATCAATCTCATGGAGAACATGATATTCCTTGACGAACTGAATGCGGCTCTCTATGAGGCTTCTGGCGAATATGGCAAGAAGGCAATAAAAATTTCCAATCAAACCGTCACCAAGGAAAGTATGTATGCCATGGACCCTGGGTATGGCTACTATACACTCACCAACAATACTGACAGAGACATAAAGGGTAGTGAGTATGAAGTAGTATGGAATGATGTCTATCTTGGCTGGGTGAACTCCTCAACCTATAGAAGAGAAAAAGGGAAGGATATTCCTGCGCACGGTTCCGTTCGATACAATTACTCATTCAGCGGTCATTCCGGTTCCTCACTCGAGAAGGTTGTCATGAAACCTGTACCTTATGATGAGTTCCTTAGCAATTATGCCTACGATGGAAAGGAATTTGATGAGTACATGAAGACAGCCGATAAGTCTGTCATCAAACGTCCCCCTCTGTCTGATGGACCCTATAACATAAGCGGGAAACTCGGCGGAAAGTATCCGATCCACATGATTCTTGAAAAAGGAATGAAGAAGGGTACATATTATTATGACAAAAATGGTCCGGCACATCCACTTTATCTTGCTGTTAAGATGTTTAATCGCCATACTGGTAGACTCATTCTTGAGGAGACCAACGACAAGGGGGAGGTGACTGGATATTTCCTCGGTCGAATCGCGGGAAAAGAGTTTAAGGGTAAGATGACAGCCTTCACTGGCATAACGTATGATTTCGATCTCACAGTCGACTGATTAAAGACTGTAACCTAAGATATATTGCCCATAGGAGATTGCTTTTCCGATGGGCGATATGTTTTCTTAACAACAACTTTCCATAAAAAAATAACTTGCTCCTTGACTCTTGACTCTTAAATCAACTTGGTTCTTGGTTCTTGACTCTTGACCCTTTGCCATAGGCATTTGGTTCTTGACCCTTAATTCCACCGTTTGTGTTTTCGGTCGAGTGGCGAAACCGAGGGTTTCGCAAAAAGGACTGAAATGGACTTGCAAACTATCATCCATCATTGTAACTTTGCATCGCGAATAATAATCACAACAACAAAAACTTTAACAGACATGAAAAAATTTATCCTGATGCTGAGCGTAATCTTCTCGCTCTCTATCCTTGGAGCCTGCGGACACAGCGAGGCTGACTATGAGGCTGTCTACAACAAAATCGAAGAAGGAAAAGAACTCAACGTTGAAGACTACGACCTGATGCTCGACTACATCGACGACGTTGTCGCTCAGATAGGCAAAGCAAAAAGCATGAGTGATCTTCAGAAACTTGATGATAAATACAAATATGCAGAGCCATTCATGCACGAGCTCAAATACGGACATCCTTCTGAAGAAGTCAAGGAAAAGATGACGAAAAAAGCAGAGAAGGTATACGAAAACTTCCAGAAGGTTCAGGAAGAGGTACAGGAAAGACTCTCCAACTCCGACGAATAATCCCAATCCACTCCCTCATCAAAAAGGCGGACGCTCCCCCAGCGCCCGCCTTTTTGTGAGCCTTCTGTGGGGTAGGGACGCACGGTTCGTGCAATGCCGTTCAAATAGTTCACGCCCGACCAATACTGCGTAGCCATGGAACGGAGGCGTCCCGCCTCCGCCGTGCCGACTACCTCTAACTATGGCCCGACCCTTCCGTGCCAATTCCGTTCGTTCCGTGCTGTAAGATCAGCGCCTCACCAAAACGCTGCGTAGCCCCAAAAAAGTTCTGTGAAAATCTGTACGTTCTGCGCTGACCTTAAAGTTCTGCGC
>CAZIAX010000119.1:0-7285 GCA_964537745.1 uncultured Sangeribacter sp.
ACAATGGAGCTTCGGACAATGGAGCTTCGGACAAAATTTCGGATGGTGCAAGCTCGGATGATGCAAGCTCGGATGGTGCAAGCTCGGATGGTGCAAGCTCAGATGATGCAAGCTCTGTGACAAGCTCTGTGACAAGCTCTGATGTGACAAGCTCTGATGTGACAAGCTCCGATGTGAGTTGTAATAAGTTAAACAGTTGCTCTTCAAAAGAAAACAACAAAGGTGAGAAAAACTTGTTGTGCAAGAGCAAGAGCACAAGTTATGTGACAAGTTCAGAAACAACTTCGGACAAACGAGCTTCGGACAAACGAGCTTCGGACAAACGAGCTTCGGACATTATTAAAAACGATAATTCTACTAAGAATGAAAAAATCATAACTGAAATTCGGCAATTCGCATATACTTGGAGAAAACCATCTGAAATAGCACAAGCAATAGGCAAACCTACACAAACTATGAGGAGGAGAATTCTACCATGGCTGCTACAAAGTGGAATCCTTGAGATGGAATACCCTGATAATCCCACCCATCCCGCTCAGAGATATAGAGTAGCTAAGTCTTCAAATACCAAAAATTAGTTATGAAATTATGCTGAATTTCGATTACCTTAAGGAGATACCTGAGTTAGGGGCGCTCTACCGCTATTGCGACTCGGCGGAGCGGCATCAGATAGATGACCCGGAGATTTCGGCCATCAATGCCCGCCGGGCATTGGAGTGGCTGGCTCGCGCCATCTTCCAGATGAAGGGAGCGGAAATAGGCGAACGTTGGTCGCTCTTCCAGATAGTGGATTCAGACGTATTCCGCGACTTCATCGCCGACGACAGGCTGATGATGGCAGTACATTATATCCGCAAAATCGGCAATGCCGGAGCCCACGACAATCACGTATCGAAAAAGGAATCGTTTTTCGCACTTCTCAACCTCTATAATCTTGTAGGTGCAGTATTGCTGAAACTGCGTGTTTTAGCCACGCTAAAACCCTTTGACAAGACACTGATTCCCAACTCAGCTACCACAGTTCCAACCGCTCCAGTCGCTGCTGCGACAGTTGAAGAATTCACAGAGACCGTGGAGCCAAAGCAGGTAGAAGCCGCCGTTGCCGATACAGAGGAGATAGCCCAACAACTTTCCTGGAACGATATCTCCGAGGCTGAGACACGGAGCCTTTATATCGACCTCATGCTGCGCGAAGCCGGTTGGGAAGTTTTGGACACAGACGGCGACAAGCAGCCCGGCAAAGCTTGCGTGGAAATAGAGGTGTCACCAATGCCCAATGGCGAAAACAAGGGGTATGCCGACTATGTGCTTTTCGGCGAGGATGCCCGGCCATTGGCCGTAGTCGAGGCAAAGCGCACAAGCAAAGATCCCGAGACCGGCCGACATCAGGCAGAACTATATGCTGACGCGCTTGAAAAAGAATATGGTGTGCGACCGGTGATCTACTACACCAATGGATATGAGACATGGGTCATAGACGGACTCGGATATCCAAAACGCAAACTATATGCCTTCCACTCCAAGGAAGACTTGGCGCGCATCATCAAGCGCCGGGGGCGCCGAGACATAACCGACATGGCGGCAAAGCCAGACATAGCCGGACGCCACTACCAGTTGCAGGGTATAAAGTCGCTATGCGAGCATTTCAACAAGAAGCATCGCCGGGGATTGTTGGTGATGGCCACCGGTACTGGCAAGACGCGCACTGCAATTGCATTGGTGGATGTGTTGAGCCGGGCCGGGTGGGTGAAGAACACGTTGTTTCTTGCCGACCGCACATCATTGGTGAATCAGGCCCACAAGAATTTTGAGAAACTCCTTCCCGATTTCCCCAAAACGGTATTGAGCGACCGCACCAAGGACCCGGATATGAATGCGAGAATCACTTTCTCAACATATCAGACCATGCTCAACCATGTCGACACTGAGGATAAGTCATTTTCAGTAGGACATTTCGACTTGATAATCATAGATGAGGCACACCGTTCGGTGTTCGGGAAACTCGGGACAACGCTCAAATATTTTGACTCACTTGTAGTGGGATTGACAGCCACTCCACGCGACCAGGTAGACAAATCGACCTACGATCTTCTCCAACTGGAAGGCGGGGAGCCCAACTATGCCTACGAGTATGGGGAAGCTGTTGAAGACGGATACTTAGTGGACTATGTCGGTTTGCAACGAGGGAGCGCAGTGGTGCGTCAAGGAATCAAGTATGACGACTTGTCGGAGACTGAGAAAGAGCAGTTGGAATCCGTGTGGGACTACGAGGCCACCCTCAGTGCCATCGAAGATGACGGGAAAGGAGTGCCTCGCGATATCCAGAGCGGCGAGATATACAACTATATCTTCAATATTGACACCGTAGACAAAGTGCTTCAAGACCTGATGACCAACGGTCTGAAAATACATAGTGGCGAAACCATCGGCAAAACCATCATATTTGCCTTCAACAAGGAGCATGCCAAGCTGATAGTGGAGCGATTCAATGCCCTCTATCCTGAGTATGGGGATGAATTCTGCCAGCGAATCGATTACTCTATCAATTATGCACAGGATTTGATAGAGAAATTTGAGGTCAGAGACAAGCTGCCGCAAATAGCAGTATCGGTGGACATGCTCGACACTGGAATCGACGTGCCGGACATTCTCAACTTAGTCTTCTTCAAACGCGTCCGCTCCAAGATCAAATTCGACCAGATGATTGGCCGAGGTACGCGGCTTTCGTCCGACATCTTCGCCCCTGGCAAAGACAAGGAGCAATTTCTTATCTTCGACTGGTGTGGCAACTTTGAGTATTTCAATAGGAAGATAAATATGCCCAAGGAGGGACGGGTGCAGTCATTGTCTGAGAAACTGTTTGGCCTTCGTGCTGATATCGCCTGCGCCTTACAGACTGCACAGTATCAAAGCGATGACTTTGCCAAGGGATTTCACGACGAGCTCAAGCAGATACTGATAGGGCAAGTCCAGAGACTGAACGATGCCCATATTTCAGTTCGCGACCATTGGGAGGCTGTAAGCCGGTTCCGCGACTCTAAGTCATGGCAATATATCACGGCAGTCGATGTGTTGACACTCAAAAATGAAGTGGCACCGTTGGTAGCCACACCCAATGAGGATGAATCGGCCTTGAAGTTCGACCTCTTAGCACTCCATGTGCAGCTCGGGTTGGTGGCTCCTGAATACTCTACGGAAGTCTATGAAGGGAAGATTACCCATATCGCATCGGCATTACAGAAGTTGGGTAGTGTTCCAGAGGTAATGGCAAAGATGGCCACCATCAACGAGGTGTTGACGCCTGAATTTTGGGAGAACAAGAGTCTCGCTTCACTGGAGCGGATACGCACCGAGCTCCGCGACCTTATCAAGCATCTTATGGGTCAGGCAGGGCAGATTTTCAGAGTTGACATTGAGGATACAGTAACCGATGAAGGAGTAGCTCCGTCGGTAGTAAGGAGTGTCACTTACAAAAAGAAGGTTCTCGACTTTCTTGCTGAAAATCGAGAACATCCTGCGTTGAAGAAGATTCAGAATATCGAGAAGCTCAGCGAGACGGATATTGAGGAGTTGGAGAGAATCCTCTGGCAGGAACTTGGCACAAAGGAGGACTACGTGCGGTATCTGCAACGCGAGAACCTGACAGCAGACCTAAGTGTGGGAGCCTTTATCCGCACTCTCAGCGGTGTAGACAGAGGTAAGGCTCTGCGCATGTTTACGGAATTTATTCAGGCCAACAGTCTGACGGCAGACCAGGAAGAGTATTTGAAAAGTATCCTCGACTATGTATGCCAGAATGGCGACTTGGAGAAAAAGATGCTGATGCAGTCTCCATTCGACGAATACGAAGTGCTTGAAATCTTCCCCGGAAAATTCCCGAGGGTAGCCGAATTCGTCACCCTACTCCACGACTCCATCACAGCCGCTTAATCGTCAGGGTAGTTAGCAGCCTCCGGATGCGTCGAGGCGCGTGTTATGGTAACTTTATCGATGTGCATGGCCATAGTTACCTTATGCCAGCCCTGGGCGGTTGCAAACCGCCCTCCCATTCACTATGCATTCGGAAGAGCAAGGCCACAGTTAGGGGGAGACGGCACGGGGGAGGCGAGGGCGCCTCCATTCCATGGCTACGCAGTATTGGTGGTCGGCCAAGCACTCGAAAAAGTTAGGGGGAGACGGGTCGGGGGAGGCGAGACGCCTCCGTTCCATGGCTACGCAGTATTTGAGGTTGGATGGTAGGGTAGTTGGTTGTCAAATATTAAAAATTATTAAATTATGTTAATAGGAGGGGTTTTGTCGGGGATGGACGGCTGATAGGGATGATTTTTGGGATTTTTTTTGTATCTTTGCAAAGAATTCCAGAGGGGACGCACGCGTTCCCTCTGTTTCTTTTGGAATATTGCTCGAATTTTCCTTGCATATCCATCGCGGAGAGGGGCATCGTGACACGTTGGGCCGCTTTCCGACACCCGGGGAAGCCTCGCGGCTTCTTCAGGCCTTTTTTTATATTCAACTTTCCCTTTTTGGGGAAAGTTGAGGGTTATGGGGTTATGGGGTTATGGGGTACTGAATTGATTAAAAACTGAAAACTAAATATAATGGCTAAAAAAGTAGAGACGGTCAACAATATGGTTGACCAGTTCGCAGAGTTCAAGGAACACAAGAACATCGACAAGACTACGCTCATCAGCGTGCTTGAAGAGTCTTTCCGCAACGTGATCGCTAAGCAGTTCGGTTCTGACGAGAACTTCGACGTCATCATGAACCCTGACAAGGGTGACTGCGAGATTTACCAGAATCTCGAAGTGGTGGCTGACGATGAGGTGGACAACGAGAACACCCAGATCGGCCTTACCGAGGCCCGCGAGATCGACCCGGAGTGTGAGATCGGCGAGGATGTCACAAAACGCATCTATTTCGAGAAGTTCGGACGCCGCGCTATCCTCAACCTCCGTCAGACTCTCCAGTCGAAGATACTCGACCTGCAGAAAGACGCTATCTATTCTAAATTCCGTGAGCTCGAAGGTGAGGTCATCTCCGGCGAGGTGCACCAGATATGGAAAAAGGAGATGCTGCTCATGGACGAGGAGCAGAATGAGCTCATCATGCCCAAAGACCAGCAGATACCGGGCGATTTCTTCCACAAGGGCGACGTGGTAAGAGCTGTGGTGAAGTGCGTAGACAACCCCAACAACAATCCGAAGGTAATCGTCAGCCGTACCGACGACCGCTTCCTCCGCCGCCTTTTCGAGCAGGAGGTGCCTGAGGTTCATGATGGTCTCATCACCATCAAGGCTGTGGCCCGCATCCCAGGCAAGCGCGCAAAGATAGCTGTAGAAAGCTACGATGACCGTATCGACCCGGTAGGCGCATGCGTCGGTATCAAGGGAAGCCGTATCCACGGCATCGTGCGCGAGCTGCGCAATGAGAACATCGACGTGCTCAACTATACGTCCAATCCCTCACTCTTCATCCAGCGCGCACTCTCTCCAGCCAAGATAAGCTCCATACGCATTAATGAGGATGAGAAGAAGGCTGAGGTGTTCCTGCACCCGGAGGAAGTATCTCTCGCCATTGGCAAGGAGGGTCTCAACATCCGACTGGCCTCTATGATAACTGGATATACCATCGACGTCTACCGCGACATACAGGAGGGCGAGGAGGATATCTACCTCGATGAGTTCCGCGATGAAATCGATGATTGGGTGATTGAGACTCTCAAGGATCTCGGCCTCGGCACCGCCAAGGCAGTGCTCAACGCATCGCCAGAGACTCTCGCTCAGGCTGACCTCGAGGATGAGACTCTTGAGCACGTGCTTCAGGTGCTCCGTGCCGAGTTTGAGGACTAAGCGAGGTTATAGGGTTATAAGGTTATGAGGTTATGGGGATATCTAAATAATTAAAAATTACCGAATGCGTACAAAATTAGGAAAAATAGCGAAAGACCTCAACGTCGGTATCGGTACCGCCGCTGACTATCTTCGCAAACATAATATAGACGTGGCCGACGATCCGAATGTCAGGATAGACGAGAACGCCATCGACCTCCTCACCCGCGCTTTCAGCACGGACAAGAACGCTAAGGTCCAGGCTAAAGACCAGGCCACCCAGCGCCGTGAGGATAAAAAGACCGCACGTCAGGAACGCGAGAAAGCCGCCGAGGCACGTCGCCCGGTAGGCCCGAAGATTCTTGGACAAATCGATCTCAAGACGGGTCGCCCAATTGAAAAGAACCAGGAGGCCCCGGCCCAGCAGCGTCCAGCACAGCAACCAGCTCCACAACCGACTGCTCAGGCTGCCCCTCAGCAGCCAGTCAAGGAGACTCCGAAGCCTCAGCCCGCGCCTAAACCTGAGCCTAAACCTCAGCCTGCGTCTCAGGCAGCTGCCGAGCGTCCAGCAAAGCAGGAGACTAAGCCACAGCAGGTCGCCAAACCGGCTCCGACTTCCAAGACGGAGGAGCGTGCGCCGAAACCTGAACAGAAACAGGAACGCCAGCAGAAGAACGAACACAAGCGTAAGCCTGAGGTGGAAGTAACTGAGACCAACGGTATCTACCGCGTGAAGACAGTGGCTGAGGCACCAAAGATCAAGGTGCTTGGCACCATTGACCTCGACACTCTCAACCAGAATACACGCCCAAAGAAGAAGAGCCGCAGCGAGCGCAACCGTGGCGGCCAGGGTGGTGGCGGCAATGCCGGCGGCCAGAATGCCTCCGGAGGAGATCGTCGTCGTCGCAACCGTATCGGAAAGGAGAAGGTCGATATCGACAAGGCGGCAGCACACGGCACAAACCAACGCCCTGAGAAGCAGGGCGCAAAGGGCCAGAAGGGTGGCGGTCAGCATCCTGAACCCAACCACGAGGGGCGCAACCGCAACAAGAAGAGAGGAGGCGAGAAGCGTGAGCCGCAGCGCCAGGAAGTAAGCGCTGAAGACGTACAGAAGCAGGTAAAGGAGACACTCGCCCGCCTTACCAACAAGCAGACCAAGAAGGCTGTGAAGTGGCGTAAGGAAAAGCGCGACGAGTTCCACAACCGTGAGGAGGCAGCGGCAGCGGCAGCGGCAGCTGAGAGCAAGGTGCTCAAGCTGACCGAGTTCGTGACCGCAAACGACCTCGCGCAGATGATGGACGTGCCTGTCAACAACGTCATCGCAACTTGTATGAACCTTGGCGTAATGGTATCAATCAACCAGCGTCTTGATGCCGAGACTATCAACATTGTGGCCGAGGAGTTCGGATTCACCACTGAATACGTCAGCGCGGAAGTGACCAACGCAATCGCAACAG
>CAZIAX010000120.1:0-7263 GCA_964537745.1 uncultured Sangeribacter sp.
AACGGACTTACTCCTATCTTCTGCGTTGGAGAAGTGCTCGAAGAGCGTGAAAACGGTACTTACAACGACGTAGTAGCAGGTCAGGTAGAGGCTCTCTTCAGCCTTTCTCCCGAAGACTTCGCTAAGATTGTCATCGCATACGAACCAGTATGGGCTATCGGTACTGGCAAGACCGCTACTGCTGACCAGGCTCAGGACATGCACGCTCACATCCGCAACGTTATCGCTGCTAAATATGGCAAAGAACTTGCCGACAACACTTCTATCCTTTACGGCGGAAGCTGCAAGCCATCTAACGCTAAGGAACTCTTCGCTAAGCCCGACGTAGACGGTGGTCTTATTGGTGGCGCAGCTCTCAAGGCTGATTCCTTCATGGGTATCGTTGAGGCTTTCGACTGATTCCGACTTTTCAGACTACAAAATCCTTACTGATGTCTAAAAGATTCAGAAAATATTTCAAAATGCTTGTCCCGGCAGCTTTGCTGTCGGGATGGGCACTTTCTGCTTTTGCAGACGGTCCGGAATATTCCAATATTGTAGAGCGCATCGAGATTGAATCTGAAGGGAATGTGACAATTCAAATAGATTCACTCCTCCTCGAGAAAATTCTGACTGACCCGGGAGTCACAGTAAGGAAAAAAACTGTTAAGGATCCGAATGCACAGCGCCAAGGATTCCGTATTCAGGTCTTCAGCGACGGACGCAACCAAAGTACTCTTGAGGCCCGAGCGAAGGCACGAGGTAACGCCATCGTAGCACGTTTCCCAAAATACCGCGGTCAGGTGTACACTTATTCAAGCGCACCTAACTGGTATACACGTATTGGCAATTTCCGCAATGAGGAAGAGGCCAGACAAGCTCTCGACGAGCTTAAACGCAGTTTCCCAAGCTTTAGCTCGGAGATGCGTATCGTGAAATCTAAGATCAACGCGAGATGATGAAGATAGACCACGATGAGAAACTTATAGCCGAGATTGCGGACCATTACCGCGAAATTCTCAGGCTTATTGGAGAGGACCCGCAAAGAGAGGGTCTCCTCAAGACACCGGAACGTGCCGCAAAAGCACTGGTGGATATTACGCAGGGGTATCGGCAGAATCCTCTTGAGATAGCCCGCAAAGCCATCTTCGAGCACTCTGGTTCGAAGATTGTAATTGTAAAAGACATTGAGTTCTACAGCATGTGCGAGCACCATATCCTCCCTTTCTTCGGAAAGGTCACCGTAGGCTATATTCCAAAAGGGAAGATGATCGGACTCTCAAAACTTGCCCGTATAGTGGAGTCGTTTGCAAGGAGACTTCAAGTTCAGGAGAGACTGACTGCTCAGGTATGCGAGCTTCTTGCTGAGGCCATGCCTACCGAAGGAGTAATCGTGGCTTGCAATGCAGAGCATCTATGCATGAAGATGCGAGGAGTGGAGAAGCAGCACAGCAGCACCACTACTCTCGACTATTGCGGCCGCTTCGAAACTGAACCAGCACTCCGCGACGAATTCCTACGCCTCATCCATAACGTTTAATTCAAAAGAATTAAGGGACCTTCACAAAAGTGAAAGCCCCTTTTTATGCGCTTTATTCCTTGGCCTTAAAGGCTGAGGATTTCTTTTACTCTTTCAGGCGTCAGTTCTCTTCTTCTTGCATAGTCTTCCAACTGGTCATCCCCAATCTTACCGATCATAAAATATCGTGCTTCGGGATGAGCAATATAAAGTCCGCTGACCGTGGATGACGGCGACATGGCGCCGGTCTCTGTCAGCTCTACCCTCTCGCCACTCTCGGGCATGAGAATCTCGAAGATGTACTTATTGAGAAGTTGGTCGGGAAGCATCGGATAACCCATGGCCGGACGAATACCTTGATACTCTCCGCGCAGAAGCTTTTCGACGTCAAACTCCTCAAGAGGAGCATAACCCCAATATTCTTTGCGCACAAGATAGTGCATCAACTCAGAAGAGGCCTCTGCCAACCGGTCAGCAAGCGACTGAAGCAACAAAGCCTTGTATGAATCGCCCTCTTGTTCAGCCTTGAGTCGAAGCTCATTGATATAATTGCCAGCACCTGCCATGAAGACTCCGACGTAGTCGCCATCAGAATTGACGTAATCCACTATCGAACGATGTCCGGTTCCAGCTTTCTGCTGACGCAAAGTCGGCAACTGCATGCCATCCAAGACGAGATCATCATCTTTAGTCGAAGCCTTGACGATTCTCAAAAGACCAAAACCATCGTAGAGTCCACTCTCGCTGAGTTCGCGAAGACAAGAACGCGCATCATCAAGAAGTTTCGCAGCCTCGTTTCCATAATCGCAACCACACTTGCACCCGGTGCCATGAAGGCTCCAAGCATGAAGAAGCATCTTCCAGTTGATAAGGTTTTCAAGTTCGGAAATCTCAAATTTCTTCAATATAAGTTTTCCTTCACCACACGCAGGCTCAGGAGCCACGAATTCTGAAACCTTTGTTTTGCTTTTGCGAGACTCATCAAGAGATAGGATGGCGTCGCCCCTATGAGCGTATGAATCCCTAAGTTCTTCTTGCTCCTCCTTCAATGCCGAAATAAAATCTGACTTATCTGTCTCGTCAAGCAATCTTGCTGCAATAATAGGATTCTGCGAAGCATCCTTCATGTGTACTACCGGACCGCCGTATACAGGGGCGATCTTAAGAGCTGTATGCAGAGCTGATGTTGTGGCACCTCCTACGAGCAACGGAATGCCAAGTCCAGCCTTCTTTAGAGCCTCCGCCACAGCCGTCATCTCTGCAAGTGAGGGAGTGATCAATCCCGAAAGACAGATAATATCAGGATGTTCTCTAAGCGCAGTCTCCACAATGGTCTCTGCCGGAACCATCACTCCAAGATCAATCACATCAAAATTATTGCACGAAAGCACAATCGACACTATATTTTTGCCAATATCGTGAACGTCACCCTTTACGGTAGCTATCAATACTTTTCCAGCCTTGTTAGCTCCATTTCCGACAGAATCGGCCAAAAGTTTCGGTTCAAGTATATCGACTGCCATCTTCATAACGCGGGCAGTCTTGACCACCTGAGGAAGAAACATCTTCCCATCGCCAAAGAGCACACCGACACGCTTCATTCCCTCCATCAACGGGCCTTCCACTATGTCGACAGCTTTCATCTCAGTTGAAAGAAGCTCAAGGTCTTCAGCCAGATAATCTGACTTGCCAGCCACAATCATCTCCTCAATGCGTTTTTCCACTGGAACCGTTACATCCCGGTTCTCCTCAGAAGACTTGCTGGCTTTTGCATTTGACTCATCCAACGCGTAGGCGGCCAAGGACTCAGAAGCCTCTGGATGACGTGCGAGAACTACATCTTCTATAAGCGAACGCAGTTCCGTATCTATATCATCATATGTCATGGCTGATGCAGGGTTCATAATCGCCATATCAAGGCCAGCTGCTATCGCATGATACAGGAATACGGTGTGCATGGCTTCGCGCAAGGCATTTTTGCCTCGGAACGCAAACGAAAGATTGCTTATGCCGCCGCTTGTGCGCGCTCCTGGAAGATTCTCCTTCACCCATCTTACGGCCTCGATGAAGTCGATGCCATAACGTGCATGTTCTTCAAGGCCGGTAGCCACCGCCATCACGTTGACATCGAAAATTATGTCGTCACCTTTGAATCCACACTCCTCAGTCAGCAACTTATATGCACGGGCACAGATTTCAATTTTCCTATCGTAGGTGTCGGCCTGGCCATTTTCATCAAATGCCATGACGATTACAGCCGCCCCGAGTTGACGAATCTTGCGAGCCTTCTCAATGAAAGATGCTTCACCCTCCTTCAAGGAGATGGAATTGACGATAGACTTGCCCTGAAGATTCTTAAGCGCGGCCTCCACTACTTTCCAATTGGAAGAGTCAACCATCACCGGCACTTTTGCCACTTCCGGTTCGGCAGCGTAAAGCCTCAGGAAATGTGTCATCTCAGCCGCTGCATCAAGCAGAGGGTCATCCATATTGATATCGATGACCATCGCACCATCGGCTACTTGCTTGGCTGCAATAGCTATGGCCTCGTCATATTTCTTCTCCTTGATCAGTCGCAGGAATTTGCGCGAACCAGCCACGTTGCAGCGTTCTCCAACAACCAAGAAATTATTCTCCGGGCGCACCTCTACCCTTTCCAAACCGGAAATTCTCAAGGCAGGCTCCAACTCGCAAGCCACATGTGGAGTTGCAGAATCCACAGCTTTTCTCAATGAAGCAATGTGCTCGGGAGTAGTGCCGCAACATCCGCCCACAATATTTGCCAAACCTTCCTTGAATACCGGGGTCAGTTCCTCGATGAACCTCTCTGCATCCACGTCATACTGTCCAAGGGCATCCGGGAGTCCCGCATTTGGATGCACCGAAATAAATCTGGAAGTGCTTTTGCCAAGTTCACGGAGATGAGGGATGATATCTTTCGGACCGAAGCTGCAGTTGAGTCCGAGCGTCGCAACATAGGGGAATTCCTCGACTGAAGTGGCAAACGCTGGAAGAGTCTGACCGCTCAGAGTGCGTCCACTCTTGTCCGACACCGTTGCAGAAACCATTATCGGCACACCCCTACGGCACTCGTTCATCGCGTCGTGAGCTGCCGCCAATCCAGCCTTCAGATTAAGAGTGTCAAAGACTGTCTCAAAAAGCAGTAGGTCTACTCCACCTTCAATCAAGCCGCATACCTGCTCAAAATAAGCATCATAAAGCTGATCATAAGTGACATTGCGTGCTGCGGGGTCAGCCACATCAGGACTCATTGTAGCCGATTTATTGGTCGGACCAATTGACCCTGCCACCAATGCCACTCCTCCCCATGCCCGGGGTGCCGATTCAGAGGCTGCTTCTTTTGCAAGCGCAGCTCCACGCCGGTTTATCTCTCTTATCAATCCTGGCAACTCATCGAGGCCATAATCTGCCATTGAGATAGCATTGGCATTGAAAGTGTCAGTGCTGATGACATCGGCACCGGCATTGAGATACTCCTTGTGAATTTCCTTTATGACCTCCGGACGGGAGAGGCATAGGACGTCGTTGCATCCTGACAGTCGCGCCGGATGCGAGGCAAAAAGCTCCCCTCTGAAATCTTCCTCAGCCAGACTATAGCGTTGTATCATAGTGCCCATCGCGCCGTCGAGTACGAGGACTCTGTCGCTGAGCAATTCTTTGAAATCTTGAATATTCATAGTGTCAGAATAACTTTTCAGCTATGCGGGCTACCCCGTCGCTGATACCCATCGTATAGAAATGAATACCGGGCACACCCCTGTTGATTAAATCCTCACATTGGCGGATACACCAATCGATACCAATCTCTTTTGCTTCGGCGTCACTGCCACATTCTCGTATCTGAGATGCGAGAGCCTCCGGAATGTCAGTGCGGAAAATTTTCGGAAGGACAGTAAGTTGCTGGCGTTTATAGAGTGGTTTGATGCCAGGAATAATTGGTACGTTGATACCTTCGGCACGACAACGCTCTACGAAACTGAAATACTTGTCGTTGTCATAAAACATCTGGGTGATAAGATAATCAGCACCATTGTCGACTTTCATCTTCAGATAGTGAATATCCGACTCCATATTCGGTGCTTCCTCATGCTTTTCAGGATAGCATGCCATTCCATAGGAAAACGGAGTCTCAATGCCCTGGATTGCCATATCTTCAAGGCCAACTCCTTTATTGAAGAGATTTATCTGGTTCTGAAGGTCGGTGGCATGTTCATGATAGTTATCCTTCTCAGAATCTGAAATGAATTCTCGTTTGTCGTCACCTCGAAGGAGCATGAGGTTATTGATGCCTAAGAAGTTTAGGTCGAGCAGTGCATATTCCGTTTCCTCCTTGGTAAAACCTCGGCATATAATATGAGGGACTGGTATAAGACCATATTTATTCTGTATGGCTGCCGCAATAGCCACGGTACCTGGTCGTTTCACTACACTCACGCGGCGCAGCGTCCCGTTAGGAAGTGGTTTGTAGACGTATTCACTGTGATGGGATGTAATATTGACAAACTGAGGATCGAATTTCTTCAGCCTATCAATAATATCAAATACCTTATAAATACTGTTCCCTTTTAATGGAGGGAGTATCTCAAGCGAAAGGAAAGGACTCTTTCTGCTTTCGATAACATCTATAATCTTTTTCATCTTTTACCTTTTTAATATTCATGACTCAATTTCAGCCCATAGGCAGGGACGCACGGTTCGTGCGTCCGCGAGCGAACCAATATTAGAGCAGAGGCAATGAAGCTGCTCCTATCAGGGCGGCATTGGCTCCTTCGAGCGAAGAAAGCATAAACCTCACCCTATCCCGATAGAGATGGAGGGTATGCTGTCCGAAAGCTTCACGCATCGGCTCAATCAGAAGGTCTCCGGCTTTAGCTACTCCACCGAAGAGAATGATAGCTTCGGGGTCTGTGAAAGCGGCAAATTCTGCGGCTGCGATTCCAAGACATTTTCCTGTGAAATCAAACACCTCTTTTGCCAGCTCATCTCCTTGCAGAGCGGCTTCGCAAATCTTTTTAGAAGTAAGATCTTCAGTTTTTATGTCTCGCAAAGATGAAGGTCTGTCAGTTTCTGACATCTTTCTTCGTGCTGTTTCCACAACTCCTCTTGCGGATGCTACTGTCTCCAGACATCCGTTTCTGCCACATCCACATTTGCGGTCGGCAGCAAATGGGAAGGTAACGTGTCCGAGCTCACCCGCAAAACCTCTTGCACCACTCAGCAGATGACCATTGCATACTACTCCTCCACCAACTCCGGTGCCAAGAGTCAGGACGATAAAATCGTTCATACCAGCGGCTACTCCATAGGCTTTCTCTCCAATCGCTGCGGCATTGGCATCATTGTTGATTTTGACGGGGAGACCAAGGCGCGCTTCCATAAGATTGGTAATGGGGATTGGAGGTGCCCAGGGAAGGTTAGTCGCTCCTTCAATGCTACCCGTACTTGCATTAGCGCTCGGAGCACCTATGCCTATTCCTACTATGTCGCCTTGGAGGGAATGCCTATCTATCATTCGGCTGATTCCATCAGCAAGCATGTCAGCCCATACTTCTACGGAAGGAGTTTTCGTAGGGAAAGAATCCTTGTCGATTATATGGCCTGTTTTGTCGACAATGGCATAGACAGTGTTTGTCCCGCCAAGGTCGACACCTACAGTGAATGGTGGATATAAAGGTCGTTTTTGCATGATTTCACTATCATTTCTGAAATAAGATGTGAAATTAATAAAAGATTCCGACAATGGC
>CAZIAX010000121.1:0-7233 GCA_964537745.1 uncultured Sangeribacter sp.
TTGCTGCGGAAAGTCACGTTCTTGTTGCCGCAACCTACATAGAGGGCATCCTTGAAGTGGAGTTCATAGTCTTTGCCATCAACGTTGACAATGCCGTCGCCGCCTACGTTGATCACACCGAGCTCACGGCGGTCGAGGAAGTATTCAGCCTTGAGAGGGTCGATGGTCTCGAGGGTGATGGTCTTGCCTACGGGGACAACGCCACCGAAGATCACGCGGTCGTACATCGAATAGGTGAGGTTGATCTTGTTTTCTTCCATCACCTTCTCCATGCAGAAGCGGTCGCGGAGTTGGGCTGTGTCGTATTCTTTTACGTCGTCGGGGTGGCAGGCGCGTTGGATTTTATAGTCAACCTGGGCTGACATTGAGAAGGCTGCAGCCATGGCCACAATAGAAAGAAATAATTTTTTCATTTTATATTATTTTAGATGTTTTCTTGGAGGTCGTCGGAGTTTTTGGCTATCATGTCGCGCTGGTTGCGGGCGATGTGGACGCGGTTCCACCACATCATGGCGCATGCTATGATGACGAGGATGCCGGCTCCAATCCATTTCAGGTTGACACAGCCTTGATAGAGAGCCCAACAGAGGGGTGAGGATGCGAAGTCGAGTGCACCCCCTTCGAAGCCTTCAGGAATAGCCACAGCAGCGTCGCCAGTGGCCAAATACACGTCGTGGGCAGCGAGGGTGAATGCGGGAGCGATGTTGGTCACCATATAGAGGCCACCGGTGATGATGATCACGCCGATGATGAATGTCTTGAGCACGTTGCCCTTAGTGAATGGGAGCACGAGGGGGAAGAGATAGAACATTCCGGCGAGAGAAGCGAGGGGGAGGAACTGGTTGCCGGGGAGTATGACAGCGAGAAGGAGAGTGACAGGGATGAGGAGGAGCGACACCACGAGAGTAGTGGGGTGGCCGATCACGAGGGCAGGCGACATACCGATGCTGAGGCCATCAGCGCCTTTGAACTTGCGGGCGATAAGTTGGCGGGTAGCGTCGGAGATTGGTTTCAAGCCTTCGATGAAGAGGACAGTCACGCGTGGGATAAGTTCCATCACGGCACCCATCTTGATGCCAAGCGAGAGGATGCGGGGAATGCTATCTACGATTTCGCTCCATGAAGTGCAGGTGAGGCAGCCGATGCCTACGCCTACCACGACACCGAGGAAGAGGGGTTCGCCCATGATGCCGAATTTCTTCTTCATGCCTTCAGCATCAATCTCAATCTTATTTAGGCCAGGGATTTTGTCGAGACCCTTGTTGATGATCCAAGCGAAGGGAGCGAAGCCGGCACAGAATGGTTGCGGGATAGAGATGCCTTCCATGTCCTTATAGAAATTCTGGAACTTGAAGGCAGTCATGTCGGCAAGCACGAGCGTGATGATATAGCAGATGATTGCTCCGAAGAAGCCCCAAGCGAGTGAATCGGAGGCGAAATAAATCACGGCTCCGATGAAAGCGAAGTGCCAATAGTTCCAGAGGTCGATGTTGACTGTGCGTGTGGTCTTGGTGAGGAGCATGAGGAGATTGACACCAAGGCAGACGGGGATGATGAAAGCGCCTACGGCAGTGTTGTAGGCCACAGAAGCGGCAGCTGGCCAACCCATGTCGAAGACTTTGAGCTGTAGGCCATAGATCTCTACTACCGACTGGAGAGCAGGGCCGAGGGCTGAAGTAAGAAGGGCGGTGACGATAGAGAGGCCGATGAAGCCGACGCCTACCTTAAGGCCGCTTTTGAGGGCGTCGCCGAGCTTGATTCCGATGCAGACGCCGAGGATGGTGAAGATGACAGGCATCATCACAGCGGCTCCGAGGCCGATGATATAAGCGAATACCTGTTCCATTAGATTGAATAGTTTAGCATGATTATATTATAGTTAGTTCTTTCTTTATTCGGCTGATGTAGGCTTAAATACTTAAAAGGCCTTAAGGACCTTAATAATGTCCTTAAGGCGCTTTCATCTGCAAAGTTAATAAAAACATTTGAGATGTGAAAGTTTTGGGTTGGAAGTTTTACGATTTACGAGCGGGGTTACACGAATCGCCTCTCCGAGGCTACTGTGCTTTAGATTATTACCCCAGGCTGAAGCCTGGGGTTTCGACACGATGGCAGCTCTCCGAGCTGCTGCCCGGCTAGGAAGCCGGGGCTCCATACCAAGGCGGCGGGGACAACGGCGCTATCTGCTTGGCCGGCTGGGAAGCCGGGGATCTATGTTAGATGGAGAGGCGACGGAGGGTGTTGAGTTTCTCGCGGTTGACTGTCTTTTCGTTCTGGATTGCCTTGACGAAGGGAACGTAGACGAGCTCGTCGTTGCGGATGCCGATCATTACGTTGCGCTGGTCGTCGAGCAGAGCGTCGACTGCAGCCGCTCCCATGCGGGATGCGAGGATACGGTCGAGGGCTGTCGGGCTACCGCCGCGCTGCAAGTGACCAAGGATAGATACGCGCACGTCATAGTTGGGATATTCATCTTTCACGCGCTGTGCCAGACCCATGGCGCCCCCAGTGACAGGAGATTCGGCCACAAGCACGATGGAGGAGTTTTTCGATTTGCGGAAACCATTCTGGATGAGTTCTGCCAGCTGGTCGACGTCGGTAGAAATCTCCGGTATGATGGCAGCCTCGGCTCCAGATGCGATGGCACTGTTGAGTGCGAGGAAGCCTGCGTTGCGACCCATCACCTCGATGAAGAAAAGGCGCTCGTGGCTTGTTGCGGTGTCGCGGATTTTGTCGACACACTCCATGATAGTGTTGAGGGCAGTGTCATAACCAATGGTCCAGTCAGTGCCGTAGAGGTCGTTGTCGATAGTGCCGGGGAGACCTACGATTGGGAACTGGAACTCGTTGGCGAAGATACGCGCACCAGTCAGCGAACCGTCGCCGCCGATAACGCAGAGGCTGTCGATTCCGTGGCGCTTCAGGACATCGTAGGCACACTGGCGACCTTCGGGAGTCTCAAACTCCTTGCAGCGTGCAGTCTTGAGGATAGTGCCACCACGCTGGATGATATTGGATACGTTTTGGGTTGAGAACTCCTCAATCTCATCAGAGATAAGGCCTTTGTAGCCACGATAGATACCGAAAACCTTGAAGCCGGAAGAGATACCGGCGCGTGTGACGGCACGGATGGCCGCGTTCATGCCAGGGGCGTCGCCTCCCGACGTGAGGATACCGATGCTTTTGATATTGCTCATAGTTTATTTGGTTTAAGTTGTTGGTTGTCAAGTTGAGGTTAGTGGGCTTCGAGCCAGTTGGCGCCGAGGCCGGCGGAGGCCGTCAGGGGCACGGCACCGTCGTAGGCACCTTGCATGCAGCGCTCCACAATCTCCTGAAGGTCGCCTTCTTCGCCGGGGACTACGTCGAAGTTCAATTCGTCGTGCACCTGCATGATCATCTTCGACTTCATACCCTTTTCCTGCATCTCCTGCCAGATGCTTACCATGGCGATCTTCATGACGTCGGCGGCAGTGCCCTGCACCGGGGCATTAATGGCGTTGCGCTCAGCGTAGCCACGCACCACGGGGTTCTTGCTATTGATGTCAGGCAGGCGTCGCTTACGCCCCATACGCGTGATGGCGTAGCCATTCTCGCGAGCATCTTCCACGCTGTCGCTCATATACTTGTGGATGGATGGGAAGGTGGCGAAATAACCGTCGATAAGTTCCTTGGCTTCTTGGCGCGGTATCTGCAGACGCGACGCCAGACCAAAAGCAGTGATGCCATAGAGGATGCCGAAGTTGGCCGTCTTAGCCTTGCGTCGCTCATCGGCAGTCACCTCCTCGAGAGGCACATGGTTGATTTTGGCAGCAGTGATAGCATGGATGTCGTCTCCCTTTCGGAAAGCCTCTATCATTGTCTCGTCTTTGGCAAAGTCGGCCACAAGGCGAAGCTCAATCTGGCTGTAGTCGGCGGAAAGGAAGATATGCCCTTCGTCAGGGATGAAAGCACGGCGAATGTCGCGTCCCATCTCGTCGCGGACAGGGATGTTCTGCAAGTTGGGCGAAGAGGAAGAGAGTCGCCCAGTAGCAGTGACTGTCTGATTGTAGTTGGTATGTATCTTCCCGGTCGTCTTGTTGATGGTCTCAGGCAGAGCATTCAGATAAGTATTTAGGAGTTTCTTTATCTGGCGATATTCCAGGATTTTACCTATTATAGGACTCTTCCATGCCAGCTTCTCGAGGATGTCTTCTGAAGTGGAATATTGGCCAGTCTTGGTCTTCTTGGCCTTGGGGTCGAGCTGCATCTTCCCGAAAAGAATCTCGCCTACCTGAGCAGGACTCCCGACATTAAATTCCTCGCCGGCTATCTCAAAAATTTCCTTGCAGAGCTGGCGGGAGCGATCCTCCATCCCTTCGGCTGCCGCGGCAAGCGCATCGGTGTCGATTCGCACTCCGGTGTATTCCATATCGGCAAGCACCGGCACGAGCGGCAGCTCGATGTCGTTCATAAGCGAGGTCATCTTCTCAGCCTCAAGTGCGGGTTCAAACACCTTCTTCAGCTTGAGTGCAAGAGCCGCGAGCTCGGCAGGCAAAGCCTTTGCTGAGAGAGAATAGTCAAGATATTTCTCAGCGAGGAGCTCGGGGGTGTGGCGCATCTCAGGCTCAAGCAGATAGTGAGCCACAGCGACATCGTAGAAGTTGCGGATGCTCATGGGGTTGGAGTCGCGGTCGGAACGATGGCGACGGGCTACCACCATGTCTCGCTTGGCGGCCCACGTCACCTTCATCACATCCGTGTCGGCAAGGATGTCGAGCACGGCCTCGTTGCCTCCTGGCACCTTGGCGTCGACTTGCCATGACCGACCATCGGGAAGCGCGAAGGCTGTGCCGTTCCATTTTGCCTCCATGTCGTTGTCGCCGGCAGTAGCCATATGAATTCCGACGGTCTTGGCCTCCTTGATAGCTGCGGTCATCTCCTTGAGCTGGTCGGCATCAGACACCTGCACACACCCCTCACCAAGTGACCCTGGAGCCGGAGTCTCCCCTACCGGGATAATCTCCGCATCCTCCACATCAAAATCGAAGAGCGATGGTTGTGAGGCCGTGGCCGTTTTCTTGGCAGTCTTTGAGCTTGAGGGAATCTGGTTGCCAGAAGGCGTTGTGGGAGATTTTTCTCCCATTATGCGGCGCCCTACACGGTCGATGAGGGTCTTGAATTCCAGCTCCTTGAAGATAGCGAAGAGTTTGTCTTTGTCGGGCTCTCCGAGGGCGAGGCTGTCGGGAGTGGCGTCTACCGGCACATCAGTGCGGATAGTGGCCAGATCCTTCGAGAGCACAATTGTGGCCGCGTTCTCCTCAATTTTCTTTTTCAAGGCACCCTTGAGCTCCGCTGAACGAGCTATCACATCCTCCACCGATCCGAAGTCGGCAATCAGTTTCTGTGCGGTCTTCTCCCCTACCCCGGGGCAACCCGGTATATTGTCGATTTTGTCGCCCATGAGGGCAAGCAGGTCGATGACCTGGCTTGTACGCTGTATTCCGTAGCGCTCGCACACCTCCTTCTCGCCGCGAAGTTCGAAATCTTGTCCCCGGTAGGAGGGCTTGTACTGTATTACGTTTGGCCCTACGAGCTGCCCGAAGTCCTTGTCGGGTGTCATCATGAATGTGGTGAATCCCTCTTTAGAGGCACGCGTGGCCATGGTGCCGATTACGTCGTCGGCCTCATAGCCGGGCGACTCAAGCACAGGGATTCCATAAGCCTTTATTATCTCCTTTATAATGGGTATCGACTTCTTGATGTCTTCCGGAGTGGCGGCGCGCTCGCCCTTGTAGGAGTCGAGAAGCTCGGAGCGGAACGTCGGGCCCTGCGGGTCGAAGCAGACGGCGATATGGGTGGGTTTCTCCTTCCGCAGTACTTCCTCAAGGGTATTGACGAAGCCGAATATGGCAGATGTGTTGAATCCGTCGCTCGTCATGCGTGGCATCTTGATTAGCGCATAGTAGGCCCGGAAGATAAGGGCGTATGCGTCGAGGAGAAACAGTCTTTTTTCTGACATGATAGTGTTCTGTAGAGTTGAAAAACGGTTTTTTAAGAGGTGCAAATGGGAAAAATGCACTTCTTCACTATAAAAATAACAAATATCGGGGCTTGTAGTACTGAAATTGAAAAAATATTTTGTAATTTTGTAGTGTCAAACTCATATCCCGCTGTGCGGGACGTTTCTGATCAGAAAGATGTCGAAGACTACTATTGAGAAAATACGGCATAGTCTCGGTGCCGAACTTGATGCGATGAACGCCATCATCCGCACGAGCCTTTCCACGACTGACCCCCTGATGGGTCGCGTCGTGGACCAGTATCTGCGCACAAAAGGGAAGCAGATACGGCCATTGCTAGTGCTTCTTAGTGCCCGCCTCTTCGGTGCCATCAACAATTCGACACTTCATGCGGCAGCCTCGCTCGAGATGCTCCACAACGCCACCCTTATCCACGACGATGTGGTGGACAATGCCGACTACCGCCGTCGCACTCCTACCCTTAACAAGGATTTCGACAACCGTATAGCAGTCCTCGTGGGCGACTTCTTCGTCAGCACGGCCCTGCAGGAGGCAATACAGACCGAAGACATGAAAGCAGTGGTCTCGGTAGCCGAACTCGGCAAGGAACTTTCATTAGGGGAGATCGACCAGATTTCCAACGCCCGCGACCGCTCGATAGATGAGGCACGCTATTTCGACGTAATAAGCAAGAAGACGGCCTCGCTCTTCATGAAATGCGTAAAAATGGGTGCTGAGACCTCCAACGCCACCCCGGAGCAGATAGATGCTCTCGTAGAGTATGCGCGTCTGCTTGGACTATGCTTCCAGATAAAAGACGATATATTCGATTATTACGAGGATAAGGAGGTAGGGAAACCTACGGGCAACGACCTGCGCGAGAATAAGGTGAGCCTTCCGCTTATATATGCAGTCAATTCCACTTCGGGAGAAGAGAGCGACACGATGCGCGCGCTGCTGCTGCGTGGCGACCTTTCAGACGATGAGATATCGGTGCTGATAGAGTTTGCGAAGAGCCATGGAGGCATCGACTATGCCTATGGAGTGATGGAGGAGATGCGACTGAAGGCCGACAGTCTTCTGGAGTCTCTGCCAGCCAATGAATGGCGGGATGATTTTGCTGAGCTTTTTGATTTTACAATAAGGAGACAGTCTTGATAAGGGTCAAGAACCAAGGGTCAAGGACCAAGTGGCTACGAAGTTAGGGTATGTCGGCTCGAGGCGGTTAAAAACC
>CAZIAX010000122.1:0-7105 GCA_964537745.1 uncultured Sangeribacter sp.
AATAACAAATATTATTCCCAATTATGCGAGATTTAGGTTAAAAAGCGTTATATAAAAGATGACCGGTAAAGAATTCGACATATTTTTCCGCAGGATGTATCTGCCGCTTGGTATGTATGCGCTCCGCATCGTGGATGATGCGCAGAGTGCCGAAGATATAGTAGAGGATGCCTTCATGAAGGCTTGGCAGCATATTGAGGAGGGAAAAGAATTCGATGATTTCAAAGCTTATATGTACCGCAGCGTACGCAATGGGTGCATTTCCTTTATTCGCAATCGGAAAGAGACGGTCGGAATTGAATTTATCCCGGAAGCTGACGAAGAGAGTGTAGACACCTCGGAAAGAGATGCCCGAATATGGAAAGCAATCGATGAACTCCCGGATAAATGCCGTGAGGTTTTCTTGCTCAGCAAGCGAGACGGACTCTCCAATGATGAGATCGCTGAACGAATGGGGATATCAGTAAAGACAGTCAAAAACCAGATGACCAAAGCATTCGCGCGGCTACGCGAAGCCCTATCCTCCGGCCACAAGCCTTTCTTCCTCCCATTTCTATAACTCACTTCTCTATTATCCAGTCTTCGATGCAACGAGTTTCAGAAGAGAAATTGACACCTATACGGATTATCTGTCGGCCATCCATTTGGAATTTACGGTCATACTTCTTCTCTTCTATCTGTCGGAGTGCCTTTTCTGCACTTCCGTCATACTTCAACTCTATCACGTAGATGTAGTCTTCAGTCTTGACAGTGATATCGATGCTCCCGTCTGAAGTCGCAGATTCTGTCTCAGTCTCAAGGCCCATCAGGTCCATAAGAAGGAAGAACGCATTGTGGAAATTGTTCTCATTGTCCATCTTCATCTTGAAGTGCACCCCTGCAAAGTATGCCTGCAGACACTTCATAGCCTTGTCCGGCTCCCCTAAGATGAAATACATCACCATGTCAGAGACCAGTCGCTTTGGCTCGTCGTCTGAACGGCACTTTACATAGTATGGCAACAGAACCTTAAAAAGGCCATCCTTCACCTCATTGTTGGGAATTCCAAGTTTATAGCGCTTTATCTTTGGATTATAGCTTTTAATCGTAAGATACCCTGTCTGATAGAGCAGTGCCAGAGGTTGGGGAGTAAGCAAGTCCAGCCCTTTGAGGTCGTCGTCGGTACAGTAACTGTCGAACATGGACATCAAATCGGCATGCACTCTCTTGAGGGTCTCCGCCACTATGGTTGGCATACCGGTATCATTCCAATAATTAGATATCACTTTTTTATTCAGACAGCTCAAGAGCGACCATGGGTTATACATATCACTGCCATTTTTCGCGAAGCGGTAACCGTCATAATTATCCTTTAGTTGCCGACAAGTTTCTTCCTCAGAAATTTCATTTCTTTCCGCAAGAGCCTTGATACCTGTCTGAAAGTAATCCATCACCTCCTTCTCCGTGATTCCACAGATGTCGGCAAAATCACTATCGAAAGTTATGTCACTGAGATTATTCAGGTCGGAGAAGACACTCAGTTTGCTGAAACGACTTACACCTGTCAAGAAAACGAGACGTATGTGGTCTGCTGAACTCTTAAAATTAGAATAAACTGATGATAACCGGCTTCTATAATGATCAATATTCTCCTTATTGTTGATATTCTTGACAAGAGGCTTGTCGTATTCATCAACAAGAATGACGACCTGCTGGCCAGTCTTTTTATGGGCAGCTGCTATTATATTTTGAAATCGAGTAGAAAAGGAACCAGCTAATTCAGTGATATCGTATTCTGATTCCCACTGCTTGAAAGTATTATCAAGTATTATATCGAGAAGGCCAGGCTCTTTATAATCATCAGAGTTTAGGTCGAGACGAAGCACCGGGTATTTATCCCATTCCCACTCTACAGAATCGATGTAAAGTCCTTTAAATAATTCTCGTTGTCCCTCGAAGAAATACTGGAGTGTAGACAAAAAGAGGCTTTTTCCGAAGCGACGTGGACGCGCCAGAAAGAAATACTTATTTCCTTCTATAAATTTTTCTATATATGCAGTCTTGTCAACATACACGAATCCTCCTTCTCGAACAGATTTGAAATTTTGATCCCCAATTGGGTACTTCATCTTCTTTTCCATAATTCCTTATTTTCCCACAAAAATAATGATTTTTTTTATGTCTAACAAATTTTTCCTTTATCCAAACATTTTTTTCTAAAAAATCACAGGATGGATAGGACCTTTTGGGGAGATGTGCGTCTTAAGTGGAAAAGAAACAATTTAAGACGCTTATGAAAAGACTATTCTTCGCAACATTGGCCATATTGCTCACTGCAATTTGCGCCGTTGCCAGACAACCTGAAAGAGGTTACCGTGGGTTTGTGGACTGGACCAACCGCATCAATCATGGATCGTATAGCTATAAGGGAAATACAAATTACTGCCCAGGAATCTCCACATCTCATGGCTATCAGTTCAACCGATGGCTTTTTGCAGGGGCCGGTCTCGACTACACGCTCGATGACTGCAGCTATTACAAATATGGAGAGGATGGCAAATTCCACCACCATCTTCATTACGACCCACACAATTATTATCTTTCCATATTTGCACATGGACGCACTGACTTTCAATTCGGGAAGTTCACTCCGTTTGCAGATGTACGCTTGGGCTGGAATGCAACCTCTGACGGCACTGTATACTTCTCTCCATCTATAGGTTACAGATTTAATTGGGGCAGAAAAGTGGGCATCAATGTCGGAGTCGGTTATACACTTGACGGCTACCGCTACGAAAGACATGTAGAGGGAATGACTCCTGAAGGATTCCTGATATTTGTTCCTACCGGAGAGCATTTCAACTACAATAAATCATCCTTTACATTTAGGATTGGTATTGACTTTTAAGCAATCCGAATGTGCTTTTGTAGATAGTTACTATAAGACAGCTCGAGGCGGTTAAAAACCGCCTTCCCATTTACTATGTATCTTTCAATAAGCAGGATAAGGAAATAATAAAATGAGACATGGAAGAGAATAAGGATATAAGATTTATTGCGCGGCATTATCGGAAGGGGATGTTTGCAGTGGAGCCGGCACTGCGACGCATAAAAGGGACCAAGTCTGCCTGGTGGACACGCACGCGCATTGCTGCCGCTTGCTGCATAGCTGCGATTCTGACGGCTACTGCCGCTATATTCGTACATCAAAGCTATATCTCACGGCCAGCACCGGATACCTTGCCAGGGGAGCAAGTAGAGACTCCAATGGCGGAAATAGTGCGAGCAATAGACTTTGAGGAAGCTCCGCTAACTGATGTAGTGCAGACCATCAGGGAAGTTTATGGTGTGGAAGTGACCAATCTTCCGGCCAATCCTGAGCAATACACACTCTCGCTGCACTATGAGGGCACTGCCATAGACCTTGTGGAGACAATCAACGATATCCTTGACACTGACATGAAAGTAACAGAATGATGAAAAGAACCGCCATATTCGCTTTTTTCCTCATCTCCTCGCTTGCCATGATAGCGCAGAACATCACAATCAAGGCAACCAATCAGCCGGCTGCCGAGGTGTTCCGCTCCATCATGCGGCAGACCGACAAGAACTTCGTCTACTCTTCTGAGTTACTCAAGGATATGCGTATCACCGTCGAAGCCCATAATAAGCCTCTCAAAAAAGTTCTTGACGACATCTTCCGTGACTCCAATATCGAATACAAGATAAAGGGGAAAAATGTAGTGCTGAAGAAAAAGAAAAAAGAGGAGCCTAAAAAAGTTTCCACGCCTAAATTAGGACCGACTTCGAGACCGCAATTGCTTGACACGGTGAAAATCACGATGCTGGAACCGGTGGAGGTGGTGTCGCAATCAGAAAACCATCCATTGGAGACAGCGAAGAGCGGGGTCACCACTCTCAGCGGAGCCACCATCTCCAGTGCCCCGGCCATTTTGGGAGAACCAGACTTAATCAAGGCTCTTCAGATTTTGCCGGGAGTGTCGGAAGCAACCGCTGGACTTTCGGGAATTAATGTGCATGGAGGGAACTCAGATGAAAACCTCTCCATGCTCGACAATGTGCCTCTCTATCAGGTGGAACATTTTGGGGGTCTGTTTTCCCCCTTCAATACCGACATCATCAAATATGCCGATTTCTACAAGACTTCCATCCCGGCACGCTTTGACGGCAGACTTTCTTCCTTCCTTGACGTGCATCTGAAAAACGGCAGCCAGGACGGTCACCATGGTTCAGCGCGACTTGGCCTGACTTCCGGCTCCTTCAATATCTCAGGACCAATAGGGAAGAAGACCACATACCTTGTCGGTCTGCGTCGCTCATGGTATGACCTCTTCATCATTCCGGCCCTTGCCATAGCCAACAGCAAGAATGGGGATGAGAAGACTACAGCGCGCTATCATTTCATGGACTTCAACGCCCGGGTGGACCATCGCTTCTCCGACAGACTGACAGGATTTATCAATACATACTACGGTGACGACCGATTTAAGGTTGGCACCAAAGACAAGGAGGAACCTGCGGAAGGGTATTATTATGAGGAATTGCACGACTTCAATTGGGGCAACATCTTGGCGCAGGCTGGAGTGAACTATAAACTGAGCGATGTTCTTGCGGGAGAATTCTCAGCTGCTTATACCGGATATTTCTCGCGCATGGGCTATGAGGACCTTGCAAAGGAGATAAGGCCGGAAGAGAGCACTATAAACCAAGAGAAACTATGGACCACCAATAGAATCAATGCCTTCACCGGACGGGGAGACTTCAGCTGGCGACCGGCAGAGAACTCAAGCACAAGATTCGGTGCATCTTATACGTTTCATTCTTTTCTTCCTGACCGCACTATCAAGGAAAACATTGTCAACAACCTGTCTGTCAAGACCAGAGATATCCCTCAGACCTTAGGCGCAAGCGAGATAAATGCCTATGCAGAAGAGGACTGGAAGATTTCCGACCGACTGCATGCAGAGGCCGGGCTTCATGCATCTCTATTCCATATCGATGGAAAGACGAAAGGGGGCATCTCCCCTCGCCTGTCATTCAGCTACTCCCCCACTTCCCAGCTTGCACTCAAGGCTGCCTACAGCCGCACGGTGCAGTACGTACATCGCATCGACGAGACTTATCTCTCGCTTCCTTGCGACAGGTGGGTGCCGGTAGTGGCCAACTTCAAACCCATGACAGCCGACAAAATCGGCATCGGCGGATACTGGCAGACAGCCAACGGAGCGTATGCCATAACGCTTGATGGCTACTGGAAATTCATGCACAATATCCTCGACTATAAGGATGAGTATTATCTGACGCCACAGACTTGGTCGTGGAGTGAGCGTCTGACCGCTGGAAAAGGAAGTGCGAAAGGAATCGACCTAATGATCGAGAAAAAGACTGGTAAACTTACGGGCCACATAAGCTATTCCCTTGGGTGGGCCGACCGACAGTTTGCTGAACGCAACGGAGGGGATCCTTATCCTGCACGTTTCGACCATCGACACACCATCAAGGTATTCGCTAATTGGGAAATCAGCAAAAAGGTCACACTCAGTGCCCTTTGGCTTGGACATTCCGGCAATCACTACACGCTGCTGCCGCAACGCTATGAAGTGCCTAACTTTCCAGGAACGGGTTATTATTCTGATGTGGAGGTTAATCTAAAGGCCCCAGTCAATAATTACCAGCTTCCTTTCTATCATCGTTTGGACCTGTCATGCATGGTGAAAAACAAGCGCGGATACTGGACGTTCAGCCTCTACAACGCCTATTGCCACATGAACACCATCGCCGTGACGACCGGATATCAAGATTATGACAAATACACTCAGGTCGGCGACAACCAATGGGAATACGAATGGGGCTCAAAGCCAGTATTCCAAAAGATAAAACTTGTTCCAGTAATCCCTTCAGTCTCTTACACATGGATATTTTGAAAAAAACAATACTTTTCTCTCTTCCACTTCTGCTTACAGGATGCTTTGAGGATTTTGACCCGAAGATCGACACAACGCCTGTGTTGTGTCTCAACTCATTGATTACAGCGGGGAGTCCTATCGAGGTCCAAATCACGCGCAGTTGGGTATTCACCGATAAAAAAGGTCAAGATGATCATTCTGTAGATGATGCCGAGCTCTTCATATATGCCGATGGAATGCTTGTAGACTCCGACTATATTCCGGCTGAAGGCGACCACATCAAGCTGGTGGCGACCAGCAAGAAATATGGAGAGGCGGAAGCAGAAGTCACAGTGCCTGTAGCCACGCAAATCACCGATATCAAATACCAGCCCAAAATAGAGAGTGTGTCGGTAAATGAATATCCAGGGCGAGGCATCTGTGCCAGGACGTCATTTGATGTTCTGGTTTCCTTAGGGCTGGAGGCCGCTGACAAGACAGGCAGATTCTATCGATTCGATTTTACAAGCTATAATCCCAATGATATTTACACTGACGGGCAAGGTTCCAACCATGTTTATGATCCAACTTACACTCGGTTTTATTCCGGCAGTTTCGAACCGCTGGATGCGGTCTTCTACGAGCAGGCGAATGCATTTGAGGAGGTGTTGAATTATGGGTATTACAATTTGTTCTTTTCCGACCGGCTTTTAAATAAAGAGTCAAATGCTCTTGACTTTGGCTTCTTCGAGTGCAGTTTCGACATCAGCAATTGGAATGGAGACAGAGCAAAATTGGAATGCGGATGGGATATCACGCTCTATTCCATTTCGGAGAGTTATTATAAATGGCTGGCGTGTTGCTGGCAATCCGACAGTTTTGTGTTAGGTGATATGGCCGAGATGGGATTTGCCGAACCCGCTTGGGGCTATAGCAATGTCTCTACGGGAGCTGGAGTAGTGGCGGCACAATCCTCCGCAACAGTCACCCTCAATCTTCAGGAGTTTCTCGAGAAGACTTTCTCGGAGACTCACTGATGAGTCTTCAGTCTTGAGTCTTCAGATTGCGGACAAGCCGCTTGGGACGCGCGCGGACGCACGGGCCGTGCGTCCCTACCTGCTGGGGAGGTGCGCAAAAAAAGAGCAGTAGGAAACCGAAGTTTACCATACTGCTCTTCCTCTCTCCTCGGCGGTGCGGACGGGACTTGAACCCGCGACCTC
>CAZIAX010000123.1:0-7095 GCA_964537745.1 uncultured Sangeribacter sp.
TGTGCCTCCAATTCCCGTGCATGGGGAAGCTAAAAAGAAAAGAAACGAAATAAAATTAGTCTTGCTATTGCTCCTACCCTTTCTCGCTAAGGCCCAAGCATACATAGTAAACCCCTTAAACCTCTTAAACCAAACAATAACAATATGCCATCAGAACTAAATAAAGGGACTGAACTGCAAGGCGGGCGATACCGCATCGAAGGTGTTCTCGGCCAAGGCACCTTCGGCATCACCTATCTCGCTACAGAGAAAGTGAAAGTGCAGAAAGACTTCGGTACAATGGACCAGGAGGTGAAAATCGCCATCAAGGAGTTTTTCATGAGCGATGTCAACGGCCGCTTGGCCGACGGCAGATCCGTGGCCGGAGCCTCAGGAAGCATCTTCAACAACTACCTCGGCCGCTTCAAGAAAGAAGCCGAAAACCTATCGAAACTCACCCATCCCAATATTGTGATAGTATTCGACGTGTTTGAAGAAAACAACACCACCTACTACGCGATGCGCTATATCAACGGAGAGACTCTCGACCGACATATTGCCGACCTTGGCAAACTAAGCGAGAAAGAAGCCATCGCCATCACCCTCGAAATCGGCGACGCACTCGAATACCTTCACTCAAAGAAAATGCTCCATCTCGACATCAAACCCGGCAACGTGATGCGAAACAAAGATGGACGACACTATCTGATTGACTTCGGACTATCAAAACAGTTTTCCGAAAATGGAGAACCTGAATCAAGCACCTCCATTGGCCTTGGCACTCCCGGCTACTCCCCTCTCGAACAGAGTTCTTTCAAGAAAGTGGGAAAGTTTCCCTCTGGCATCGATGTCTACTCCCTGGGAGCCACCCTCTACAAGATGCTTACAGGCAAACGTCCGCCACAAGCTTCGTATATTCTCAACGAGAGTCTGCCGACCGACGAACTTGAGACCGCCGGAGTATCCGCAGGCACCATCAGTGTGCTGACCAAAGCCATGATGCCGATATATAGATACCGATATCAGACCGTCACCGATTTCCTCACCGACTTGGAAAAGGGGAGCCTCACGCAGGCGTCAGCAAACAACAACGATGAGGAGGAAAGGACCCTGTTTGAGATGGAGGGGGATAAGAAAACCACTATTGACCTGACCAAGCACAATGATAATCCGGAATCCGAAAAGAAGCAAGAAGAACCTGACGTGACAGTGGTGATTGACAAACCACAGCCACCAGTAGTCATACAGAAACCCGAGCCGCCGGTAGTGATCAACAAACCGAAAGTGCCAGTAGTCAACAAGCCTAAGAAACCCGCTTCAGGAGGCAATGACACGATGAAGTATCTGATTATTGCTGGCGTGGCAGTGGCGGTAGGATTGATTGTGTGGTTTGTGGCAAGCAAGATATCATCAGGCTCTTCCAAGGAAGATAATGGTCCGGTGAAAGTCGAGACACAAAGTGCCTACAACGTTGCCAATGCAAAGGAAAGTTTCCAGCAAGCTGCAAGGCTGTGTATGAACTCCAGCAATGAAGTTCGTTTCTACGGCACTCTGAAGGATGCAGATGGTGATCATGCAGTCAATCTTACTTTCAGTTGCACACCGGAATACGTACCGAATTCCTGCATATTGGAGAATGTTGATGAGGGGACGACCTCGAAGATGAGGGTCTACTTGATAGGCGACAAGCTGCGCCTTGTAGGTAAATCCGGAGGTTGTGACTTCACTGTCAGTGTAGTCCCTAGCTCCGACGGCAACTGGACCGGTACTGCCAAGAAATGCCACCAGACCCAGACCGCCCTCCTCTACCCCGTAGAATAATATGGAGAGCCGGCATAAGGAAACATTGACAATAGATAAGACAAAATCAAAAAATATAATCACAAGCATGATTCAGCATATAGCTACTCATACCGATCACAATAATAAAAGAGTGGTTTTGAAATGGTGTCTACTTTGTCTGCTACTCCTTGTAGTAGACACCGCATTCTGCCAAACCTTTTCAATAGTTAGGTTGGAAAATATGCCTATGGACCTGACGGGATCGACACAGGCTCGCAAGAATTTGAATGGTAATAAATGTGGACTTGTCAAGGTGCAATGTGTCTTAGATGGCCTCAAATTTTCGGGGAATATAATTGGAGACGTTGAACATAAAGAAGGAGAATATTGGGTTTATATGACTAATGGAACAAAACAGTTATCTATCAGCCATTCAAAACTTTTGGCACTGGACGTTGACTTCCCAACATCTTTGCATAGCGACATAAAATCTGGAAACACTTACCGTTTGACTCTATCAATTCCTGACGCATTATACAACGCAATGTTGGCACAGCCCAATGAAACTTCTTCAAAAATCGAAACAACACCTGAAAATACCACAATTTCAGGAACAGTATTCGATGGGCCGTCGGGAGAATCTCTGATTTGATGCACCGTAAGGGTAAAAGGTACTAATAAAAGAATTGCTACAGATATAGATGGCAACTTCACATTAAAAGATATCACTCCTGGATCAACCCTTCAATTCAGTTTTATTGGGTGTAAAAACAAGGAGATACACTTTACCGGCAGTATCCCCCCAAGTTTAGTTGTAGTAATGAAAGAAGGACGCGGAACAGAGAAGGAAGATTATTTCTACGAACCTGATGATGCAGCTGAATATTACGACTTAAAAGGCAATAAACTCAAGCAGCGTCCGACAAAAAAAGGCACCTACATCCGTATGTCGAATGGCAAGGCCGAAAGATTCACAATAAATTAACTTTCATTTTACCCCCAAAGAAATCAACGTCGTCTGGCAGGGACGCATGGTTCGTGCATTGGGGTTCAAATAAGCCAATCCATGGCCATAGTTAGTGGGTGTCGGCGCGGCGGAGGCGAGGAAGCCTCCGTTCCACGGCTACGCAGTATTAGTCGGTCGAACTTGCACGGTTCGTGCGTCCGAGGCCGTCCCAATACCGTCTCAACCATGTGTCGCATCTGAAGACATAAAACTTTATCAATCGTATCGTCCCCAACCCAATAATCCCTAATAATCACCCAAAATCTTGATTCTTTCCAACATTTTTTATAACTTTGCAACTGAAGGATACGTACCGATAACAATCACCCTAAAGATATGCCCAACCCATCATCTTCTCATAATTCAATCAGACCCTTGACTAATATGAAAAATATATTTACATCAGTCTTGCTATTGCTCCTCCCCTTATTGGCAAAGGCCCAAGACTACGTAGTGGAGTCATTTGAGAACGTAGTCGACGACCTCACCGCCAGGACCAACTCAAGGGTAGACAACAATGGAAAGAAATGTGCACTTATAAAGGTATACGTCAAGGATGCCATCACAGCAACCGGAGGCCCGGTGATCGGCGATGTAGTAGACCGAGGAATGGAGAAATGGGTTTATGTAGCACACGACTCAAAGAAGATCCAGCTCCTTTTCAAGGAGCACATGCCCCTCTACGTCACCTTCGACGACTTCAGATACCCCACCGTATCTGGACAAATGACCTACATCCTCAAACTGAAGGAGGGAACCCCACCACAACCCTCACAGTCGACACTAGCCCAATCCCCCACCTCCCCAACAAAAGAGGAGAACACCTTAACCCCATTCCAGATGAACTCTAAAGGTGATGCAGCCTACGACCGTAATGATTACAATGAGGCTGTCAAATGGTATCGCAAGGCCGCTGAGCAAGCCAATGCAAATGCTCAATGCAATCTTGGATATATGTATGAGAAAGGGAAAGGGGTAGCCGCAGACTATCTTGAGGCTGTCAAATGGTACCGCAGGGCTGCAGAGCAAGGCAATTCAAGTGCTCAATTCAATCTTGGATATATGTATGATGTAGGAAAAGGTGTAACTCAAGACTTTTTTGAGGCTGTCAAATGGTACCGCAGGGCTGCAGAACAAGGACATGAAAAAGCTCAATGCCAACTTGGATACATGTATTCTAAAGGGAACGGGGTCTCCCAAGACTCCAAGGAGGCTGTCACATGGTATCGTAAGGCAGCTGAGCAAGGCTACGCAAATGCCCAATACAATCTTGGATACATGTATTATAATGGGAAAGGGGTAAACCAAGACGCCAATGAGGCTGTCAAATGTTACCGCAAAGCAGCCGAGCAAGGACATGCAGATGCTCAATACTATCTTGGATACATGTATTCTAAAGGGAACGGGGTGCCCCAGGACTCTAATGAGGCTGTCAAATGGTATCGCAAGGCAGCTGAGCAAGGACATGCAGATGCTCAATACTATCTTGGATACATGTATTCTAAAGGGAACGGGGTGCCCCAGGACTCTAATGAGGCTGTCAAATGGTATCGCAAGGCAGCTGAGCAAGGGATTGCAGGAGCTCAATTCAATCTTGGATTTAAGTATGAAACAGGGGAAGGGGTAAACCGAGACTATTATGAGGCTTTCAAATGGTATCGCAAGGCAGCCGAGCAAGGCTATGCAAAAGCTCAATGCCAACTTGGATACATGTATTCTAAAGGGAACGGGGTCCCCCAAGACTCCAAGGAGGCTGTCACATGGTATCGTAAGGCAGCTGAGCAAGGCTATGCAACAGCTCAATTCAATCTGGGTGTTATGTATGCTAAGGGAGAAGGCGTCACCAAAGATCTTTCAGAAGCTAAAAAATGGTATGAAAAAGCAGCAGCTCAAGGAGATGAAGATGCTGCCGAACAGCTCCGGAATCTCTAATAAACCTCCTAGACCACTCTACCCCCCTTAAACCTCTCTAAACCTCTCTAAACCTCCTAAACCCTTTAAACCTCTTAAACCAACCATATGCCACAAGGACTAAATAAAGGAGCGAAACTGCAAAATGGCACCTACTGCATAGAGGAGGTGCTGGGACAGGGTACGTTCGGAATAACGTATGTTGCCACGATTCTCAAAGGGAAGAAAAAAGGGCAACAGGTTGCTATAAAGGAATTCCTCATCTCAGGTTTCAGCTCAAGGGATAAATCTGGTACGGTCTCAACCAATTCCGACACTATACCATACGAACAGAGTAAGGCTGAATTCATCGCAGAAGCCAAGAATCTGATTGCACTCAACCATCCAAACATTGTAAAGGCTTACGAAATTTTTGAGGAGAATGGCACTGTCTACTACTCAATGGCCTTCATCAAAGGTGAGAATCTCAACTCATATATAGCAAAAAGGAGGCTCAAACTTGAGGAAGCAGTCAAGATAATAACTAAGATTGCTTATGGGCTGAGTTATATGCATGAGGCTCAACATATGCTGCACCTTGATTTAAAACCTGGCAACATCATGCGGCGATCATCAGACGGCCAGATAATAATCATAGATTTCGGACTTAGCCGATTCTTTACAGAAGATGATAAGCCTGAGACAGACACAGCCATTGGAGCAGGCACCCGAGGATATGCCCCTATAGAGCAAGCTGAGTTCAAAAATAGAGGCAAGGACTTCAAAGCGACAATTGACGTGTACGCATTAGGTGCCACTTTCTACAAACTTATTACAAGCGAAACGCCACCATCCGCCGAGCTCCTAAGGAGAAATCCATCTATACTGAGAAAGAAGCTGCTCTCACTTGGGATTCCTGAAAAAACCATCAGTATTGTTGAGAAAGCCATGGCTCCGAATCCTGAACAACGATATGGCTCCGTAATGGAATTTATCTATGACATTAACTCTGATGAACGCAAACGACGTAATAAGGGATTAATGATTTCTGCATTCGTTGGAATAGGAATTATATTGGCCATAGTTCTTGCATACAAAACAATCCAGAGATGGGGTATGGAAGAGAAAATAAAATATGATAGTGTAGACGACTATGTCTTCGAACTTGCTAAATTCGACCAAGGTGCCAATCATTATGGAGAAATAGAGCATTATAAGTTTTTTGACAACGGCACCGGACTCTTCCTATTTGAATCATGGCACGACGATATGGATTGTGATGACCCTGATTGTGAGCTGAAAGAAGAGTACAAGACAACAACATTCACTTATGAAGTCACAGATGACCATCATATAAAATTCAAAACGGGAGATAGCTGTTTGTACTTTCTGGAATATCCTGAAACGGAGACAATCACCATAGACCTTGACAACCATCGAATTTACCAAGGAGACAGTGAGTATCAGCCATATCAGCTTCAGAATGAAGAGAAAACCGACTGGCAAACAATAAAAACCATTTTAAGCAATTCTACACACCATGAGTGATAAAACGACACTTAACGACAACACTAATCTTCAGGACCCACTGGCACAAGTAGGTCTTCATCAGAAGAATAATACTGATAAGCTTGAGGTCCTTGCGGTCAGTATTGATCCAAGTGATAATGAAACTCCTAAAAGCACAGAAAACAGAAATTACCAAAAGGGATTCTGCTTACGCAATAAGATTAGAAGCGGCAAGGCTTCTTTAATAAGCACCTTCCACAAGAGAAATCCCATCATCAACGGTCTGCTTTCCGTTCTCTTTGCAGGTAATACATTGGTGTGCCTATTCGTATTGCTTATCTCGCTTGCATACAGTTGGTCAACTGCTATAGCAGGAACATTCTATTGTCTCTACTGCATCTATTATATGTATGAGTTTACTATCGCCAACCGAAAGGAAGCCCTTCTTTATTCATGGATGGGTTCAGTAGTAGTGTGGACATGTTTTATATTCATCTATGTGCTCCTGACTACTCCTGAACCATATAGATTAGAAGAGGCAGGAATAGAAGACTACACTACAGATACTGAATATTTCTTCATCAGCATGATATGGTCAATAGTCTTAAACGGCCTTGGGGTATTGCTCATCCGCTTATTAATGAAATTTAAGAAATACGGAGCAACCGCATGGACACTTCTTGATGTATCCCACCGTAGATTCAGGCGCAAATTAGACAAAATTGCATTTATCCTATTTTTTATAATCTGGACAATACCATTCTTTCATATTATGTATGCAAGCAATGCCGCTGATGAAAAGCCAAATGTAGAAGCATGCGAAGTCAACTTAATAGAATAAGTCAATTGGAAAAGAAAATCATAACCTCATTATTATGCCACAAGGACTAAACAAAGGAGCGACACTGCAAAATGGCACCTACCGCATA
>CAZIAX010000124.1:0-7012 GCA_964537745.1 uncultured Sangeribacter sp.
TGGAAATGGTCGATGTCGACATGGCCGCCTGTTTGGCGGGTAGCGTAATTGAAGAGGGCGAATTTAGTGCCCATGAAGTGACGAAGATAGTCGAATCGCATCGGGAGCTCGTGTCCGATTTCAGTCCACTTATCACCATCGAGGCTATAGGCAAACGATGCCATATCGCGTCCTGGGTTGAAATCGCCGTTTATGCGTAGGTGCACATTGTTTTCCTTCTTATTCTTGAATTTCAATGCCACTTCCTCGATTATCTCCACGTCGACATGGTCGATCTCATGGGCTGGAGTGAAGATGGATTTCTCATGTGCAAGCTGCAGGCAATAGTTCTTACCTTTCTTTACGATACGCAGCACACCACTGTCGCCATTGAAAGCGGCCAATCCGCATATATCGCCATCTTTCATGCCAGCTACGTCAATCTTCACATCGCCGCAACATAGCGGGGCGGCCATACGCTGGGTAAGTGTATTGGGGGCAACCTGAAGATTATCGACAACGCGGCCTGTAGTCAGACGCATATATCCCGGGCGCTCTGTGAGACTCCAGCATTCATCAATAGGATTATGATTCCACTGCCAATAAAGGCTTAGACCATTACGGGCGTGGTAGCCACCGTTGGGATCTAAGGGAAGAATGTCAAACTCATCACTTCCGATAAGCCCGGATACGTCAGGATGACGCTTGGTAAGGTCGGTCGGGGTGATGTAGGCTCTTTTATCAAGGCGTATGTTGCCTGTAGGATTATCACCTGGAGTCTCAGCAATGGCAGTATTGATTCTACCAGTAAATTCGCCTACCATAGGCCAACCCTCGACCCAAGTGACAGGCAATGTGCAAGGAACACGCCCGATGCCTCCACGATCCTGGAAAATAAGAGCTTTCCACCCAAGGTCGCTTTGGTCGTCGCCTACAAGACATCCCTGGCCCACTCCGCCGTATGTCTCAAAGGGTGTCTCGAGAATCACTTTCTTTTCATATGGTCCTTCAATCTTGTTAGCTCTGTAGCATACCTCTCGACGACAGCGACCTTCAATGCCCCATTTCATAGAAATCATACATACATAGTATTTGCCATTGTGCTTGAAGACACTGCTTCCTTCAAGAAGCGCTCCTTTCTCGTCAGGATCAGCCGAACCGTCTATGATTTTCTTGTTGAGGCCTCCGGCAAGTGGAGAGAAGTCTTCGCCGAGTTCCACTGCAGTGCAGCTTCCGCTGCCTGTAAAGAGATAGCGACGGCCATCCTCATCGAAGAAAAGAGATGCATCATGCATATGTGGGGGCCGGGCCACGAGTTGCCAAGGACCTTCCGGTTTCTCAGCACAGAATACAAAACCTTTTCTTGGCTCACCGTTGGCAGTAAACCAAACATAGAATTTGCCCATATGATATCGGATGCTGGAAGCCCACTGCCCTTGGCCATAGACGGTCTGATTGCCTATGAGATCATAGCGGTCGCCGTCATCTATTCTATCGAACACATAGCCGATAGTCTGCCAATTGATCATATCTTTCGATTTCATGATAGGGCCACCAGGCATAAGGTGCATGGTAGTACTTATCATATAATACGTGTCGGCAACTTTACATACGCTAATGTCGGGCACATCAGCATTTATCACTGGATTGCGATATGTCTCGCTGCCGTGGACGAGCAGCGGAAGCAAGAGGGCGATAATAACAAATATACGTTTCATTATCTTATTTCCTTGGAGATTATAGTGGAACCATTAGCGAGGCGCGTCTTAACGATGACAACACCTTTGAAATCTGAACCTACAGATAGGCCATGAAGGTTGAAATACTCTTTCGATGTGATTTCTCCATCAATAGAGCCAACCTCTGCCAGAGCAGAAGCTAAGGCAATAGCTTGGGATAATTCAGCTGTAGCCTGCTCATAAACGGATGGGGAAGTGGATACGAGTGATTCATATTTTGCAATCACTTCAGAGAGATTTATAGCGGCCTCCGTGCCAAGCTTGTCTTCCGGTATAGATGCGTAGAGCTCCTTCGCCTGACCCAAAGTGCGCTGGAAAGCACCTTTGTATCTCTCGGCGGTAGACAAGGCAGTAGCTATTTTCAGATTGCCGACGATAACGGCACTCCAGCCGGAGGCCATACTGTAGGTCACAGTGTAGTCACCATCCGTGGGGATATCGAATTCAAGGGAATGGGAAGTAGAACCACTGATTTTGCCCTGCTGCTCATCCATATTTCCAGTGGAGGGTAGTGAGGGAAATGTTGCCACTACCTTCCCATCGATACTCTTTACTGTAAAGTCGAACTTCACTTTCCCATCAAGCGACCCTTTATTCCAATATACAGAATTTAAGTTTGCAACATATCGACCTTTTTCAAAATGCAGCGCATAGTCGGGGGTATATTTTCCGTAGGTAATCTCGCAGCGGTCATAGTCACGGGCACTAAGATAAAAACCTTCGTCGAAGTCACCACCCTGCATGAAATATTTCATGCGAGCACCTCCGGTGTTGGCGCTCCCTGAAGTCTTCTCATCCTTCTCGCCATTACCTCTCGTGTTGATGCGATACCATCCTGTAGGGATACCCTCCCCCACTTTATTCTCCTCTGCCCTAAGGTTTGGACAGAACACCTCATTATAAGGAGGCACATCGCCCACTTCCTCTACTCCGAAAGTATATATGCCCTTGAAGACCTTCATGACGCCGCCGTTCTCGCCTTTTACGTTACGAAGCGTCAAGGCATATTCTCCTCGCTCAAGCTCAGGGACAGTCAATGTCAGTAAATTTCCAGAAGTTTTTACATTTAAATTTACTGGCACCCCATCTTTTTCCAATAGAGCCTCGGCCTCCGAACCATCTACATTCATATCAAAAGCCAGTGAAATCTCCAAGCCATCGAGAGGAAGGTCGAACGAACCGTTTTCCGGCTCTACCATAGTCACCTTGGGCGCGTCAGGGCCAAGGCTCCAACGCTTCATAAAATTCCACCCCTCTATGCTGGTAAGGCAGTAGACGGGATCTTCCGACTGCCAGTGTCCCTTATCCTTAAGTTCGAGCAGGCGCACTTCGACTCCGTCAAGACCGTCGCCCCAGATATGCATCTTCGCACCACGGTTAGGATTACCTTTGGGATAAGGGTCGATAAGTTCTTCCACAGTGTTGCATTCATTGCGTTTGATCCAATTGTCGAGAGTAGGTTGGACACCACTGAAGACACAGACATCATCCCCAGTGCCATGGACATGCATGATTGGAACCGGGCGCGAACTGTAGGCACTCTTGTCGCCCATCGGATATCCACTCACCGGCACAAAAGCTGCAATTCGGTCAGGAATACGGTTGGCGCAATGATATGTGAACATACCACCCATAGAGAATCCCGTCAGATATACTCGGCTCGGGCTGATATTATGCTCTTTCTCCATCTTGTCGATGATGGCGCAGACGAATTCAACATCACGGTTGCCACCTATGTCCCATCCCTTATCAATGCCCTCCGGAAAGACGAGCACGAACTTGGCAGTGTCTGCAACGGCAGACCATTTGGAATTGCTGTCGTGCCAGTCGGCACTCTGGTTCATACCATGGCAGGCTATCACGAGCGCCGCCCCGCTCGGAGTGTTATCCGGCACATGCACTTTCATCTTCCGGCTTGTGCCGTTGACGGTCAAATTCTCCCATGTAGTCGCCGCATAGGCCGAGACCAGAGATAGAGAAGTCATGCAAATAGTAAGTAGATGTTTCATGTTCTTTATGGTATTAATCGAGTGCAAAGATAATACAGATTTCACATCTTCACATATCTATACGTAACCTGTTCATACAAAATTGTACCATATAACATGATTTTTGAGATGATCTAAAAAGGAAACATTATGAGACAATTTACACCTATAATAAAAGGCGATGTTACGAATCATAAACAAATTCAAACAATTCAAGAGATAGTCATCAAGAAATTATGATTAACTTTGCGAATGTAACCTATGAATTATTTTTTAACCGAGCGCAAGCTCATAAATATTCTAATACATTATGAAGCGAATATTACTTTGCTTACTTTTGTCGCTCTTCGGTCTTGGACTCAAGGCTCAGGAGCGCCGCCCCATCGACCAGAGTCACCCGTTGTGGCTTGTGCATATCGATGTGTGGAACTCAGCCGATCCTCAGAAGATAATCGACCTGATTCCTGAGGATATCAAACCCTACGTCTGCATGAACCTTTCCTTATCATGCGGCTACGACACGAAAGACAACATGTACCGTATGCCACGCTCGGCTGTGCGCACCTACAAGTCATGGGCATCCGTCTGCCAGCACAACGGAATGTGGTTCACCTGCCAGCCTGCCAGCGGTGGCCATACCCACATCCAGGACGATGACCTGGAGACATTCGAATATTTCTTCAAGACCTATCCCAACTTTCTCGGATGGAACTATGCGGAGCAGTTCTGGGGTTTCGATGAGCCCAATGACAAGAGCAGCAGCACCCAGGAGTCGCGTATCGCACTCTTCGCAAAGTTGGTCGAAATGTCGCACAACTATGGAGGTTTCTTGACGATAAGTTTCTGCGGCAACATCTGGAGCCATGGTCTCAATCCACTTGGAATGATGAAACGCAATCCAGACTTGCTCAAGGCTTGCGAGGCATATCCAGAAGCAATACTCTGGCTTTATAAATACACTACGAGCAGCTGCTGGTATAACAATGAGAGTGTCACTTGGGGACCTTTCGTAGCCGGACTTGCTAATAATTATGGTGTGCGCTACGACAACTGCGGTTGGAACGGAGCGTTAGGTGATTACTTCGGAGATGAAAAGAGTGCTCCTTACCCCGGAGCCGCAGGCATTGGCACCATCATGGAGCAATGTTGCGTAAATGGCGGAGCAGTCTGGGATGGTCCGGAGCTTATTTGGACAGAAGACTTCAAGAATCTCAACACAACTCTCGTGGATGGATATCTAACACGAAACTGGGGCACCTTCCCCAACTTTGATGCAATCTGGGTCGACATGTTTGGCAAAATCATCGATGGCTCAATGTATATCCCGACAAGAGAAGAAGTTGTGGCTAAGACAAAAATTGCCATAATCAATGATGTCAAATCGGGAAACAATGAGGATCTTTACGCAGCATGGGACAATCTCTACGACGGCCTCTACAAACAGGAAGACCCCTTCAACCGCAACAACGGTTATTGGATGGACAATTACCTTTATCTCAAGAAGTCTGGACGTTACGGCACTATTCCGGTCATGATTCAGGCTCACGATGCATTTGCAAAGCAGATTCCTGAGCTTGTAAACAAGTCTACACGTAAGACACGTTGGGCAACTGTCGACCAGAAAGTGCAGGAGTTCAACAAATACTATCCGGAGGTATCTGAAGGTGATCTCTATGTCAATCGTTTCCGCAACCAGTTAGTGACCTACACACCGTATTCCAACGTCAATGGCAAACGGTCAGCTTCTGCAAGAATCCCGCTGAAATACAATACTTGCGAGACCCTTGAGCTCACTTACGATGTGCTTTCATCTGGCGTTATCCGCGAATATGGAGACCACATAGACTTCTATCTCAACAACTTCCGTAATGACACCACGACTGTCCGCACTGATATCATCAAGATTGAAGGGCTTAAAGGGAAACCTTCATATGAGTTGAAGAAGCACGCTTCCTATGCTGCAGAAGTGACAGAGGAATATAATGAGGCTGAGAAGAGTTATACGCTTCATGTCAGTCATCTCGGTCCGCTTGACCTCACCGTAACATGCAGTGGAAACGCAGACCGTAGTGGCATGACAGACGAAATTCCCTCCAACTACGCCATTTCAACTCCAAAGCAACCTGAACCATTCAAAGGACCTATCATCATCGAGGCTGAGGATATGGACTACAGAAACGTCGGTAAAGTGGCCCTTACCCACTCAGGATGGTGGGCTCCCGACTACTCCGAATTCTCCGGAATGGGATTCGTGGAATTAGGCACCAACAAGAAGGCTACCCTGCGCCACAATCTCAAACTTAAGGAGGCAGGCGAATATGATATCTATATCCGCTACTGCAACACATCCGCTGATGCAGAGTTAGAGGTTTCTGTCAATGGAGATGTAAGAACAGTCAACATCCCGGGTGCTAAAAAGAATGACTGGAAGAAAGTCAAGGTCGCTGCCTCTTTGAATGCCGGCGAGAACACATTCATCATAACCAACACATCCGGAGTCGGACCTACCATAGACCAGATAATCTATACTCCGCAGGGAATGGAGAAAGAGAAATTCCTCGTGACAATCAGAGACGTGGAAAACGGCACTGTAACAGCTGATGTGGAAGAGGCTTCGGAAGGGCAGAAAGTGACTTTGACAGTCAAACCTGATGAAGGATTTGCCCTTAAGGAACTTCGTATTGTCAACTCCGTATACTACACTATGTCAAAGACAATCGCAATCAATGACTCAGGTGAGATTTCCTTCACTATGCCAGAAGACAACGTCACGATTCTTCCTGTCTTCTATGACACCACCTCTATCTACAAGCTTGACTTCACTAATGTTGCAAACGGTGGGATACCTGAAGGATGGCGCTGCATGCAGGAGAACAATGAGGTGCACCAGTACCCGAATTCGTTCTCTTCCGGAGCAAGGACACTTAAGGATTTCCAGGGTTATCAAGGAAAGGGCCTCTACTGGAGAAACTCAAGGGCAGAGTACGGAGCTCTCAACAATTACCGTCTCAACCTTGAGCCTGGCGACTACAAGCTCACGTTCGCAATGGCTGCTTGGAAGGAAAGTCCGAAGTATAGCGTCATCATCAGAAATGCCGACACAAACACAGATGTAGCAGAATCAGAAGTCTTTACCACTTCTGTCAACGTCAATGGCAATACTTCCGCAGATGTATCCGGAGAACCTGAACATGAATTCACATTCAGCGTGCCTGACAAGGCAAACTACATCATCCGTTTCGTCGACAAGTCGACGGTAGGAGGTTATCATGAGTTCCTACTTCTCTCCTGCAAGCTCAATCACAA
>CAZIAX010000125.1:0-7003 GCA_964537745.1 uncultured Sangeribacter sp.
AGGTCGTAGAGACGCTGATCTTCGGCATCGAGTTGCACTGCCTGCTGGGTCTGAGTGCCACCATTCTGCTGCATAGCACTGAATACAGACTGCGCCACATCACCCATACTGCCGCCAGACATCAGCGTTATGACTGCTGCAATTATCACTCCGATGATACCGCCACCGATACCTATCGCTTTTCCCGATACACCACGGCGGTCTTGAATGTTGCCGCTCTGTCGCCTTCCGTCAAGTCTCATTATTTTGAATTTAAGTTTCGCACACTCAACTTAAAGGTTATGAGGTTATAAGGTTATAGACTCTAAGTGGAGAATGCAGGATTTGAATGAATTTAAGTTTTTTTTACGATTGATTTACAAAATTAAAACATTTTTTCTGCCAATCGGTTCAGTGACTCCACAAATCGCCTCTCCGAGGCTACTGAGCTTTTTTTCTACCCCAGGCTGAAGCCTGGGGTTTCGTCACAATAACAGCTCTCCGAGCTGAGTATTTGTCACACAACGACCACCGTGAGGTAACGGCTCAGTCACTTATGGGTTATGTGTAAAAAATTGAATTTCTTTAAAATAGTGATACCATCTTATCATTTTTTTTTACTTATTGAATGAAATCTGATGATTATACCGATTTTTTTTATAACTTTGCAACATAAGTAACCCCACAAATACATTCCCATGAAGAAACTGACCATTGGTTTGCTGTCGGGCCTTCTCCTGACAGCGTGCGGACAGAACGGTGGCTCAAGCTCAAGCGGCAAAGCTATCCCATCCGACAACGACATCGAGAAGAGAGTGAAAGAAATTGTTGGCAATATGACGCTTGAGGACAAAATCGGCCAAATGTGCGAGATTGAAATCGGACAACTCACCGACTACAAGGCCTCTGCCGAACAAGGCAAATTCGTACTCGACACAGCAAAGATGCAGGAAGCTTTTGAGAAATATCGCGTAGGCTCTATCCTCAACACTCCACTAGGAGAGGCCCAGAGTCTGGACACCTGGCACTACGTGATCAGCTCCATACAGGATGCGTCGATAAAATACATCGGTATACCGGACGTCTACGGAGTAGACCAAAACCATGGCACTACCTACACCCTCGGGGGCACACTCTTCCCTCAGGAAATAAACATGGCAGCTACTTTCAACCGCAATCTCGTCAGGGAAGGGGCAGCTATCTGCGCTTACGAATCGCGCGCTTCTTCGATACCATGGGTCTATAATCCGGTGATGGACCTCGGGCGCAACCCCGTATGGAGCCGCATGTGGGAAAGTTTCGGTGAGGATCCATACATCAATGGAGCAATGGCAGTTGAGATGGTGAAAGGATATCAAGGTGATGACCCGAACCATGTAGGACTCCAGAATGTAGGAGCCTGCCTCAAGCACTATATGGCGTATGGCGCACCCACCTCGGGAAAGGACCGCACCCCAGCTTCAATCAATCCTCTCGACCTCCGCGAGAAATACTTCCAGCCTTACAAAATGGCTATCCAGGCTGGTGCTCTCTCAATAATGGTCAACTCAGGTATAGTAAACGGCATACCTTTCCATGCCAACCATGAGATGCTTACCGTATGGCTCAAAGAAGAGCTCAACTGGGACGGTATGATTGTCACCGACTGGGCCGACATACACAATCTTTGGAAGCGCGACAAGGTAGCAGCCGACTATAAGGAAGCCATCATGATGGCTGTCAACGCCGGCATCGACATGTCGATGACTCCTTATGACATGGAATTCTGCACTCTGCTCAAAGAACTTGTGGATGAAGGGAAAGTTTCGCAAGCTCGTATCGATGACGCTACTGAGCGCATAATACGCATGAAACTCCGTCTGGGTCTCTTTGAGAATCCTACCATGAGTCCTGCCAATTATCCAAACTTCGCCAGCGAGGGACATGCCCTCAAAGCTCTTGACATGGCTGCAGAAAGCATGGTACTGCTTAAGAATGAAGGGGATATTCTTCCAATTGCGCAAGACAAGAAAATACTCGTCACAGGTCCTAATGCCAACACGATGCGCGCGCTCAATGGGGGCTGGAGTTATAAATGGCAAGGAAGCGATGAACCAAAATTCCATGAGCAATACAACACTATCTATGAGGCTATGCGCCTTATCTATGGGGATGCAAATGTCAAGTTGGAACAAGGGATGGACTACAATCCTGAAAAATGGGAAGAGGAGATCAACGTCCGTATCCAGGCCGCTGTAGCAGCCGCGCGAAGTGTAGACGTGATTGTGGCCTGCGTTGGCGAGAACTCATATTGCGAGACTCCGGGCAATACCAACGACCTGCATCTTTCTGCCAACCAGACAGCACTCGTGAAAGCTTTGGCAGCCACCGGCAAGCCTATCGTGCTGGTGCTCAATGAGGGCCGACCACGTATCATCCGCGAGATCGAACCGCTTGCATGCTCCATCATCGACGTGATGCTCCCGGGCAACTATGGTGGGGATGCACTTGCCGAACTTCTGTCGGCCAAGCGCAACTTCAGCGGCAAGCTTCCCTTCACTTATCCGAAATGGATCAACGCCTTGGCTACATACGACCACAAGCCTTGCGAAAGCGTGGAGACAATGTCGGGCGCGTACAACTACAGTGCCGATATCGATGTGCAGTGGCCATTCGGCTACGGAATGAGCTACACTGCGTTTGAATATTCCGACATTCAGATAGACAAGTCTGAATTTACACCGGTTGACAATCTGAAGGTTTCGGTAAGTGTCAAGAACACAGGCAGCATGGAAGGAAAAGAGGCCGTAATCTTCTACAGCAGCGACCTTGTGGCCTCGGTCACTCCCGACGTCCTGAGAGTGCGCGGATTCGACAAGGTTTCACTCAAGCCTGGTGAAAGCAAGCGTGTAGATTTCACTATCCCTGCATCAGACCTTGCATTCGTAGGAAAGGATGGCAAGTGGACCCTCGAGAAGGGTGAGTTCGAGTTCACACTCGGCAACCAGAAAGTGAAAGCCACCTGCACAGACACTAAGGTCTGGAATACTCCCAATATCTAAGACCCCACTCCTTACGTTTCGGGCTTACGTCCTCAACACAGTGTTGAGGACGTAAGCCCGAAATTTCTTTTGCAGTTAGGCTTCAGCGTAATAAGAGAGTGCTTGATCCAGATCGGCGATGATGTCTTGCACATCTTCGATGCCGACTGAGAGGCGCACGAGATCGGCGGGGACTCCGGCTTCGCGGAGCTGCTCGTCGGTCAGCTGGCGATGGGTATGGCTGGCGGGATGCAGCACACACGTGCGCGCGTCAGCTACATGGGTGACAATGGCTATGAATTTCAGCTTGTCCATGAAGTCGATAGCCTCCTCACGCGTGCCCTTCAATCCGAATGAGATTACACCGCAAGTGCCATTGGGCATCTGCTTCTTGGCCAAATCGTAATATTTGTTGCCTTCAAGACCGGCATAGTTGACCCATCCCACTTTAGGATGCTTTTCGAGCCATTGAGCCACTTTCAGCGCATTCTCGCAGTGGCGCGGCATGCGAAGATGAAGAGTCTCCAACCCAAGGTTGAGAAGGAATGAATTGTGAGGCGACGGTATGGAGCCAAGGTCGCGCATAAGCTGAGCAGTGGCTTTGGTGATGAAAGCCTTCTTTCCGAATGCCTTGGTATAAGTCAGGCCATGATATGACTCGTCGGGAGTGGTGAGGCCCGGGAATTTTTCAGCGTGCGCCTCCCAGTCGAAATTGCCACTGTCTACGATGACGCCGCCTACGCTTGTAGCGTGGCCATCCATATATTTGGTGGTGGAGTGCGTCACGATATCGGCTCCCCATTCGAAGGGGCGGCAGTTGATGGGAGTGGCAAAGGTATTGTCGACAATCAGTGGCACTCCATTTTCATGAGCCACTTTGGCAAATTTCTCAATGTCAAGGATATCGTTGCTTGGATTGGAGATTGTCTCGCCGAAGATGAGCTTGGTGTTGGGCCGGATTGCCGCAGCGATTTCCTCCTTTGTTGACTCAGGACTGATAAAGGTGCATTCGATTCCCATCTTCTTCATAGTCACGGCGAAGAGATTGAACGTGCCGCCGTAGATAGCCGATGAGCATACGAAATGATCACCTGAAGAGCAGAGATTGAAGACTGCATAGAAGTTGGCTGCCTGGCCGGAGGAAGTAAGAATAGCCGCTACGCCCCCTTCGAGTTCTGCTATCTTAGCCGCCACAGCATCGTTGGTGGGGTTAGCGAGTCGCGTATAGAAATAGCCGCTTTCCTCGAGGTCGAAGAGGCGGGCCATCTGCTCGGAAGTTGAGTATTTGAATGTGGTGCTTTGGACGATAGGAAGCACTCGGGGTTGGCCGTTTTCAGGTTTCCATCCCCCTTGCACGCATATAGTGCCAGCGTTTAAGTTATCTTTCATTTGATTTCGGAATTTCGGGCTTACACCCCCAACACGTCTTGATGGTGTAAGCCCGACAGTATATTAAGCTTAAATTCTTATATGTGGGAAGATTGTCATTTCTTGTCGGAACCGATTATGTTCCATACTGCAGAACTCAGGAGAGCACCAAGAAGAGGAGCTACGATGAATAGCCAAATCTGAGAAATTGGAGTGCAGTTTCCTTCGATGCAAGCGAAGATAGCCGGTCCGATGGAACGAGCTGGGTTTACGGAAGTGCCTGTAATAGGAATGCAGACGATGTGTACCAACACGAGAGCCAGACCGATAGCCAAGCCTGCGAAGTTGCCGGCGCCTTTCTTGGAGTCGGTAGTGCCAAGCACCACGAGCACAAATATGAATGTAAATATGAATTCAGCGATAAATGCAGGCACTACATTGCCTTCCATATAAGAGTTAGCGCCAGTAGTGGTAGTGTCATTGAATATAGCAGATACTCCACCTCCTGTATGAACGAGGAAGTATATTACAGCTGAAGCTATGATTGCGCCAATCACTTGAAAGAGCATATAGTTGCCGGCATCCTTGCCCGACATTCTGCCGTTGGCCCATACGCCGAGTGTGATGGCAGGATTGATATGGCATCCGGATATGCCGCCGATGGTGTAAGCCATTGCCACTACAGCCAGGCCGAAAGCAAAGGCAACGCCAAGTGTTGATACTCCGTATCCGGTTGTTCCCAGGCCGATTCCGGCGAAGACTGCGGATCCGCAGCCCATCAATGTCAGCACGAAAGTGCCAATCATTTCTGCTAAATACTTTTTCATAAGTGTTAGTTTTTTGGTTATATAAAATTGATTATGCTCATCATTCTCCTGAGAACAAGCGCAAAGGTAAACAATAATTTTCAAATATGCAAAGAATTTGTAATGTAAAAATGCAAACCAAAGGGAAACTGGGGTTGTTATACATATGAAACCCGAAAAATCCTGGATGCCGGTCAAATGTCTCCGATTTCGGGAATCGTCCTTATTATGAAAAACACACGTGCCATATCTCGCCAGATATGGATTATAAGGGCATCGGAGAGACCGGACCAACATTTTTCTTTCGAATAATGATAATTATTTCGATACAAAATGCTAATTTTGTATCGAGAAATTATTATGCACTGGAAAAATGAAGAAAACCACCAAAGCAATACACACGCCATATCAGCGCAGGGATGCCTATGATGCGCTGCAGATGCCTGTATATCATACGTTGGCTTATGAATTTGATAATGCCGACGTTATGGCTGATGCCTTTTGCGGCCGCACTGATGCTCCCGACTATTCGAGAGTGCTGAATCCAACAGTGACACATTTTGAGCATCGAATTGCCCACCTTACAGGAGCGAAAGAAGTCAGCGCATTCACCTCCGGCATGGCCGCCATAAGCGCGATGCTTATGAGCGCGGCGTCAGCCGGGAAAAACATAATCTCCTCGAAGCATCTTTTCGGCAACACATATCTACTGCTAACAAAGACCTTGGCAAAATTTGGAGTTGAGACCCGACTGACCGATCTTACAGACCCGGCCGCGGTAGAGGCGCTCATAGATGAAAACACTTGCTGCATATTTCTTGAAAGTGTCACCAATCCTCAGACGGAAGTGGCAGATGTCAGGGCGCTTGCTGATATAGCACACAGACACGGTTTCCCATTGATTGCGGACACTACCATGATACCCTTCACGCAGTTTGACGGGAAAGCGTTGGGACTTGATTTTCAAGTCGTCTCCACCACAAAGTATGTCTCCGGAGGAGCTACAAGTCTTGGAGGCATCATAGTTGACTATGGTAATTTCCCTGAAATCTCAAGATTTATCAAGAAAGACTGCGTATTCAACTTCGGGGGGTATATGACTCCGCATGCAGCCTACATGCAGACTCTCGGCCTCGAGAACATGCAGGTGCGCTATGACCGCCAGGCATCTTCTGCCCTCAAGCTTGCCAAGATGCTTGAGCAGACTCCGGGAGTGAGAGCAGTAGGATATCCAGGCTTGGAGAGCCATCCCCAGCACAAGCTTTTCGAAGAGCAATATGGCGAGGCGGCGGGCGCGATGCTGACCTTTGACCTTGAAAGCGAGGAGGCATGCAAGCGGTTGATCAATGGGCTAAAACTCATCCACCGCGCCACGAATCTTTTCGACAACCGCACACTTGCCATCCACCCCTCAAGCACCATCTTCGGCCCGCTGACTGCTGAGGAGCGCAAGGCAATGGACGTGAAAGACACCACAATACGCCTTTCAGTCGGACTCGAAGACCCGGAGGATCTCTACGCAGACCTAAGCCAAGCCCTGGGCCAATGATAAATGATAAATTATAAATGATAAATTATCAATTTGTCAGATTGTCTATTTAACACCTTGACAACCTGACAAGGTAAAACGTAGAACCATAAAACCTATGAAATATAATTTCGACGAAATAATCGAGCGCCACGGGAGCGGCGCCATCAAGACCGATCTCCTCGAGGAACGCTTCGGTCGCCCTGACCTATTGGCAGCATGGGTGGCAGATATGGATTTCGCTACTCCACCTTTCATCATGGATGCTCTCAAGAAGAGACTCGAGCATCCGATTCTTGGCT
>CAZIAX010000126.1:0-4435 GCA_964537745.1 uncultured Sangeribacter sp.
GCGTAGGCCACAACACAAAGTATGCAGCTTCTCCAAGCTACGATCTCAACGGCGAACTCTACAACTATGAGTTGGGTATGCCAATCCAGAACTTCCGTAAATACGATGGCGATGTCCGCATGAAGCTTTACACAAACCTCGGCAACAGCCGTCGCGAGGGTATGTTCCTTTTCGGCTATCTTGAATATCAGGATAAGTCTACGGGAGCCACCAAGCGTCTCCGCGCACCAGAACAGCCCTACGATCTCTACATCCGTGATGCTGTCGGACCATTCCTTTCTCTTGACCCGGATAAATGGCCTACCGACAAGAACAGTGTCCTGATGAACGGTGACCACAACTCAGGATGGCACTTCGTGAAGTATCCTTTCTACGACGACAACGATGCCAACCAGCTCGAAAGTGACTACACTGAGATCCGTCTCCCAGAGATAATCTACTCTCTTGCCGAATGTCGTATGCGTGAAGGACGCCTCAACGAGGCAGCAAAATTGCTCAACACCGTTCGCAAGCGCAACTATCCGGCCGACAAGCTCAACGAGGTGCTCTACTCACCGGAAGGTAACGTAAGATTCAACGAAAAGGAAATGCTTGATGAATGGGGCCGCGAATTCTTCGCCGAGAGCCGTCGTCGTATCGACCTCGTGCGCTTCGGCAAGTTCAACTCCGGCAAATGGTGGGACAAGAACCCCGATGCCGACGACCACACCTCAATCTTCCCCATCACACGCACTATCTTGAACTCAAACTCAATTCTCATCCAAAATCCCGGCTACGGTCGCTAATATCCGAACATCATGAAAAAATATAGCATATTCTCCCTTCTGATGATGATGGTGACGCTTTTCTCACTCACATCATGCGAGGATGAAAAAGAACTGATAATCTACGAAGGAAACCTCCCGATTAAAGCCTCCGCTCTCTACATGGTGGGCGACTTCAACGGCTGGAACATAGGTGACCCCACTCCAATGACAGCTTCTGAAGAAGATCCCTTGGTTTTCAACTGGGAAGGGGCTCTCAAGGCAGGCACGATGAAACTCTGCACCGTCGCAGGCAGCTGGGATAATCCATTTATCCGTCCCCTCAATGCCGACGAGGAAATCACCCGTAGTGGCATCTCAAGCTCGACTTTCAAGATGCACGCAGGCGACCCAGACGACAAGTGGAAAATCGTGGATGAGGGTATCTACCACCTCACATTCGACCTCCGCAACTGGACTATGAGCGCTACATTCGTAGGCGAGATGCCGGTGGAGCCAGAAAAGCCAAAAGAACCGATCGAGACCGAAGACCTCTTCATGGTAGGCGACTTCAACGGTTGGAACATCGGAGAGCCCACTCGCCTGGAAAAGAAATCACAGTATATCTTCACTTATGAAGGTCCTCTCACTACAGGCGAAATCAAACTCTGCCTCTCTGCAGGCGACTGGGGAGTAGCATTCATCCGTCCTGAATCAAATGGATGCAAGATCAACCGCGACGGCGTCGAGTCAAACACATTTGTCTACCATGCAGGCGACGACGATAAATGGCGTGTCGAAGAAGACGGTATCTACGCTCTGACATTCGACCTCCAGAACTGGACTATTGCAGCTGAATACAAAGGTGAGTACAAAGTCACTCCCAAGATATATCTGATCGGCGACGCCACAACAGGAGGCTGGGGCTGGGACAGCGCTACAGTCATTGAGGCTTCTGAAGAGAATGAGAAGGTATTCGTATGGGAAGGTGAACTTAAGGAGGGCAACTTCAAGGCAAGTGCTGAAAAAGACTATGGCGCTCCTTTCTATCGCCCTGAGAAGCATAACATCGAGGTCTCTGACAAGGGCGTGGCATCACACACTATGGTATTCGCCAATGATCCCGACGATCAATGGAATGTCACTGTAGCCGGTAAATACCGTCTCACATTCGACACTGAGAACATGACATTCGACGCTGTTTATCTTGACTAACTTAAAAGGAATACAAAATGAAAAATCTCATATTATCAGGAGCCCTCGCCATAATGGCCCTCACCGCATGCTCCGACGACAACTATAAGATGCGCTACCCACAGAAGGAAGTGCTCCCAGACCTTCCGAAGGTAGAAGGAATACATCAATACAAGGCTCCCCTCTACTGGAGCGTATATGAATACTGCTACACCCGCGAGCAGGCTGGAGTGCCCAACCACGAGATGGACCTCACTCCAGAGCAGTGGGACAAGATCATCGACTGGGTAGCAACCGATCTAAAGCCATACGGCTACGATATGGTCTGCACCGATGGCTTCATCCCGATGCTTGCCAACGATGAGTCCGGCTATATGACCCACTATGGCTCTACATCGCTCAAGGAACTCGTGGCGAAGTGCAAGGCCAAAGGCTTGAAAGTAGGGGTCTACGACAATCCCCTCTGGATTCATGGCGGAAGCGGCACTAAGATTGAAGGGACCGACAAGACTTTCGGCGACCTCAGCTGGAATGGCAAGTCAGAGGTGAAGAACCCTTCTAATTCCGACCTTTGGTTTAATTGGGCGGTGGCCGACTATGCAGGAGCACGCGAGTTTATCGACGGCTTCTTCAAGCACTACAAAGAATTAGGTATCGAATATATTCGTATGGACTTCCTCTCTTGGTATGAGGATGGCAAAGACAGAGGCATGGGCACCGTAGGCCATGGCTATGGCAGAGAGGCCTACGCCCGTGCACTCGCTTACATCGCTGAGTCTGCAAAGAAGTACGGTATCTTCACTTCTCTCGTGATGCCCCACCTCTACAATGACGCTGAAGTTGAGGCTCAGTATGGCAACATGATTCGTATCGTTGCCGATACAGCCGGTGGCGGATGGTGGCATTGCTCAGCCGCGGAGAAGGGCACTTCCTACATCAATTGGCCCAACTGCATGAACATGTTTGATGGTTTCACTTATTGGTCACACCTCTCCGGACGCGAGAATGTAATTCTTGATGGCGACTTCCTCCGCCTCAACACTTTCTCCGACGACAATGAGCGCCAGTTTGTAGTGTCTCTCCAGCTTCTTGCCGGTGGCCCTGTCACTGTGGCAGACCAATACGACAATATAGGCGACAACCTCAAGTTCTACACCAACACCGAGATGCTCGCCCTCAACGCCGACCGCTTCGTAGGCAAACCCCTCAGCGACAACCTCAACAATCCCAACAACCAAATCTGGTATGGCCAGATGTCAAATGGCGATTGGGTAATCGGCCTCTTCAACCGCGATGACGCTGCAAAAGGAATGCAGGTAGAGTTCGCAAACCTCGGTATCTCTGGCGAATGGAAGGTGCGCGACCTTTGGAAACATGCCGACGAGGGCACTGCTTCCTCTATCAACGCCACCATCCCGGCACATGGATGTAAGATTGTAAGACTTTCTAAGTGATTCATACCATGAAATCTAAATTAATAACAACTATAGCACTCTCTTTCATAGGCTTGGGCATCATCTCTCCGGATGCCCAGGCAGAGAAAGTGCAGTCTCCATCAGGTGATATCGTAGTAGATACATATGTGCAGAAAGGTGTTCCCTTCTACACTGTGACTTACAAAGGAAAGGCTATTCTCAATCCATCTCGCCTTGGTATCGACATCAAAGATGGCGTCGACTTCAACGAAGGTTTCTCTGTTGCAAAATGTTCGAAATGTAGCCACAACGAGACTTGGCATCCAGTATGGGGTGAAGAATCAGAGATTGCAGACAACTACAATGAGCTCCGGATGACACTCGTTCAGAAAAAGCTCGCACCTGGCCGCAAACTCGACATAGTCTTCCGGGTGTTTGACGACGGCATCGGTTTCCGCTATGAGTTTCCGCGTCAGAAAGACCTCGGAGACTTCACCATCATGGATGAGATTACAGAGTTTGCTTTCGCAGACAACCATACAACTTGGTCAATTCCAGCAGAAGGATACCGCTTCTATGAGGCACTCTTCCGTGAGCTCCCTCTCGACAGCATGGGATATGCCAGCACCCCCGTGACAATCCGCACTGCCGACGGAACCCACATGGCCCTCCACCAAGCAAACCTAACTGACTTTGCTGCGATGAATGTAGAGGCAACTCCGGGAAGCAACACCCTCCGCGCAAAACTTACACCGTGGATGAACGGTGATGCAGTCTACGTCACTGATGTCCGCGTATCGCCATGGCGCACACTCATCATCGCTGACAATGCCGGAGACATGGCTTTGAGTCGCATCATGCTCAACCTCAATGAGCCATGTGCCATTGAGAATGCAGAGGAATTCTGTGTGCCGCAAAGATATATCGGCGTATGGTGGTGCTATCATATGAAGACCGCTACTTGGGAAGCTGGTGATAACCACGGCGCGACAACAGAGAATGTAAAGCGTTACATGGATTTTGCTGCACGCCACAATTTCGGCGGCGTCCTGGTGGAAGGTTGGAATCACGATTGGGCTACCT